>CAZHBD010000026.1:0-12925 GCA_964530555.1 uncultured Candidatus Saccharibacteria bacterium | reverse complement strand
AATGGACTGGTGAGTTCTGGGTCTAGCCAAACGGCACCAGCTTCACTCTTGCCAAATTTGACTCCCGTCGATTTGTTGACTATTAATGGTGTGGACCAGATGTGTGCAGTGTCGCCACTGATACGCCGTATCAACTCGACACCGGCGATGCTGTTGCCCCACTGATCGGCGCCACAAACCTGCAAATTAACGCCTTTGGTCTTGTGCAAATGTAAGAAATCATAGCCTTGAATAAGTGCGTAGCTGAATTCGGCATAACTAATGCCGGCACCACCTTCACTAAGCCGAGATTGGACAAATTCGCGTCCGAGCATTTGGCGCATTGGCACGTGCTTGCCTACCTCACGCAGGAATTCCAGATAGCCTATGTTTTTAAACCACTCATAGTTATCGACGACTTCAAAAGCAAGACCCTGAAACAGCGTGTTATACTGGGCTACAATAGATTGTTTGTCGTGGTTGATCTCTTCAACTGATCTGAGATCGCGCTCCTGGGCTTTGCCATCGGGGTCACCGATTAATCCAGTCGCTCCTCCAATCAGTAAAACTGCCTTGTGTCCATGAGCAGCAAAGTGGCGTACCATCATAGCAGCGGCCATGTTGCCAATGGTCAGTGATGGAGCGCTTGGATCTACGCCCCAATAGAAGGTAAACGTAGTTTTATCTAACTCGGTAATGTCGGCGAGAGTGGTTTGGTTTACAAACCCGCGCCAGGCTAATTCTTCGCTTAAACTCATAGTACTCATACGACCAGTATAGCGTACCGCTGGGAGCACACCATAGTGCTTGTGATAAAACTGCTTGCGAACCTGAGTTATTTGCTATAATAAACAGCAGAAAAAGGAGTCGTAACAACATATATGGCCAACAATACTGGCGGTAAGCGATCATCTCGTAAATCTCGCAATACACACACAACGAAGAGTGGTAAAACGTTTAAAATCAACCGTGGGATTATGCAGCGCTGGGTAAACAGTAAAGATGCTAAAGAACAACGAAAAGCTGCACGAATGGCCGGGCTGCCTAAGGGGCATTTGAAGCGGTTTCTATATCACTTTGAGCCGCGTCGTATGTATCATTATTGGTTCAGTCGAGATGGTGCGATTATGGCACTCAAAATTGCAGGTGTTGGTTTCGCGGTCGGATTCTTGGTTCTACTTGGATTGTTTGCATACTTCAGAAAAGACCTGCCAAACCTGCGAGATATCTCGGGCAATAATATTGGCGGTAGTATAAGATACTACGATCGCTCTGGTCAGACGTTGTTATGGGAAGATTACGATGCTGTGAAGCGTATCCCAGTTACTGATGATAATCTATCGAAATATCTCAAAGAAGCCACGGTAGCTATCGAGGACAAAGACTTCTTCAAACATGGTGGCTTTGATGTGAGAGGTATTACCCGTGCGGGTGTCAATAATGTCTTGGGTAAGAGCAGCACTCAAGGTGGGTCAACTATTACGCAACAGCTTGTAAAGCTGACACAAAACTGGACAAAAGATCGTAGCTACACGCGAAAAGTCAAAGAACTAATTTTATCTGTTGAACTGGAACGGAGCTATTCCAAGCAAGAGATTTTAGCTGGCTATCTGAACACCGCACCGTACGGAAACGTGCAGTATGGTGCCGAAGCGGCAGCTCGTGATTATTTCCAGAAGTCTGCCAAAGACCTGACGCTTGATGAGGCGGTTTTTCTGGCTTCCATCCCCAAGTCGCCATCGTTCTATTCACCTTATGGTGCCTACTTTAAGGACAATCCCGAAGAATCTAAGCCTGCTCTCGTTGGGCGTATGCAGTATGTTCTCGATCTAATGGTACAGCAAGGCATGATCTCTTCTAAGGAGCGTGACGAAGCAAAAAAGGTTGACGTATTGGCTAAGGTTAAGGAGCCGCAGGCAAAATACGCTGGTATTAAGGCGCCGTGGTTTGTGTTGGCGGCCAAAAAGCAACTTGAAGATAAATTTGGTGACCAGACAGTTAAGCGCGGCGGTTGGACTGTCGTTACGACACTCGATATGGATAAGCAAAAACTAGCCGAAGACCAAGTAAACGCAGGCATGGCACAGGTCCGTCGGCAAGGTGGTGATGTTGCGGCTTTTGCTGCGGAAGATGTTAAAACAGGCCAGGTAGTTGCCCTTGTCGGGGGTTCGGACTTTAATAATCCTGACTACGGTCAGTTTAACTATGCGACTTCACCGCTGCCGCCAGGCTCGAGTTTTAAGCCATACGACTATACGGCGTTAATTGAAAACAATACTAATTTTGGAGCTGGCTCGGTACTCTATGACACGCAAGGCCCGATTGAAGGCTATCCATGCACAAATAAAGCGCAGCCCAAACAGGGCGGAAACTGCTTGTGGGACTACGATTTTAAGTATCCTGGACCAATGACTTTGAGGTATGCTCTGGGTGGATCACGAAACGTGCCGGCTGTGAAAGCCATGCTTACAACTGGAATTGACAAGACCATTCAGACCGCTGAAAAGCTCGGCCTAAAAAGTGGCTACAAGTGCTATCAAGACGAGAAACTTACCAAAGAGGGTGCATGTTACGCATCTTCAGCTATCGGTGATGGTGCATACCTTCATCTTGATGAGCATGTGCACGGGTATGCGAGCCTGTCGCGCAATGGTCTCAATATTCCGCAGACCTATATTTTGAAAATCAGCGACTCAGGCGGCAAAAAGGTTGACGAATGGAAGCCATCAAAGGGTGAACAAGCGGTACGACCAGATTCAGCTTATATTGTTGCAGACATGATGAGCGATCCTAACGCGAGCTACTTCCCTGCAGGTCGAAAACCCCATCGATATAAGGGTTGGAAGTTTGCTATGAAGACCGGAACAACAAACGATGGCAAGGACGGCTGGATGATGGGCTTCTCGACTCAGTACGCGGCGGGAGTATGGGTTGGCTACCACACCCGGCAAAAAGTTATGAGTGGTACTATGGAGAACATGACTCAGCCAATATGGCAGGGTTGGATGAATAAAGCGCACGACAACTTGACTCCAGTTGATCGCCAGAAGCCATCTGGAGTTAAGTCTGAAGCGGCTTATGTGGTACGGACTAACCCCGGAATCGGTGCTGTCGTTCCGAGTCCGAGCACCGACCTGTACCCATCATGGTATCAAAACACTAAAAAGTCAGATAATAAAACGAATGTTATTGATAAAGTTTCCAAGAAGTTGGCTACTGACTGTACTCCCAACCTAGCGAAAGAAGAAAATAAGGACGCAGGCGCGAACATGTTTTCTGGTGACCGATTTGTAACCGGCGGGGGTGCAAATACGAGCGAAAATGACGATGTTCATAAATGTGAGGACATTAAGCCTAGCATTGATATAGCGAGCAATCCTGACGGATCAGTTACTGCGATTGTTCACCAAGGAACGCATCCCATTGACAGCGATCAGTTTAACGGTACGGTCAATTTTATCATTGACGGCCAGACAGTGCAGTCATTCAGGGTTACTTCTGATGGCGCTTCAGTTACACTGCCTGCTTCTGCAATCTCTGGAACTAAAGCGGTCAGTGCGCAGATTATCGACAGTGTTCTGTATGACGCAACCAGTGGGTCAGTCACTGTAACGGCCAGTGCCATTAGCGCAATAACCTTGAACGCCCCGAGCACTGCTGGGATTAAGACTACTTTCACTTGGTCTGGCGGCTCGGGCACAGTCACGATCTATAATGCGAATACAAATGCAACTATTTGCACAGGCTCAGGAGGAAGCTGCAGCAAGAACAATGTCGCCATTGGTACGCAAGTCAAAGCCCGTGATGGTGATGGGGCAGATTCCAACACTGTAACTGTTTCAGGGACTTGACATATTGCTTGAAGGCTCAGGTTTCTAGAAACTGGTTTAGTGCGGTGCGAACGTCACGTACGCCCTGGAGACCTCGTATGGCTTTCTGGCTCCGCGGCAAGGGGCCGATAGCGCTAGTAAAACCTAGCTTTTTTGCTTCTACCATGCGTTTTTCAATATACGGAACATGACGGACTTCACCGGACAAACCAACTTCGCCAAACACTACTGCATCGTGTTTGAGTTTCATTCCCTTGCTTGCGCTGGCAATTGCCATGCAAACAGCCAGGTCGGCTGCTGGTTCTGTAATCCGTATGCCACCAACTATGTTTATATAGATATCCTGCTCGGCTAAGTTAAGTTTGGTACGCCGCTCAAGCATTGCGACAAGCAAGTTAATGCGATTCAAATCTATACCACTTGCTGCACGCTTCGGGTAGCCATAGGAGGTTCGGTTTACTAGGGCTTGTACCTCCACCAAGAGTGGCCGCGTGCCCTCGATAGTTGCTAGCACAACTGAGCCGTCGTTGACTTGTCGTTCGGCAAGTAGTGATGCCGAAGGATTCGCCACTGCCGCCAACCCGCTGTCGGTCATCTCAAAAATACCAGTCTCACTGGTTGAGCCATAACGATTTTTGGTGCCGCGAAGGACCTTGAGGCCTCCATACCGATCGCCTTCCAGCTGCAAGACCACATCAACAAGATGTTCAAGGACTTTTGGTCCGGCTATAGAGCCTTCTTTTGTAACGTGGCCTACCAAGACCAAGGCGGTACTGGTCGCTTTGGCTTGCTCGCTCAGCAAATGTGTGGCATTGGTGATCTGACTAATTGTACCGGGCGCGGAGCTAACTGCGTCTACTGTTAGGGTTTGAATGGAGTCGACAATTACCATCGCGTTTTCTCCGGTGCTGATACTACTTGCAATGTCCTCGGCGCGAGTACTGGTAGCAAGTTGCAGCTTAGCACTGCCTGTCTTAAGACGACTGGCACGCATGCCGATCTGATGAGCTGATTCCTCGCCACTCACATATAACACCTGCCGTGAAGTTGCCAACGCATCAGCCAGTTGTAGGAGGAGCGTACTTTTGCCGATACCAGGCTGCCCAGCAATCAAAGTAACACTACCTGGTACAAATCCACCGCCAAGCACGGTATCAACCTCGCGTAGTCTCGTTGAGAGGCGCTTTTCTTGGCCTGCTTTTTTGACATCGGCTAATGAGCGGGTAGGCAATTTTTCGGCGCTGTAGTTAGCAGTCTTCTTGCCAACCACAATTTCTGCTTGTTCTTGAAGTGTGTTCCACTCTCCGCAGACATGACAACGACCAGACCAGCTGGCACTAAGTGCTCCACAATTACTGCACACAAACTTTACGCTCGACTTAGCCATAGTACCCCTCAGTGTAGCAAGCGCGAGGTAAATCTGCTACTTGGTTGAGGGAGTTGAAATTCGGCTATCCAATGCCTTACTGAGTTCTTGAGCTTCCTCGGCAATCTTATTCCGCTCTGTCAAAATATCTTTATACTGCGCGACGAGCGAGCGAGTCTTGTCAACTAAGGCGTTATAGTTCGCTAGCTTTGCATTGTATGGACCGACGCCAGCATTGTATGCATCAATGTTATTTGCAGCTCGAAGCTCTGTCAGGCGTGCCTCTTCTTGATCGAGGGCTCCAGACTGAGAAGCAAGCATTTCGTTGTTAGTAACAACTTGCTTTTCAATGCTGCTAAGCTGCTGATTATAGTCATCAAGTTTTTGTTTGCGGCTCATAAAGACACTCTTATACTGCTGAGCATAGCCAGCGATTTTGGCTCGGCTTATGAAATACTGCCGGTAGTACGCTTCTAGCTCCGGTGATAGATTTGCCACTTCGGTTCCCATGATTGAGTGAAGCTCATTGTTTATATCGGCGTTCGCTTTTTTATATTGGTCAATTTTTTTCGATATTTCAGAATCGTTGAGTTTGGCATAGTCTGCTTGCAGGAGACCAATAATGCGTGTTTTTGTTTGATTATCCAGTCGCTCGTAGGCTGCATGTAGCATTTCGTGCGCGGCAGTAACTTGCTCGACGCCTCTGAGTCGTTCATCACTAACTGACAAAATATAGATACCTCTGCCCTCTACGAAACACCCGAGAACAATGGTTTGCTCGTTTTCATTGCAACTACTGTAAAAGCTTGTCTTGTCCTGTATTTGGGGTCGTGCAACATAAAAAATACGTCTGCCAGTATCATTCATGGTGGTCTCATTGGCTAAGGTGGCCACTGCTACAGGTGGGACGTAATTACGCAGCGAAATCCAATCGACAATTTGTTGCTGGTGGGCAATAATGTAAATGACCGGCGTGGCAACAACAATCATTGCCACCAGGGCAAGCAGCAGCGAGCGTAAGCGCTTCATGCCTCCTATTATACGTTATGTCGTACCCACTAGAAACGACAACAAGACATTACTCTCTAGCTAAGTCGTAGCTAAGGGATTTATCTTTTACTCCCACTGTTACGATATCGCCCTTGCCATATGTACGGTCAAGCATCGACATTGCAATATGGTCCTCAACAGTATCCTGCAACAAGCGTCGCATGGGGCGAACGCCATTGAGAGCATCATAGCCTGCGTCAAGCATATGTTGCTTAGCACCCGTCGAGACTGTTAGCCCCAGACCATGCTTTTGAAGTCGTGTCTGCAGTTCGGCAATCTGTAAGTCCAAAATCTTAAGAGCGTCTTTTTTTGTCAGTGCGCGAAAGACAACAACCTTATCAATACGATTGAGCAACTCTGGTCGCATTAACTTCTTCAGTTCTTCATGAACTTTATCTTTGTTGCGATTGTGTAAGCTGTCCAAATCTTTTTCATCGGCTTTGGATGTCACTTGGAAACCGAGGCTTGCTTCTTTCTGCAGCTTCTCTGCACCTACGTTACTTGTCATAATTACAATAGTGTTGCTAAAGTCAATTTTGCGACCCTTCGCATCTGTCAGCACACCGTCCTCAAGGATTTGTAGTAACATATTGAAGACTTCAGGGTGGGCTTTTTCGATTTCATCGAACAAAACAAGACTGTATGGCTGGCGTCGAATCTTGTCGGTTAGCTGGCCTCCATCATCGTAGCCAACATACCCAGCGGGAGCACCGACTAAACGAGCTGAGGTATGCCGCTCGCTAAATTCGCTCATATCGATTTTAATCATTGCTTCGCTGCTGCCAAAGAATTCCTTGGCGAGAACGCGGGCTAGCTCTGTCTTTCCAACGCCAGTTGGTCCCAGAAAGATGAATGAGCCGATGGGACGATGCTCGCTACTTATGCCAGAGCGACTGCGCCGGATGGCTTTTGAAACAGCGGCCACGGCTTCATCTTGCCCGATGATATGTTTTTGCAGCGTTTTTTCCAGGTTGAGAAGATACTTCGCTTCGGAGCGAATAACTTTCTGAACCGGTACACCGGTCCAGCGTGCTACTACTTCAGCAACATCATCGCTATGCAGGGACAGTTTATTCGCATTCTTATCAGCACTACTGAGTTTAGATAGCTGTTTTTCGATCTGGCTTGCACGGGTTTTGTGTCGTGCTGCGAGTTCGTAATCTTCACTATCTACCGCATCGTCAATCTTGGCTTGCACGAGTTTGAGTTCCTTCTGCAGGCTTCGGACTTCAGGCGAGGTTCGACCTTTATCTACTCGGATGTGAGCCGCAGATTCATCAAGAAGATCAATAGCCTTATCGGGCATAAAGCGGTCATTAATGTATCGATCGCTCAGCCGCACGGTGTCAGCTATCACTTCGTCACTGATGACGACATTATGAAACTCTTCATAGTGTTTACGAAGTCCCTTCAGAATAGCAAGTGTTTCGTTTGTCGTGGCTTCAGGTACTTGGATTGGCTGAAAGCGGCGTTCCAAAGCAGCATCTTTTTCGATGTGCTTAGTATACTCATCAGTAGTTGTCGCGCCAATGACCTGAATTTTGCCACGTGCCAAAGCCGGCTTAAGGATGTTACCTGCGTCCATTGCGCCTTCAGCAGCTCCGGCGCCCACAATCAGGTGCAGCTCATCAATGAATACTACACTGTCTTTGTCAGTTTCCAGCTCAGTCATAACTTTTTTGAGCCGTTCTTCGAATTCACCCCGATATTTTGTACCGGCAATCATGCCGGCAAGATCCAACATAACTATGCGCTTGTTGAGCAAACTGTCCGGTACGTCTTCGGCAACAATCCGCTGAGCAAGACCTTCAATAATTGCTGTTTTACCTACGCCGGGTTCACCAATCAGAACAGGGTTGTTTTTGGTACGCCTGTTAAGAATAGTTACAACACGGCGGATTTGCGCCTCACGTCCTACTACCGGGTCGAGCTTTTTGTCGCGCGCTAGCTGGGTAAGATCGGTGCCAAAAAAATCCAAGGCAGTTTTACGACCCTTTTTCCCACGGCGGCGCGTGCTCGAACTGTCGCTACTCTGTTGGCGGTTTAGGAATTGCTCCAACTGGTTGGTTAGGGCATCAACATCGATGTTCATATCACGGAGTAGGATGGTGGCGCGCGCGTTTTTCTGAGATAAGATACTAAACAATATGTGCTCAGTGCCGCAGTAGTCTTGAGCGTAATCCTGAGCAATATCATATGCCATTTTAAGTGTCAGCTTGGCGGTTTCACTCAGGCCTTTGGCGCCCATGTTAATTACCATCGTCTTCGGGGTCAAATTTAAGGCTAGTCGTGCTCGATCTAAAGTAACGCCAACATCTTCGAGCATTTTGGCACCGATACTGCTGTCCTGGGCTAAAACGCCTAATAATAAGTGTTCTGTGCCGATGTATGCGCTACCAAAACTGCGCGCTATGGCATCCGCATGTTTCAGACTCTGCAGTGCATTGTCTGTTAGGTGATTCAAAAATTCTTGAAAATCAGGCGAGTTTTGCATAACAACACTATCATAGCAGAATTGGCACTCGCAATGCAAGAGTGCTAATATACAGGTGTATCGACACCTAATGAGACTCGGATGACCTCACCAATATTGCGAATTTTGTGCATCACACGCTGGCTCTGTTTGTAAGGATTTGGAATGTCTAGTACATCGCCTTGTTCAACCTTGTGGTATTGTACCCGACTCCCCGGTATGCCGTCTTTAGTGCTTAGCAAAGCAACACCTGAAAGGGCTGCTACACGAATGTGATGCGGCAATCTGTCGCGATGAGCTCGTATCCAGCCCCCGAGGTCAAGGATATTTACAAACGCACTTTCCGTACGCTCATCGGGCGATAACATAGCTAGTACTTCGCGTAATTCGGGTAAGTGTGCAATATCGTGCCCAATGTCGGTTAACGATCCGTCAGAGTAGCGCATGTCAAGTATTGCTGCAGCAAAGCCGTCGTCGCCCAAACAATATGATGCGACGTCATAGGTGGTACACGCAGATGTGCCCTCATACGCTTCAATAATGTCAAGCAACTGTTGGCTCGCTGCTTCGGCAAGCGAGGGGTCAATTGCTCCGCGTTCTAGAGACCAGTTATATCCGACAGTGAGCATCGTTACTCGCCGTGTTCTTCGATGGCCTCAAGCAGACTGCTTTCCAATTGCTCTTTTTTCTTCAGTTTTGGTACCGGACGAGGTTCGACTTTGGCGGCCTCTTGAACAGCCGGCGCTTTCTCAGCACTAATGTCGATATCATAGCCAGTCAGTTTGCTGGCGAGTCGTACATTTTGACCAGCCTTGCCGATTGCTATACTCTGCTGATCTTCAGGAACAATTACTTCGGCTTTCTTTTCAGCTTCATTGATAGTCACTTTGCTGACTTTGGTTGGGCTTAGTGCATTGACAATGAATTCTTTTAGATCGTCGCTCCAAACGACGATGTCAATTTTTTCTTGTTCACCGACTTCACTCATGACCGCGTTAACACGTGTACCATGTCCCCCGACAAACGTACCAACCGGATCGACGCCAGGAACTGTGCTGGCGACAGCAATCTTGCTACGTACCCCAGCTTCACGGGCAATGGCTTTGATCTCTACCGCACCACTGTCCATTTCGGGAACCTCGGAACGGAATAAGTGTTCAATAAATGCAGTGTTACCACGACTAACCACTAGTTGTGGACCGCGCTGCCCTCGCTCAACGTCTTTGAGGTAGACTTTGAGCCGTTGACCCGGATAATAGCGTTCCCCTTGAATCTGCTCACTCTTAGGCATAATGCCTTGCGCTTTGCCAAGATCAATGCGTACAATCATCCCCTCAACGCGCGAAACGATGCCGTTAATGATGGTGCCAATCTTGTCGTCATACTCTGCCATAACTATTTCGCGTTCTGCTTCGCGTAGGCGCTGCAAGATGACTTGCTTGGCTGTTTGGGCGGCTACACGGCCAAAGTTCTCGACTTTTTCATGAATCTCAACAGTTTCACCGACTTGGGCATTTTTACGAATCACCTGGGCATCGCCAAGACTAATCTCAAAGTGCGGATCGCCCACCTTCTCAACCACTTCTTTGCTAATATAGGCGTCGACTTCACCGCTGTTAAGGTTCATGGTGACGCGAACTTCCTGCTCGCGATCACCGTAGTCGCGTCTGTAAGCAGCAGCTAATGCTTGCTCGACTATCTCCTGAACTGTTGCCTCGGGCAAGTTCTTCTCTTCGGCAATAGTTTTGACGGCGAGTGCCAGACCTTTCATGTCTAGTTCCATAGTTTTCTCCTATTCTTTGTCATTAGATTTTCTATATCGTTATGAAAAAATCCGACCTGTTGGCCGGATCACTCTTGCTAGAGTATAGCATGATAATTTGTTGTAGACAATACGCCGTCAGCCATCTAATACGCATGCTACACTAAAAAGAATGAAAAAAGTCCGCCGTCTCTACGATCAGTTTAAGCCTGTGCACTATATTCTCAGCCTTGAGCCTGATCGTGACGCCATGACCTTCCACGGAACCGTAATAATTAGCGGAAAAAAAGTCGGCCGGCCATCCAAACGCATGACACTGCACCAAAAAGGATTGACAATTACGGATGCTCGTGTGGTTCATCATCATAAGTCAGGCGATCAAGATGTTATGGTGCATCGTACGAACCATCATGGCTCGTTTGATGAAGTCCGACTGCACACTAGCCAGTCATTTGTTGCTGGTAGCTACACGATAAGCCTGAGTTTTAAGGGCAAGATTACTCGCGCAATGAACGGTATGTATCCCTGTTTCTTTACTCACGAAGGCAAAGAAAAAATTTTGATTGGCACACAGTTTGAGAGTCATCACGCTCGGGAAGTATTTCCGTGTATTGATGAACCCGAAGCCAAGGCGACCTTTGATCTTACCTTGACAACGCCTGTAGGCGAGGCGGTCGTTGCCAACACGCCTATTAAGACGCAAGACACGGTTAACGGTCGGCTTGTCACGACATTTGAACGCACCCCGCACATGAGTACCTATTTGCTGGCCTTTGTGTACGGTGAAATGGAATATCTGGAGGCTAAAACTAAGGACGGCGTGCAAGTGCGCACTTATGCTACACCCGATAACGTCAAGTTTACCCGTTTCGCGCTCGACACCGCCGTAAAAGTCCTAGAATTTTATAACGACTACTTTGATATCGCCTATCCGCTGCCCAAATGCGACATGATCGCTTTGCCTGACTTTGCCAGCGGCGCCATGGAAAACTGGGGATGTATTACCTACCGAGAGCACGCCATGCTCGTCGATCCCGATAATACGAGTTTAGGTAGCAAGCAGTTTGTTGCACTCGTCGTGGCGCACGAGTTAGCCCACCAATGGTTTGGTAATTTGGTAACTATGTCCTGGTGGACTGACTTGTGGCTCAACGAAGGCTTCGCCAGTTGGATTGAATACCTCGCGATCGATCACTTGTACCCATCGTGGAAGCTTTGGACGCAGTTTATTGTGGACGAGCAACAGGTGGGCCTCAAGCTTGATGCACTCGAGCACACTCACCCAATTGAAGTGCCAATTAACCATCCAGACGAAATTCGTACTATTTTTGACTCAATTAGCTACAACAAAGGCAGCAGTGTTATACATATGCTTCACGAGTACCTCGGTTCTAAGTCTTTTCAGGCTGGGTTACGATATTATCTAAAAAAACATGCCTACGGTAATACGCAGACGGTTGATTTATGGAACGCGTTGCAAGAAGCGTCAGAGAAACCGGTGCCCGAGTTTATGCATGCCTGGACAAGTCAGAGTGGCTTTCCGTTGATAACAGCTGACGTAGATGATCAGCATGCCAGGTTAGAACAGGAAAGATTCTATCTGAACCCTGAGCATGGCGCTCAAAAACATAATCTTTGGCCGATTGCGTTGTTGGCAGGCAATACTAATGCCCCGGAAGTGCTAGAGACTAAACAAGTAACAGTACCAATCAACGATGAAGAGCACTTCAAGCTCAACCAAGGGCAAAGCGGCTTTTACCGGGTGGTTTACAATGCTTCACACTTACAAAAGCTCGCCGACCAGATAAAACGTGGCCGACTAGGTGCTCATGACCGCTTAGGAATATTGGCTGATACTTTTGAGGGCGCCAAAGCAGGTCATGGTGATACGGCAGAAGCGCTTCATCTATTATCTGCCTTCGCTGAAGAGGAAGATAATGCGGTCTGGGATGTCATGGCGCTCAATTTAGGCGCCGTACGTCAAGTAATGCGCGATGACACGGTGCGTGAAGCGATGAAGCCGTTTGTACGGGATTTGGTTAACAAACAGTTGCACCGATTAGGGTGGCAGGCTCAACCACACGAATCGCACTTTGATCGCCTGCTACGTCCGACGATCCTCGGCATGGCAGCAGTCGCTGAAGAAGAAAGCGTAGTTACGGAGGCGCTTCACTTATTTAAAACCATGCACGAACCAGATGACCTGTCGATAGAAATGCGCACGGCAGATGTGCCAACTAGTTTACGCGGAGGGGCGATTGATCCTGACATGCGAGGAGTGGTATACGGGACGGCGGCTCGACACGGTAATGAGCGAACATTTAATAAGCTTGTAAAAATGCATAACGAGTCGCAGTTTAGCGAAGAGCGCCTTAATCTGTGCGTCGCTATTTGTGGGTTCGAAGATCCTAAACTGATACAGAAGGCTCTGGAAATGATTCGGAGTGAAGATGTACGGCTGCAAG
>CAZHBD010000025.1:0-13001 GCA_964530555.1 uncultured Candidatus Saccharibacteria bacterium | reverse complement strand
GGGGAGAAACTAGTGTGAAACGATTTTTTTTTTTTTTTTTTCCGATATTCGTCGTAGTAATGATGGCCTTCAATATGGTAGGGCTACGAATAGTTCATGCTTCGGGAGCATTCTCTATTGGTGATGGGAGCGAAGACCATCCGTATCAAATTGCCAACTGCGAGCAGTTACAAGCAATACAAGACGATCTGGATGCGTACTATGAACTCTTGGTAAATATTGACTGTAGTGGAGTCGACTTTGTACATATTGGCGATGCAGATACCCCATTCACTGGCACATTAGAGGGAAAAAACAAAATCATAAAAAACCTCAACATAGATGACTTTGGTATGTTCGGCAAGATAGAAACAGGTACTGTACAAAACCTCATGCTTAAGGATCCCACCGTTGAAGGTACGACGAATGTTGGCACCTTAGCTGGTATCGTTCTGGAAGAAGGCACTACTATTACCAATGTACATGTTGAAAACGGTTCGGTAAGCGCGACTTCCAATTACATCGGTGGTATGGTTGGTACTATTGGCCTTAACAACCCAGTTCTAGAAAAGAGTTCATTCACTGGTACCGTAAGTTCACCGGGTGTAATGGGTGGGTTTATTGGAAGTGCCTTTGGCGCTGCATATGTTCACAATAACTATGTCAAAGCAAATTTAACTATCGTTGCGGGTGATGCTTCAAATGTAGGTGGCTTTGTGGCGCTTGCAGGCTCCAGTCAAATGGCGGATAACTACGCGGTTACTACTGTTGATGCTACGAATGCCGGATTCACATCAACCGTTGGCGGTTTCGGCGGTTTAGGCTCGGGTTCGATAAGTACATCATTTGCAGACATGACCCTCACGGGCACGCCCAATGAACTAGGGGACTTCCTCGGTTATGCCGCGGGACTAAGCGTCAACGCCAACTATTATGCCGACCACGGGCACTGGTGGGCTTCAAACACCAACTCAGCAGGAGGTGTATTTGCAGTCGATACGGGCGCTAATCCCGACTACTTCACCGACTCAGCAAATAACCCTCTCAGTTACTGGGATTTCGAAAATACCTGGGAAGAAGTCGAAGGGGACTACCCACGCCTGCTTGCCGAAGCAACCTTTAACGAAGGTTCCGAAGATATAAATGGTGATTCAATTATAGATACGTATCAAGCAAATGTGATCGGTGTGCCCGACGACGAATCGAATCTTACAGTCGTTGAACTAAATTCTGACAGTGACTGTACGTTGGATCCTATGGGATCGTGGATAGATGCCGGGTACTATAAAGCTGATCCTTATTATCCACTGCAAATCCCCAGAATGACCGCGTTTACTGTCTACTGCCCCTCGCCTGGTGCACAAGTTGCTGTAACCTTAGTTTACCCCGAAGAATACGATACGAGTGATTCAGTACTGCGTTTCTACGATGATGTTGCCGACGAATATCATAATGTCAGTGGCGTTACGTTTGGCACAAGATCGGTTAACAGCACTACCGTGACTACGGCAACCTATATCCTCGTAGATGGCGGAGAAAATGATACAGACGGCGTAGAAGACGGTATCATCCATGATCCAGTCGGTATCGCTGTGAACAACAGCCCAGCTCCAGGTGGATCAGGAGACAACCAGACCAACACGTCGGCTTCAGGATCCAGCGGAGGTGCATCAAACAATAGCACTGGGGATCTTTCGACTACTGGCCAGTCTGTATTAGGGCTGACTGTAATGGCTTCGGTGATACTTCTAAGTAGTTGCCTGGGGCTTGTGATTGGGTTTCAAAGATTACGCCATAAACGGCAATACCTTGCACGTCATTAGCAGATCAATAGTTTAGTCGCTTCCTCCAAATGTAGCAATGGTATTGTTACAGCTTACGGCAAAATTACCTTTAGCGAGAATTATATCCCGCTCATGATTGTGTTTTAGCAAAAAACAATTACATTTATAACTATGTCAGAAATTGAAAGAAGAATTGATGTTATTGGTGAATGGTTGGGAACAGGCACCCTGAATTTCTTTGGTAGGCAGTTTGCCGGCAAAGATACCCAGGCGGGTAAATTAGCTACAAGGTGGGGTGTACACGTCCTGGGTGGAGGCGACATACTGCGCAACAGCCCAGCTGCTGCTGACGTCAGAGACCAAGTTGACGGTGGTGAACTTAGCGATACCGAACGCTATCGACAAATAGTCTTACCATACCTGTCGAGCCCCGAGTTCAAGGAAGTGCCACTACTACTAAGCGCAGTAGGCAGAATGAAGGGCGAGGAACACGATGTCATTGCCGTAACGGCTGACGCCGGCCACCCCATTATGGCCGTGCCTTACTTGCACATTACTGAGGATGAGGCTTTTCGACGGATGCAAGCGGCACCATCGCGTGGGCGAGCTGACGACACTCCTAAGGGACTGCGTACGAGACTCGACGCCTTTAACGAGTGGACTGTGCCCGTACTTGAAACCTACGAGGCGATGGGCTTGCTGGTAGAAGTCGATGCCATGAGTGAGGCCGACATCGTTTTTGATCTGTTGGTTAACACACTGTACGAGCGCACACAGCAGTGAATTAATCTCAAATAAAGATTGGTAGGAATATTTACTTATTCTAGTAAATATTATATTGTATAGTTATGAAAACGTATGATGTTGCCGTGTGGGGCGCCAAAGGTTATGCCGGACAAGAATTAGTCGGTATTCTTGAGAACCATCCAAACATTGGAAGGATTGCTGAAGTTGGCCGCGAAACAGCTGAGGACTTAAGTGGAATCGATGCTTTTTTTCTGGCTCTACCTCATGGAACATCGGGTGAGGTCGCCAAACAACAAGCCAGCCCAGGGCACACTGTAATCGATTTATCAGGAGATTTTCGGTTCCCCGAAGCAGCTGATTATGAAAACTGGTACCACCAACGACACGCCGCTCCAGAGCTGTTACCAGTTCCATATGGTCTACCCGAGTTATTCCGGTCAACAATACCTGGCCACAAATTAATCGCCAATCCAGGCTGCTACCCCACCGCCACCCTGCTCGGGCTTGTACCATTGGTTGAGCATGGGCTCATCCAGCCAAACGAGCGTATTGTTGTTGATGCACTTTCAGGAGTGAGCGGCATGGGAAAGGCCAAGGAACAAGAAGCAACCAGAGTGATATCTGCTGGCGATTCTTACAGTTACAAAGTAGGCCGTGTACATCAACACGTTGGCGAAATTGAGCAGTTTTTACATGGCAGCGAAATCTTCTTCTCGCCTTCAGTTGGGCCATTTTTTAGGGGCATGTTGGTCAAAAGCACATCACAAGTTAAAAATGGCGTCGAGCCAGATGACGTTGCAGCAGTTCTGAGCGATACATATGCCAATGAGCCATTCGTTACAGTCCTAACCCCAGGCGAAACACCTTCAATAGAATCCACCAAGAACACCGATGGGTGTGTCATCGGCTTCGTCACAGTCGGTAACACAGTCCAAGTAGTCAGTTCCATTGATAATCTACGCAAAGGTGCCGCCAGCCAAGCAGTTCAAAGCTTTAACATTGTATTTGAGCTGCCCGAGACCAGTGGCTTAACTCCGTTATAGCCATAGCTCTCAACTGAGCTACTGGTTCGCAGTAACAAGCTCTTTTCATGGTACTAGTTGTATCAGTACCCACTGCCTTAACGGCCTCTTCGGCCCAGCCATTGAAGTACTTCTGGAAGTTCAGAACAAAGTACCTGTCACCAATCTTGGTAGCCATGGCGACGTGGTCGCTAGAATTTTGTAATGACTCGAAGCTGTAGTACGAAACCCCATTGTATGATTGCTGTCTTACATTACATTTGCTGTTTAAAAACTTTTATGCTAGAATTAGCGTATTGTTTTGATGATCCTAGAGTTAGTTCAATAGTACTTTGGCGTCATTTTTGGCAATCAAGTACACCAACTAAATTGTAAGGATCATTTTTTTATGTCTTATGCATATCGCTCAACGAGCACATCTTCACGCCGACGCAACGGTGCTAGCCGCCCCAATTTCAACAAACGTAACGGTGGCTCTAGAAATCGCAGTACCGCCAATCAGCAACAGATTGACCCACGCCGATTCATTAAGGCCGCTAATCCATCAACTCAGGCCGCTCAGCAACCAACCCATAATTTTGACGACTTTGAGTTAACCGAGCTGCTACGCCAAAACCTGGCTGCGAAAGGCTACACTAGCCCGTCGCCAATTCAAGACCAAGCTATACCTGTAGCACTTGCCGGCCGTGACGTCATCGGCATTGCCAGCACCGGAACCGGTAAGACCACTGCCTTTGCCCTACCACTTTTACAAAGAATAATCACAAAGCCAAACGAGACTGCGCTAATTATCGCCCCTACTCGTGAACTGGCGCAGCAGATCGAAGCCGAATGTCGCAGCCTCGCCAGAGGCAGCGGACTGTTCGGTGTGGTACTGATTGGCGGCACAAGTATGGGCGCACAACTGCGTGACCTGCGCCGCGAGCCACAAGTTGTCATCGGTACTCCCGGCCGTATTAAAGATCACCTCGAGCGTGGCAGCCTGTCGCTTCAAAAAACCGGTGTGATTGTTTTGGACGAAGTTGACCGCATGCTCGACATGGGATTTGTGCATGATGTCACCGAGATTTTGATGCAAACCCCCATGAATCGCCAGTCGTTATTCTTCTCAGCGACTATGGATCGGCGCGTCGAAAACTTGATTCAACGTTTTACTACCGACCCCGTCAGCATTGCACTGCAAGCTAGCTCGGCTAGCGACAATGTGCATCAAGATGTTGTTCGCTACCAGTCTCACAGCGATAAGCTCGAGAAATTGCACGACCTGCTCCTGCAAGATACCATTACCAAAGCGATTGTCTTCGAAGAGACACAGCGAAGTGTTGAGCGAATTAGCAACGAGTTAAACGAACGTGGCTTTAAAGTGGACGCTATCCATGGCGGTAAATCACAGGGACAGCGACAACGAGCACTTGCTAAGTTCAAAAAGAATGAAATCAAGATCTTGGTAGCGACTGATGTTGCTGCTCGCGGTATTGATGTAGCAGACATTAGTCACGTGATTAACTACTCAGCGCCCAAAGCCTATGACGACTACATTCACCGTATTGGGCGTGCGGGTCGAGCTGGAAACGTTGGCCACGCACTCACGTTTGTTGCACACTAAAGTAAGGGGGAACTATGTCCAAAGATAAAGGACGCAAGGAAACTAAAAAACCTAAACAGAAGAAAGAAAAGTGAGGGTCGTATGGCTACAGCAAAAACACGATCTAACTTTTATACCAGCGAGGACGGGCTGATTGCTATTGCCGAGCTTCGGACAATAGCAAAAAGCGCAGACTATCATACAAGCTCAAGTTACAGCGCCAACGCCGAACTATATCCAGATCATAAAATGCCATTTGTCGACAAACACATGCAGTACCTACAGAATCATCCAGAGCTCAACATGCATCAGTACATCGCGAATATCAAGCTCATGACGAAGGTTAAGTCCTAGGCTTAAGAGCAATCTGTTCACCCGAGTTGTGGTGTAGTGGGCGACTTAGCGATCTAGTTCATGTGGTCTCCTCGCCTGCCGAGGAGCTATAACTACGCCTACTACGACCACGGGCAGACCATCCCCAAAGTCAACTGCGAACTGATATACTTGGCGCATGCAGACCACTTTACCGAAACTCGCACTAGGCACCTGGCTTATGGGTGGCACTAAAGAACCTGATCCGAATAACGATGATGACCGGGATATCGCCGTTATCAAAACAGCCATCGATGCCGGCATAACCCTGATTGACACCGCTCAGAACTATGCCGATGGCCGTTGCGAAGAATTAGTCGGCGAAGCAATAGCGGGCTACCCCCGAGATAACATCCAAATCCTCACCAAGCAAAAACGTCTACTGCTGGCGTATGATGACGTTATTAAAGGCTGCCACGATAGCTTACGGCGGCTTAGTGTCGAATATATAGATTACTTCGTTTGCCACGCACCAAATCCTGACTTTGACTTGCGTGACTTCTTTAAGGCCACGAATCAGCTGCATAAGGAAGGTCTTGTTCGTAATGTTGGAGTCAGTAACTTTGGGGTCAAGTCATTACGAACCGCGCTAACCGCTTCAGAACTTCCCATTGCACTGAACCAGGTCAGTTTTTCGGTTAATGACAGTACCTTGCTAACCTCTGGGGCGTATGACTTTTGCTTAGAACATGCCATTCCCATGCAGGCCTACAGACCATTGGTCGATATTAAGAAAGAACCAGACACTTATGAATTGCTTATTGAGATCGCACGCAAATCCGATCTCACCCCTCACCAAGTATTGATAGCATATTTAAACAGCTTTGAAGGCATGCATTTCACCGTGCGTTCCAGCACGGCAGAACATTGGCAACAAATTAAAGAGGCGCTCGAAGTTACTTTATCGAGCGCCGACATCGAGGCGTTGAAAAAAGTGCACATGTCCAAGCAGGGAACTTTTGGCCACTTCTTAGATATGTAGTTATCATGAAACTACTGCTTTACTACACGGATTCGGCTAAAATTCTTGCCCTGTAAACCGGCGAACTGGACCGATTCCCAGTCAAACTGAGCAGTCTCGAGTTGCTTGGGAGTTAGTACGATATCACTGTATGAATCATCCACTTTCTCTAAGGCGCCAACAGCGACCCAGAATTTTGCTAACGACTTTTTAGTGCTTCCCGTGGTGATACATCCTGGGTAATAGGTTGGGCAAGCCGGTATCATGGTTAGATCGTTGATGTATCGCTCCATTGTAGGTGTGCGCTCAATACTCAGGTGGATGAGCTCAGCTTTTTCTCGCCACTGCTGATCATCCGCTTGGCCGGGCTTTAAACGCACGTTGAGCTCAGTTGCATACTTTTTATGCTCGGTTAGTTCGGGTAGTTTTTTGCCAAGCTCTTTCCAGACTTTGGTTTTTGCTTCTTCCAGCTCAAGCAGAAATGCTGCCCGATTTTCATACTCTTCGCCATAACGCTTGTAGCCAAAATTGATGCTTTCAGGTAGGTACTGTCGTATCCACTCCAGCATGGTTTTGAATGATGCCGAATACTGGTCGGTTTCTTCTGGGGGTAGGTTGTTCATCGTTTCAAGCACCACATCTTCGGAATAAAACTCCAGGTACGCCCCGGGTTTGTAGACACTGGCAATTGATTTTAGCCACTGTGCATAGTAGATAGTGACGAATAGCTCCGCCCAATCAATCTCAGGTGATTCATCAAAGCGCCACAGCTTATTACCGCCAAAGATAACATTAATAACAATTGGCTTATTGTTTTCTACGGAGTGCTTTATGGCTTTTTTAGCTATGTCCAGGATAGTAGGGTCGCCTTTGAGTTTTCGAAACTTCTTGGACATAACCTTTGCATAAATAGCGTCTTCTAAGGGGACCTTGCCTGGGTTCTCGTGAACTATAGGTTCGGCTAGCTTATCAAGTTTTGTCTGAATATATTCTTGTGCTGTCATAAATTGTGGAGATGCGGGATAGACATGACGCTATCGTTGTAGCCTTGCGGGCTACCACCTATTCTCGGTCACCGCATCGGACATAATGTAACAGGTGAACGGTTTAAAGTACAGTCCTTGAGACAAGAGGATGATTCTACTGGTATTTTAGGCGCCTGGGAACTACTATTGAGGTATGGCAAGCAAACATAGTGAACGAATCCGCAAGGAACTAATAGCTGCCGGAATCACTGGTTACGGGCTCAAGAAGTCGGAGGCTCGATATTTGCCCAATATCATTCACCAGGACGAGCACATTGGTGGCGTCGTTTACGGGCGTTATGTTAATGGCTCGGCTATGCTGATTGCCACTGATCGCCGCGTGATATTTTTGGATCGTAAGCCACTATTTACCACTAACCAAGAAGTTACATATGACGTTGTTTCGGGCTTCAAGATTGACCTGCGTGGTGTGATCAGCGCAGTGACGCTCAACACCAAAATCGGTGATTTCACCTTGCGCTATGTCAATCGACGATGTGCGATCAACTTCAAGCATTTTTTGGAGTCACGCCGGTTAGAATATGATGTGGCTGCGCCTAAGAATGGCAAAACCAGCAAGAAAGACACCACAGCTGCAGATCCTGAAGGCTTGCCCTTTCTGACCGATGAAGCCATAGACTTCCTGAGAGATAACGAAGCTGGCGTGCTCTCAACCAGTAACAATAATGGTGAGGTACATGGGGCGGTTATTTACTATCTTCTGGATGAACAACATCATATTTACCTACTGACCAAGGCCGAAACTACCAAGGCACGTAATATTGTCAGCAACAAGTCGGTTGCACTGACGGTGTTTGACATAGGCCAAGGCAAAACCCTACAACTACAGGGCGCAGCAGAAGTCGAGACTGATGAAAAGATACGTCAGTTTGTATTTAATAAGATCATGAAACCTCATACCTACAGTGGCAAAAAGGACCTGCCGCCTGTCGCCTGGCTGGAAGCTGGGATGTTTGTAGTTATCAAGATTACGCCAAGCAATTGCAATTTCTCGGACTTCTCAAAACACGACAAGTGAGCAGTTATTTTGACGAAATAACGTCGAACATCTCGCCATATTTGCCTTGATCTCCCTTGCTATAGTCGGCCAGACGTAGCGAAGTTGGTGTTATGCAAAACAAACGGTAATCACCAGCAAATAACTTTGATACCGGCGGACGATCACTTTGCGTCGTACGCTGGTTAATACTCAACACCTGATTAAAGATATCCATAAATTGGTCGATATCATGTATTTCCTTGGCTGTTCCTGTAGCCTGTATAGTGCTCTGGTTTGGTGCGTCATAGATCACCACCGCCACATGGGGGTTAGCGACCAGATTACGGTATTTCAGAGTTTCTTCTTTGGTGACAAAATAGAGGTTTAGGTCGTCGTCTGCCACAAGGTAGATTGCGGCGGCTTGCGGTAGGCCGTGGCTGTCAGCCGTGGCTAAAACACCAAGCGGGTGCTGATCAATGTACTGCCTTGCTTTAGTTGTGGCGCTGTCGTCTTCAGTCATACGCTCAGCATAGCTGACAAATGGGTAACGAACAAGTACTAGGTCAACAGCTTGATGGCTATCAAAATAGAAGAGGCTTCGTCAGCCGGCACCACAAACACTGGCAGTGGATGCCGAGACTGACTGATATCAACAGGCTTTGCGACCGCAATCGTTGCATCGTTTTTTGCATGGTCGATGCTAACACCGAGGTAGAGGATTTTTTTGGTGATACGACGGCGCATTTCGGACGAGCGCTCGCCAACAGTTCCAGTAAACACCAGCCCATCGAGCCCACCCAAGACTGCCACCATCTGACCAATGGCCTGCTGCAAACGATAGACATACATATCGAGCGCCAACCCAGCCGATTCATGGTTGGGTTCTTTTTCAAGCAACTCGCGAATATCACTGGATATGCCGCTAACACCGAGCAGTCCACTCTTGGTATTGAGATAGGTCTGCAGTTGATGATCGTTGAGTTTTTGACGGCGTGCCAAGACTTCGCTGGCAGCCACATCAACTGAGCCACTCCGAGTCGCCATCATTGTTCCTTCTAAAGGCGAATAGCCCATGGTATTATCAATGCTTTTTCCATCGTGCACTGCAGTAACACTCACACCACTACCGATGTGACACACGACTAATCGGCGAGGCAAAGTCTTCTGCTTTTTTAGCTGCTCAACCACTGAGGAAACCGACAAACCATGGTAGCCATAGCGCCAAAGATCCAGTTGCTTGGCATATGTTTGGCTGATCGCATAACTCGCTGCATGTCGAGGCTTGTTCGCATGAAAGGCGCTGTCCGAAGCGCCAATGACGGGAATATTTGGGAAGGTTTTGCTAAGTAGTTCAATCTCTTGCAACGTGGCATTGATATGTAATGGAGCATAGGTTTCCAGCGTTTTGAGTAGTTCGAGTGCTCGACCTTCGAGTCGACGATGCTGCTGGAAGAAGCTCGAGGGAGCGACCACACGCAGTCCGATAGCCGCCAGGTCATCTATCGATTCAAGCAGTTTGTGCTTTTGCAAAATTGGGACTAAACGCACACCTGCCATCGAAACATGGGACAGCCCGGCCGATTCGTTCTCAACAACCTTCCGTTTGCCGACAGTCAAGGCATATACCACCTGCCCGTCGACAGTCTCAAAATGAATCAGTATTAGGCGATTAGACCCACGATAGAGCGCATACTTACGGCTGGCACTGCCAGGGTTCGCAATAAGATATAACGGTGCAGCCATGACTTATGGCTTCCATCTCCAATTACGAACTTCGGGCATATCGATACCATGATCTTCAATATAATGACGATGCTCGAGGAGCTTTGTCTCCATGAGCTCCTTCAGATCGTCTGCCTTGCCATAAAGTGGCGCCGCACGGTCGATAATATCAATAACCAAGTTAAAACGGTCCATCTTATTCATAACGGTCATGTCGAAGGGCGTAGTGATAGTACCTTCCTCGGTATACCCACGAACATGCAGATTGCGATTGTGCCGACGGTAGGTCAGACGATGTACTAACCATGGATAGCCATGGAAAGCAAAGATAATTGGTTTGTCCTCGGTAAATATCTCGTCGTATTCTAGGTCGGTCAGACCATGTGAATGCTCAATGTTCGGTTGCAGCCGCATCAGATCCACCACGTTCACCATTCGTACACGCAAATGGGGTAGATGCTCACGCAAGATTGAAACCGCCGCCATGGCCTCAAGTGTTGGGATATCGCCTGCGGCGGCCACGACCACGTCGAGCTCACCCCCCTGGTCGTTACTGGCCCACTCCCAAATACCTATGCCCTTGGTGCAGTGCTCGACAGCCTGTTCCATATTCAACCACTGGGTGCTATCATGCTTACCACAAATGGTCAGGTTTATATAATTACGACTCCGCAAGCAATGATCCATAACTGATAGTAAACAGTTAGCATCGGGCGGCAAGTAGATCCGAGCAGTGGCAGCTTTTTTGTTAACTAGATGATCAATGAAGCCAGGGTCCTGATGTGTAAATCCATTATGATCTTGCCGCCAGACATGTGACGTTAGTAGGTAATTAAGTGAGGCAATCGTATTGCGCCAGGGTAATTCGGCGCACATTTTTAGCCACTTGGCATGCTGGTTAACCATGCTGTCCACGATGCGAATAAATGCTTCGTAACTGTGCAGTACCCCGTGGCGTCCAGTTAGTAAATAGCCCTCCAGCCAGCCTTCTACCTGGTGCTCGCTGAGCATCGAGTCCACAACCGCACCTTGGGGCGCCAAGAACTCGTCATTTGGTCGCTGTTCGGCAACCCATTGTCGATTGGTTGCTTCAAAGACCGCCTCGAGACGGTTGGAGATAGCTTCGTCAGGCCCAAAAATACGAAAGTTATGGTACTTGTCGTTGAGCTTAATCACGTCCCGTAGAAATGGCCCGAGAGTATGGACATTACCAATACCCCCAACGCTCGGGTAGGGAACATCCACGGCATAATCACGGAAGTCTGGCAGGCGTAGTTCACGCAATAACTTACCCCCATTGGCGTATGGGCTGGCACCCATTCTCTTTGTACCTTTTGGCGCCAGGGCAGCAAGTTTTGGCAAGAGCTTGCCGTCTTTATCAAATAACTCCTCTGGATGATAGCTCTTCAGCCACTTTTCGAGCTTCTTAACATTGTCGGGATGTGCCTCATCAACGAGCAGTGGCACCTGGTGTGACCGGAAGTTATCTTCGACTGCATGGCCATCAAGTACCTTTGGCCCGGTCCAGCCCTTGGGTGTTTTGAGCACAATCATAGGCCAGCGTGGTCGGGACGCATCTTTGGTCTTGCGGGCGTGGGTTTGAATTTTCTGAATTTTCTTTATGACTACATCCAGGGTTTCGGCCATGGCCCGGTGCATTTTCTTTGGATCGCTTCCTTCTACAAAATGTGGCTCCCAGCCATAACCTCGCATAAGGTGCTCAAGCTCTTCGTGACCAATGCGCGCTAATAACGTCGGGTTACTAATTTTGTAACCGTTCAGATGCAAGATAGGCAGTACGGCGCCATCAGTAATCGGGTTCAGAAATTTGTTCGAGTGCCATGCCGTCGCCAGCGGTCCCGTCTCGGCTTCACCGTCGCCAACGATACAGGCTACCGTCAGATCGGGGTTATCAAAAACTGCTCCAAATGCGTGACTCAGTGAGTAGCCCAGCTCCCCACCTTCATGGATGGAGCCGGGTACCTGTGGCGAAACGTGGCTTGATAAACCGCCAGGAAAGGAGAATCGCTTAAACAGTTCCTTCATGCCTGCTTCATTTTGCGGGCAGTCTGGGTACGTCTCGCTGAACGAACCCTCGAGATAGACGTTACTTACCAACGCCGGACCACCATGGCCGGGGCCAGAAATATAAATCATATCTAAGTCGTGCTTAGTAATGACGCGGTTGAGGTGGGCGTAAATAAAGTTCTGGCCAGGTGTCGTACCCCAGTGACCAAGCAATAGATTCTTAACATGTTTAGCACTAAGAGGTTGACGGAGCAGGGGGTTGTCGCGTAAATAGATCTGTCCAACCGAAAGATAATTAGCTGCACGCCAATAGGCGTCAATCAGATCAATTTGTCGTTCACTGAGCGTTGTTACTGTTTTAGCCAAGTTCCACCCCGTTACGTTTATGCTTACTTGCCTCTATAATACCGTTTCTTTTGCTCGATTGCCATTACTGTGAGTTGGTTCGATGCAGGTAAAAATTAACCCACGCCTCAAAGTTTTGTTGATACTTCGGTTTGTGTGTTGCGTCAACTTTTTGGTCTTTGGTTTTTTGGGTATTCAGATCAGCCGTGCGAGCCAAGGCTACCTTTTTGGGGACCAAGTAAACCTTTTCGCCTGGTGCCGCTTTACCAAATTGACGGCGCGCCGCCAGCTCGAGGAATTCATCTGTTTTATAGTATTCGTTCTTAAGCTTTTGATTGGCATTTTCTAGCTGCTGGACCTGATTCTCCTGCTCGAGTTGGGCGATCTGTTTTTGCAAACCATAGTTTGTCTGTATTGCCTTTACCCCACTC
>CAZHBD010000024.1:0-13009 GCA_964530555.1 uncultured Candidatus Saccharibacteria bacterium | reverse complement strand
GTGTGAGGTGGAGTTTTGGGAGGTGTTTTTTATGGAAAGTACGAGGGTTTTGTAGTGGTTACCCTATTGTCCACTTGTTGACTGCCAATTAGCTGATCTCGAGCTAAGGTACTGTTGATTTAATTGTTAATGTGCTGTCTTAATTTGCGGCCATTACTCGCCAGTAACGACCGGCACGTACTGCGATCACATTCCGGTCTATGCCGGCGTAATCAAGCAAGTGCTGTTCGAGAGTGATTCTTCCCTGTTTTTCATCCAGAGGACAGTCACTCTTGCCCATTCGGAAACGAACATTCAAGTCAGCCGTTTTTTCGTCAAGGATGCTACCTTGCAGCTGCGGTTCGACTTGCTCGTCCCAAACCGATTTGGGATACAGGTGGAGATAGTTCTGGAAGCCTTGGGTCACGACTACGCCACTGGCGAATTCGGCACGAAGCTCAACCGGCATGGTTAACCGACGTTTATCATCGAGCTTACGTTCGAAATAGTCGACCTGAGACATCTTCCCTTTCCACTAAATTGTATTTTTTGTTTTATGTGCCGCGGTTTACTCGGTCAGCCCAATTAGGACTACCCACGATTACCCACTGACATGAATATACTACCCACAGTTACCCACAAGCAAGCACAATCTGCGAAAAAACAGACAAAAGTTACATAAGTTATCCACAGTTTAGTACGCTACCATGATTTTCCACAACATATGGTGTCTGGGCTGTGGGTAAGTACGCTAGGCTTACTTTTCGTGTGTTGGCAAGGCGCCATGTTTCATAGCCTGGATTTTTCGAGCAAACCAATGCGCACTTGGACGAATTGTCCGCTTCATGCCTCGCTTACGATCAACCTCAACAAGGCCAAACTTTGGCCACCAGCCGTATTTCCACTCAAAATTATCAAGCAAGCTCCAGTGAAAATAGCCACGAATGTCCACGCCGTCACTGAGTGCCCGCTCCATAGCGATAATACTTTCTTCAATCCACCACTGGCGATGGCGGTCGTGGGCGTCAGCCAAACCGTTTTCCGTAATAAAGATAGGTTTTTTATAATGTGCCGAAACCCGCACCAGCAGGTGATGTAGCCCTTCGGGCTCCATATACCAACCCAGGTCGCTAACTGGTTCTAAAGGATTTTTACGGTGAAAGTACTGATAATAGTCACTAAAGTAGTAGTTGAAACCCACAAAATCCTGGTGGCGCCGGATTCGGTTGCTAAACCACCAGTTCCAGAAAAAGCGCATCCACCAGGTTCCTAGTTCATCAAAAATATTGTGTGGACGACGAGCCTGAATATTAGCCATCTGCTGCGCGATACCGACCTGTAGTGAGGGTTTTACAGCTTTCAGAATCTTATAGGCTTGTTTATGGGCTGAAATCAAGTTAAGGTACACTTTAAGAAATAGTAGCGTACTGCGCTGTTGAGGAGGCCATTCACCTATCAAATAGCTAAAAGTAGCATATACATTTGGCTCATTGAGGGTGATGACATAACTCAGTAGATCTCCGTACTCTTGAGCCAAACGCTGCACAAAACGACGCCAGTACTTTAGGTTGGAACGTCTGGTAAAGCCCCCCTTGTCTGTAAACCATGTCGGCATGGTCCAATGCCAGATATTCAAGAATGGTTCGATGCCCATCGAAACGAGCCCTTTGATATAGCGCCGATAGTGCTCGATCTCTTTTTCATCCCACTTGCCTTCCTCAGGCTCGATGCGAGACCATTCGATACCAAAGCGAAACGCATTGAAATGCAACTTTTTGAGTAATTGAAAGTCTTCACTATAGCGACGATAGTGATCAACCCCTCGGCCAGAAACATAGTTGTGCGGGTTCTCGGCTTGTTCTTTTATTTCTTCCCAGTTTGGCAAATAACCAAGCCGATCCTTAGCGGTCTTTGCCAGTTCACTTGCGTGCGCGAGCTCCCAGACACTCCACTGGTTAACCGTCCCTCCTTCAACCTGATGACTTGCCGTACTGGCGCCCCAGTAAAACTCTTTTGGAAAGATGTTTTTTGTCATTATGCTTATTATACCCTAGCGTCTGGTAATCAGCTTGAGATACTCGTCATAAGTAACATACGTCTTAGAATCTTGGACATGATCAACAAACAGAATGCCATTGAGATGATCGACTTCATGCTGAATAATCTGAGCCGGCAAACCGGCGTACCGTTCAGTGTGCTCATGACCAAACTCATCGGTGTACTGTACCGTCACAGCTTGATAGCGTGGAACTTTGGCAAACCAGCCAGCATTATGTTCGCCACCGCTAATACAACCTTCCCACTTCTGAGTCTTGCGCCCCGTTAACCGAACTATCTCTGGATTGACAAGAACTAGATCAAGCGGCACAACCTGTGGCCGATGGGCTAAAGGTCTTATGCGAATGACCACAATACGTTTGCCAACCCCAACTTGTGGGGCAGCCAGCGCAACACCCAATTCTAACGAAGTCAGCGTATACTCCATGTTTCTGATGAGCTGCTGAATGCCGTCAGATTGCAGCTCACGCCTGGAAACTTTGCGAGCCTTTTGGCGCAACAACGGATCACCAAATTGGCGACGCGGAAGCCACTTAGTCATTAGCGATATTCGGGGTTTTCAAAATCAAACCGAGCGCCAGCATCCCACTCTTTGCGAACATTGCCATAGGCAGGAACGCCGCCGTTATCTTTTAGCATCTTGGCAAGATGCAAAAGATTATAGGTCATGAACGTTGTATTGCGGTTAGTGAAATCATTATCCAGTCCTACTCTGCCCTTGCCATCATCGGTAGGATCACCGTAACTCGGCCCGGGGCCTGCTTCGCCAATCCAACCGGCATCCGCCTGTGGCGGGATAACGTAGCCAATGTGCTGCAAGCTGTACAAGATATTCATAGCGCAGTGCTTGATACCATCCTCATTACCCGTAATCAAGCAGCCGCCCACCTTACCATAGTAAAGCCACTGACCCTTGTCATTGAGTTCGCTAGAACTGGCGTACAGACGCTCAATAACTTTCTTCATTTCACTGCTGTTATCGCCCAGCCAGATGGGACCAGCTAATATCAATATATCGGCAGCCAGCACTTTTTTGAACAGCTCCGGCCATTCATCACTTGCCCAACCCTTCTGAGTCATATCTGGGTATACGCCACTCGCAATATCATGATCAACAGCTCGGAAAATTTCTACCTCTACACCTTGTTTCTTCATTATGCTCGCACTTACCTCAATCAACAGCTGGGTATGACTTTTGCCCGGCGACTTCGTAAGCGTACTGTTAATGAAGAGTGCTTTTAAACCACTGAAGTTAGGCTTGTTACCTGACATAAAACCTCCTCTTTTAGTTGTATTCTACGCCTTTCTCTGCCCATTGTCGCCATACAATCAGTACAAAAGTGGCAAAATTTACCAAGACAATGTATATCGGATAACTCAATGTGTAAGCGGTATATGTATTG
Organism: uncultured Candidatus Saccharibacteria bacterium; assembly: GCA_964530555.1. Taxonomy (GTDB): domain Bacteria; phylum Patescibacteriota; class Saccharimonadia; order Saccharimonadales; family AWTP1-31; genus CAZHBD01. The sequence goes on along the minus strand of CAZHBD010000024.1, from coordinate 9,569 downwards.
AGCGCGGCAAGACTCAGAATACCAGCCACTGTATCCATGGCATAAAATAACTTGATTTCTGTGAACGGTAATTTGTATGTTTTAACAAACGTCGGTACACAGCCAATATAATCTGCCAGTATTGAAGCGTATAAGCCGATAATTGGATGCCCGCTAACCTGCCACACCATGATTCCAATTGCCGCAATGGCGAGACAAATCAGGTCGAGCCTGGACCAGCCTCCATAACCTCGTTTCAAACTCAGAGCAAAGACCACCAGTGCCTGCAATGTACTAGCCAACGCTAACCAAAAGCCCGCTGAATAATGGCTATCAAGCAACGACCACGTCGTCAGCGCGGTAATTACCAGCAAGACGAAGCGTGTCGTTCGATGGGGCTTGGTCTTCCCTTCGAGAATTGAGCGAATATATACCACTGGAGAAATAAGAACGAGCAATGTGCTCATTAGAATTAGTATCTGCGTCATGTTCTTAGTATAGCTAGTTAGCCCAGATTTAATTTGCTTTTATTTATTCAAAAATGTGTTAGAATTATTATTTTGAGATTTTAGAATGTCGACAGGACCCCTAACACCAGAAAGACAAATGTACTTTGATGCGCTGAAGACAGTCCATAATGGGCGAAATTTGGCACACCTTTTTTTACTTGCCTCGGTTACCGTGGGATCTGCTGGTGAAATCTCTAGCACAGAAGCAACCGAATTTCTTAACGATACTGTTTACAGTGATGCCCCTGAAAGACAAGTCTCACGCGGCTATTCGCATATGTTACTGAGTCGCTCTATTCCTGAGAGCGTTGCAGAGCCAACAGCACCTGTCGTAAAAGGCAATACTACAACCTATGCGATGACTGATTTTGCGGCGCAAATAGTCCTGCCAACAGCCGCGCTGGTTACAGACTTATGTTTTGGCGACCCATCCGGGCGTCTGAGTCCCCTTGGGTTAGTTTCATCGCCTAAGCCCGATCATGGCTCGCATCATAGTGCATTTGACACGCGTCGGCGAATATACGCCACCCTAGCACGTAATCCTGCCGACACGCTTGAGATCACTGCAATTGACGCCAGTATTGATGATGTCAATCCTAAGGTTGTTTATAATCACTTGGAGCAAATGCGTAAGCATCGACTAATTGAGTTTGTAACTGGCTCGCAACGCTCTTGCTTGCCCGATTTCACCAAAAACCCTGACTTCCCTGGCACGCGCCAAGAACTCTACAGTATTATTGATGCCGAAAACTGGAGCAAGGCCAAGAAACGACTCGGTAGGCGCTTTATTCAAGCAGTGGAAGCAGAAGAATGTGGTGATACAATCTCGATTTCAGGCTTCCTTCAACTTTTAGAAGAGACACCTGAGGTTACACGTCACTACACGCCAAGATCCAAAGAAGAATATCAAACTAAAGCATTACGGCGTAAAACACTTCAAATTATCGATGCCCTAGCGAATCTTGGGTATTTGAAACCTGTCGAAGAACCGGGCACCGTAACCGATCACGTCAAAATCTTAGATAAGTCAGTCATTGGTAGATACCTTCGAGAGACAGTGCAGATTATTGCCCTGGGCGATTCAGAAGTACGGTCTCACTATGTTCAGTTAGGTCAGGAAATCGCCAATAGCCCGGAAATGATAGCATGGATCGCAGACTCAGATTTTTCGAGAGGAGCACTGATTCGCAGAAAAACTGCTGCCGAGCACGCTAGTACTGTCGCTCGTCTGTTAGCTGAGCATGGCGGGCTTACAACCACTGAATTAGCCAGTATGCTAGGTATGGATGGCCGGGCTGCATCAAATTTGGTTACGAGATTACGTAATAACACCGTTCTACCTATTAAAACAGTAGCAAAAGGCAGAAGCGTAGTCTTGCAGCTTGCATCTGAATAAACTCGCTAGACTAAGAAGCAAGCCTAACAAAAAAACTAAGGTTTAAGCAGTCCAATAACAAGACCCATTACTATCAAGGTCACGAATTCATGAGCAATGTTCATAACCGTCAACTTCAACGGCCGGCGTTCAAACGCATCGTGCGTAATCATGCGAGCAGCCGTGAGACCAAGCCATAACCAGAATGCTGTTGTAACCGAATCGAGCAAAAATGAATTACCATAAAACCGGTGCGCCAAATAAGCCATATGCGCCAACACAAATGAAGTTAGCAATGATACGACAACCGTTACACCAATTGCCTTGGCTGCATCTTCCTGCATTTTTTTATCTGTTAAGCCAACCATTTTGGCCCAGCTCGCACCAAACACACTCTTGGCATACCATATAGAGCCTACAACCATAGAGCTAACCATAGCCAAAAAAACTGCAAGATAGTTGACTTCAACGTTCATTGCTTCCCTCCCAGGACTTAATTGATAAATCCAGTATGCTACCAACCAGGAGTTTTGTCTAGCGGTGTCGCGTCCAGACAGTTCGAATAGTTTGCATCACCGCCGTCGACAGTAAGTAGCCTATGCCCGGAACAAAAGCATTGATCAGCGGACGGTCGTTATGCACGACAATCCCAAGGTACGCCAGCACAACAAAGTACGTTAGCACAGCGACACTTAACCGTCGCGTCCAGCTGGTTTCCCAGCGCTTGTCGTCTTCAACTCGTACGTTCCGTGCTTCGATCGCTGCGATTCGTTTCTCAAGATTATTCATGGCTGATGAAGTTATTTGGTCGGTTTTCGTACAATGCGATAGGCCAGCTGACCGCGCATGGTATCGATTCGCTCGATGTATTGTTTATACTTGTTAAATAAGCTGGAGTACTTTGCATTGGGCGTCAACAGTTTTAGGAGTTTGTGCTGTTCATCAAGATATTCAATTAGACTGTAGAAGTCGCCGTCGCCCGACACTACCACCGCTTTGTTATAGCGAGGCATTTCTTTTACAGCCCACAGCACCAACTCAGCATCAACGTTACCCTTAATTGGCTTCTTCTCTTCACTATCCGGCTTTTCCGTTTGCTCTGGCATGGGAAGCGGTTTTGTCATATCAAAGGTCGGCTTGAGTACTATCAAGTAGCCTGCATCATGGAGCTTCAGATACATTTCCTCATGTTCGGGCATATGCCCAATAAACATATAGGCCTTGGTGACCCCATACTTATCTTGCAATAGTTTTCTAAACTTGCGCCAATCCATTTTCCATCCCAAACGCTGTACGCCGAGATTTAAGTTCTGGTTATCAATAAAGGCAAAATTGCCTATAGGTTTTTTGCGTCGTGGAATCATAGGCCTTATTGTACGGTCTTACCTGGCCTGGTGCCAGCTATTTTCACGTTCTCCAAGCTTTCAACAACTTGTAGCTGTAAACCAAGGAGCGCACTAAGCCGTTCAGCATGGGCGAGCGAACCATGCCGATTAACGATTAGTGCCCGTGCTTGCAAATTATGCGCAAATTCAGCATCTACGAACTGATCGCCAATAACTAAAGTCTTGGCAGGAACAATAGCTAACCCGTTGAGTACTCGAGGGTCAGGCTTCCGATGATGCGTATCATCTCCGCAAATAATACGGGATATACATGGGTGGAGACTTGAATTAGCTACAATGTGCCGCGGACTGGCCCTCAAGCGACCTTCATGAGCTCGATTCGTAACGAGCATCTGCGTTATGCCCTGGACAGCCAATGACTTGGCCAGCCCTAGTGCGTCAGGCAATAAATGTTCTTCTACAATCTCGTACCGGCTATCCTGCTGAGTCAGAAAATCAGCAGCAATTTGCTGTACGACTGGATTATCTGCCGTAAGACCTGCAGCACCAGCAATCGAATGTTCCAGCGGGCCGTGAAAATTATGTCGCAGCGCGACCTCATCTGGAACCGATAAGTTATGCCTGGGCAACAATTCACTGACCAAATCCCGGAAGATCCCAAAACTGTCCAACAAAGTACCATCGAGGTCCCACAGCACCGTCTCTATGCCGCTAAAATGCAGTGGCTTGCTCATCCTTCTTTTGCCAGTTGCTGCAAGCGAGCTTTGTTAGCCCATTCATCAGCCAGTTCGTTACCATCGTGCCCATTATGACCCCGTACCCAGATAAGTTTTGCCTTTGAAGCTCGATACAGAGAGCAAACCTCCTGAACCAGATCTAGGTTTTTTATCTCGCCGTTTTTCTTTTTCCAGCCATTTTTCTCCCATGGCAGCGACCAGATAGTGATGACCTTAACCCAAAACTCACTGTCGGTATAAATCTCGCAGGCTTCTCCAGCTGCGTCTTTCAGCGCAGCAATGATTGCCTCTCCTTCCATTCGAATATTTGTAGTGCTTGCTGCTCCGCCGAGAATGGCGGGTTTCATATTTTTTATCACCGCATAGCCACCCGTTCCAGGGTTGGGTTCGCAACTGCCATCGGTATGGTATGTAATCATATGTACTATCTTTCTGCTAAAGCTTGTCTGCAACCGATGCAAATATATCAAGCTCTTTTTGAAGCTGGTCATGGACAAAGGCGCTGTTTGCCGATAAAAATCGCTTCATGAAGCGACCCAGTAAACCCCCAGGATGGCCGCCAATTGTGGCAACGATTTTTGTAGCACTCTTGCCTTCTGGCTGGAAATTATATCGTATTTTATATTTTAGTCCTGCTGTAGCTATCTCGATAACAAAAATTCGTGGCGGCTTATACTGAGTAACGACTATCGTCCCTTTCTTTTCAACATCATTTTCGTAGCGTGTCTCGCTCCACTTTACGCCTCGACCAGCAACATCGTCGGTCAATATCTTAAGCTGAGTGATTGTTGGAATAAATTTCGATCGATTGTCTAGGTTGGTAAACGCGGTATAAACCTGCGAAACTTCTCTGTTAATAGTGATGCTTGCTGATGCCCTCATGTTGGGCTTATGATAGCAGTTTTTGGATTGAAAACCTATGTAACGTCAAAATCGAGTAGCTCGTGAGGCACCCCTAGCTTTTGCAACGCAGCGGCGACTTCAATGAGATGAATATTGGTTAGTGAGGCCGCACTATACCCAAGCTCTCGAATTATCAGTGTAGTTGGGTCAAGGTCGTCTTCGTCAGCTTCGGGCATTTTCTCGCCCATTTTGTAGTCGCTCCATATTACGTCATCATCTTCGTCCCGAAGCTCATGGCTCACGTCTTGGCGACCAGGATCACACGACCTATCTGTCGTAAATTGATACCTTCTGACTCGCCATGCTCGCAAAAGTCCTTGATCATTATCCAGAGCTTCTTCGACCACGGCTTCAACTATGTCTGGGTCGGTGCCACTCTTCAACTCCTCATCTCTTATATATGCTTCAGCTGTCAATACCATGTCATCAAGCATATCCGGCTGTGTTTCTTCGGAAACGACTTCAATGTCACAATACCAGTCACCAGGCGCTTCAACGTCATCTGGATCATATCCCGGCATCACTTCCGCGCTAATGGCTAAGCTTGCGAGAGCTCCTGTTGGAGTCACTAAACGACGCTCCACTCTAAAAATTTCACCCACTTTTGACTCATCCAACAAGTCAGGCTGGTGAGCTAAATAGCCCAAGACCGGAATTAAGACCTGCTCAATGTATCGTTCGACTTGCGAGTCGGTCAACTGCATTTCAATAGCGGGTAAAGAAAATGGGCCATCGATCATAAGTTTATAGAATAACATTTAATTGCTAATTAAGCAACTATTGGGTGCTTGGTAAAATTCTAAAGCTTGGTTATTGGTTTGCGTGTTTGCTCGGTAGTGTCTCGGTCACGAACCGTAACTGTGCCATCTTCGAGTGTTTGAAAATCAACTACTATACACTCGGGCGTACCGATCTCGTCTTGACGACGGTAGCGTTTGCCGATATTCCCATTGTCATCCCATATAACCGATCCGTACTTTTTCTTCATTGCGCTATACACTTCGCGGGCTTTTTCTACAAGTTCGGGCTTATTCTTAAGCAATGGAGACACAGCAAACCGATACGGAGCGAGTTCGGTTTTTAGCTTCAGAACTACGCGTTTCTCGCCATTAATCTCTTCTTCATGATAGGCATCAGTTAGTACGGCCATCAACATGCGACCAACCCCAACTGAGCTCTCGATGACATAAGGTATGAACTTCTGGCGGGTTGCTTCGTCGAAATACTGCAAGTCCTTCTTGCTGGCTTTCATATGATTGCTGAGGTCAAAATTAGTTCGATTATGAGTCCCCCACAACTCTTTAAAACCTTGCGGAAAACGGAAGTATATATCATGTGCCGCTGCCGCGTAGTGGGCTCGTTCTTTTTCATCGTGTTCGTGCCACTGCAGATTTTTCTCATCAATGCCCAGTCGCTCAGTCAAAAAATTCCAGGCGAAGTCACGCCACTGTTCATAGACCTCTTTTTGGTCATCGGGTTGAATGAAGTACTGCATCTCCATTTGCTCCAATTCACGGACACGAAAAATAAAGTCGCGCGGGCTAATTTCATTTCTAAAGGCCTTGCCGACCTGCGCGACGCCAAACGGGAGTTTGGCTCGCATGGTTTCCCGCACATTCTCGTAATTGGTGAAGATAGAACCAGCCGTCTCGGGCCGTAAATATGCTACGCTTGATTCATCCTCTACTGGGCCAACCCAGGTCTTCATCATCATATTGTACTTGCGAGGTTCGGTCAGGGTTTTATTACCGCAAGTTGGGCAGGCTTTGTCCTTGAGTAAGTCTTTTAGCTCGTCCAAGTCGGTTGAATCTGTACCAGCCAAATGGTCGGCTCGATGACGCGCACCACAGGTCTTGCAGTCAACGAGGGGGTCCGTAAAGCCAGCAACGTGTCCGCTGGCTTCCCAAAGTTTAGGGTTTTGAATAATCGCCCCATCTACACCGAATATGTTGTCGCTTTCGGTGACCATGGCGCTCCACCACTCGGCTTTGAGCTTATTGACTAGCTCAACACCCAGCGGGCCGTAATCATAAAACCCAGCCAAACCGCCATAAATATCGCTAGCCTGAAAAACAAACCCACGACGCTTACACAACGAAACAATATCATCTAAGGTAACTTCGCTCATTAGAGGTCATTATACCAGATAATTACAACGTTGCCGCCGGTTCAGCATACAAACGTCCTTGGCATTCTGAAATACTGCCAGAGACACTAGACAGCCATGCGGCCATACGTCCTGCTAAGTATGGTCTTGAGCAAGACCTGTAGCTCTTTTGTCTCCTGTTTTATCCCTGTTAGCATTGCCAACTGAAGTGGTTTTTTTATGCTCTTCATTAGCCGCAGTAGCTTTATGTGTCGAGCCGAATACTGTCCGTTTCGCCGTCGTGCAAACGCCATAACATGGTAATCAAAACTATACGTGCTATCTTTGTCTAGTGTATTTCCCTGCGAATCAGTAGCAACATTGATATCCAAGCCTTCGAGCGAAAGTAGGCTGCTTGCAAACCAAACCTCGACCAAAGCTATGTCGATAGTTGTATTATCAAGTATTTCCAAAGCCTGAACAACCAACTGAAAGTAGTCAGGGCTGACGTCAGCTTCAGTTATGCCATTGATAAGCTTGAGCAAACGATAGCCCACCATTGTCCGATCGAGATCGGCTACAATATGCTGATAGTGAGATACCAGTCGACTCGAGATGAGTGTTTGCAGGTCGCTTTTTCCTTCCAAATAGGTTAGCTCGCAAACCGAGAACAATTCGATGCCTCCAGCAAGTTTACTCTGTACCTTGCGCACGCCTTTCGCAAGCAAGCTTCGTTTTCCGACAGGCGTTATCACTGTGATAATCCGATCTGCTTCTTGGAAGTTGGTGCGATTCAGGACGATGGCCTGAGTAACAATCTGCTTCATTGCGCTAGAACATTACAAACGGTTTCGTTTAACTTGACTAAAGTTGTTGATGGTTTGTATAGATACTCGCTGACACCCAGCTGCTGGTACAAAACCCTAGGCATTCTATCCAGTGGCAGCATAGTATGAATGATCGTCCGGACATCAGTTAAGTCGGTATACGAGCGTATCTCATATAGTAGTTCAAGCCCGTTATGGACCACCAGTTGGATCTCTAACAAAAGTATGTCCACCCCAGCTTCGAGATGGCGTAGCGCTTCGCCGGCTGAAACCGCCAACACCACTTCATGGCCGTTGCGTCTCAGTGAAGTCGCATATATGTCTGCCAGTAGGCGGTCGGGCTCGACAACAAGAACACGAGCCATGTTAGACCAACGCAAGTTGCTGACTTGGCTGTAGAGTGGCCGCCAAGCCATTACGTTTCCGATATCGTGCAGGGTGAAGTCCGTCAGCCACAGATTCGAGAATCACGTTGGCCAAAAAAACGCCAGCTCCCGCCGAATTGATTGATTGATTTAAGGGCTGATGTGCACGACCAAATAAATGCTTGGCTCGACGAAATGCCGGACGAGTAAACTGCAGTGAGTCGCCGTACATCCCAGCGACCAAACCCCAACGACTTTTATGTGCTGCTAAAACTACCGTCGAACGCCTACTGGGCTGAGTGTTATTTGATTGTGCTTCAATCAAAACCGTACCAAGACTACTAAAAGCAGCCTCTAAACTCGCAGCGTTAGCAAGCACCGGAGGATAGTGCCCTGCCAACTCAAGCTGTACATCGCAATGATAGAGGTCGGCCATTTTTTCCAACCGATGAGCAGTATTATAAAGCACCGAAGATAACGAAACAGGCTCTAACAAGGCATCGTTTCCATAAAGCGTAACTCGAAAATGCTCTGTTAGCTGCAAGGCGATTTCGCTCAGCGTACGAATACTGTGAATTGTCTGCGCACTGTCATTGTTTAACTCCGCCAAACGCGCAATTTGCACCAAAGGTAGCTGTAGCTGCGACGCTACTACGGCTAGTAGTCGCCGTGTTTCATCGGTATCGCCAGCCCCACGCCTCCTGGCTGAATCATGCTTGGACACCTTCCCTCCTTTGATCTATCAGTAGTATAGCACTACGGTACAAAGGTAAGTTGAGGGAGAATGATTTTGTCTAGATCATTTACGAATTCACTACCCTCTGTCCATATTTTTAGTGTTTTATCACGTATTGGCACAATAACCATGCTCCCTTGTTTATTGGCACTGATCTGGCCTTCGACCCGCACGCCAACTGCACTTGCTACTTTTGGCGGACTATAGGGGGTGATTTTGACCTTATTGGTTTTGGCTTGTTGTGTAAAAGTGGCCACTTCGTTAGCATAGCGACTATTTGACACCTGCATGCGTATCGCAAAACTTTTGCCGCTTTGGAGCCCTGGAACAATAGCCGGGTTAAAATATCCGTCAATTACTACGCCTGAGCGTCCCGATTCATCGACATAAGCACTCCATGTCTTAGGGTATGTTATTGATACGCTGGCATAGGTGCTTGGCCCAACATATGTTCGGTAAGGTTCTTTCTCTTTCTCTTTAAACTCTGCATCTTTTTTGTCACTAGTTACTTGTTGTGCAGCGCCAACAGCCGACGCAATCTTGGCGTCAACGTTATTTTTGTAGTCATTACGACTTACAAAAGCCCAAACACCAAAGACAGCAGCCGCCACAAAGAGCACCATTAAAACTACAAAAGCAACGAGCCACGTATCAACAATACCGCGCTGATTAAGCTTTCTCATAACGGTTATGGTACCATATTCGC
>CAZHBD010000023.1:0-13936 GCA_964530555.1 uncultured Candidatus Saccharibacteria bacterium | reverse complement strand
CGGAGTGATTTGATAAAAGCACTGATAAGGTTGTAGTGGTTCTCGCCGTTCTTGTCGTACCCCGGGATGCGCTTTTGGGCTGCTGTTTGAACAATCTCTTTGGTAATAGTTTTCTCGCCAGCTAGGCCAGCGGCCACCTCGAGGTTCCCTAGCGCTACCCGACCATCGCCACCGGATAACTCGGCTAACATATCCAGGCTACTCTTCGGCAGTTGCTTGGCGGTCAGTTTCAGCAATTTGGCCCCACGCTGTAGCAATGTGATCATGTCGTTTTTGCCCAATGGTTCAAGCACCACGACCCGACTGCGGCTGAGCAATGGCGTGATGATCTCGAAACTTGGGTTCTCGGTGGTCGCACCAATGAGCGTAATGGTGCCTTTTTCGACATGTGGCAGAAAGGCGTCCTGTTGTGCTTTGTTAAAGCGGTGAATTTCATCGACAAACAAAACCGTCGGGATCTGCAAGCGGGCATTTTGCTCGGCATGGGTAATGACTTGACGCACATCAGCCACACCGGCGGTGACAGCGCTAAGTTCGATCCAGTCAGCCTCAGTTTGTTTAGCGATAATTCGAGCCAGGGTTGTCTTGCCGCTGCCTGGCGGACCCCATAGGATGAGGCTAAAGGGTCGCTTTTTGGCGATAATTTCGTGCAGCAGCTTGCCTTGACCGACAAGGTGTTGTTGGCCGATGATGTCATCGAGTTTCTCTGGCCGTAGTCTCTCGGCAAGTGGTCGCTCCATAGCCTTAGTATACGCCGCATTATTGGCTGATACCTGTTACAATGACCACATGCCACAAAAAATTCCCTCTACCCGCAAAGAAGTAACTATTAATCTTGGTTGGCTCGTCCGCCACAAAATCAGTCTTGTATTGAGTTTAGCTGTTGTCGTGTCGGCAGTTACAGCTTTTGCCTGGGGACTGCACCAGACATCTCGACCAGAGCATGTCTTTAAGGCAATGTTAGCGGATAATTTTGCTACGACCAGCGTGACACGCAGCGTTGATAGCAGCCAAGAGGCTAGCTCGATTCAGCAGGTATCACAACTGAGTTTCAAGGGCGAACCACGCTCGCGCAGTGTTATCTTGCTGACCCAAAAAGCCGAAGGTGCGCCGACGACGACCGTTAAAACCGAAACTATCGGAACGCCAACAACTGATTACAGCCAGTATGTAACAATCGATACGCAGCAGAAAGGTGCTAACGGAAAGAAGCTAGACTATTCTAAAGTCGAAGGTTTATGGGGCCAGGCCAAGGCAGAGCAAAACGCCGGAGGTCAGTACCTCAATCAGGCTGCCATTGGGCTCGTCGCCTTTGGCAATCTGTCGCCAGACAAACGGAGTGCAATCCTGAGTAAATTGTATAGCAAGCGAATCTATCAGACTGATTATAGTAAGGCGCAGTCTAAAAAAAATGATGGCAACGCAGTCTGGGAGTATCAGGTAAAAGTAAATGTGGCTGATTACGTGCCCATCCTGCAAGAAATCGGGAAACTGACTGGCATAACTTCGCTTGCCAAGCTCGACGCGGCTTCATACGCACAGTCGCCGCCGGTGACGATTACTATGAGTGTGGCCAAGCGCTCACATCAATTGGTTAAAGTTAGCTACCCTGATGGAGGCCAGACGGAAGTTTACAGCGGCTATAACCTGAATCAGGCTATTCAGTTGCCGGAGCGCACCATGCCGCTGAGTGATTTACAACAGCTTGTCCAAGCAGTACAATAACATCTATGAATGATCAACCATCTCCATTCGGAGCACCACACTCTCCTCAAGATGCTGTGGGTCCCGGACCACAGTATCCAACTGTACCGACACCACTCAGTACTCCTCATATCACCTCGGGACCGAGCGATTCACTACCACAACCCCAAAGCGTAGGACCAGTTCCTGGCCAGGCATCGGTACCCCTCGCTGCGGCCACACCGTTAACCTCGTCATCTGGCCGGCCATTGTTTGCGCCCGACGCGCCCCAGTTGCAGCCTGTAAATGAGGCACCGCAACAACTACATCGTAAGAAAAAAAGACGCAGTATTATCCTTGGTATTGCGGTTGCAGTCGTCTTTTTGTTGGGCGGTAGTGCAGCAGCCTACTACGGGATAATTCTGCCAAACAAGCCCGAAAATATCTTGCGTAGCTCGTTACAAAAGAGCTTGGAGCAAAAATATGTCACTGCTACCCTCGACGCCGAAGGCAAAACTGGCAGTGATCCATCCTACAAGATTAACGCAATACTCAAGAATGATGTCGCTGCCAAAGCTTCCGCTATAGAGATGAAGATCACTGTCAGCGGGTTTGTCTTTCCCGTGGAAGGACGACTTATCAACAATAGTGTTTACGTAAAAATCGGTGATATCTCGAACCTGCTAAAAATTGTCGGTTCGCTTGATCCCAGCTTAGACACACTTTCCCAGGAATTTAGTAAAAAGATAAGCAATCAGTGGATCTCAGTCGACAGTACCCTAGTGAAAGATGCAGGGATTGACAAGTGCCAGGATGAACTGAGCCTGACACAGCAAGATTACAAAATGCTTGACGAACTATATGCCAAGCATAAGTTTATATCGGTTGGAAAAGTATCAAGCGACACGGTCAACAACAGTCCGGCAGCCAAGTACGAGCTAACCATTGATGATAATACAGGCGCAGATTTCGTGTCAGAGCTGCAGAATCTACCAGCGGTCAAAAAGGCTAACGGTTGTGTGCAAAGTGATAGCAAGCAGCAAGTAACCGGTGACCAAGACATATCTAATCAGGTTAAGAAGAATCTGAAAGATAACGACAAGACACCGCTGACAGTTTGGATCGACAAAAAGAGCAAACTGATCACCAAGCTGGCTACGCAGTCCACCGAACAGGACAAAAAGAACGGTATCACTGGCTCGGCCCAAGTGGTGTTCGACTACAAAAAAGTTACTATTGATAAACCGACTAACGCTAAATCGGCTAATGATTTTATTGCTGACTTAATGCAGCTCTATCAGAGTAATCTGAGCGGGTCGGTATTTGAGCGGGACCTTAATTCATTTCCTGCGCCAAACTAACTGGGACACGTAGGCAAACTGCTCAAGCTCGATTATACTGAGAACTATGCAACTGGTTGTAGATTCTTTGCTCGTGCATTACGAGCGCGCCGGCAAGGGCAAGACAATCGTTATGCTCCACGGATGGGGCGATACTGCCCATGGCTTAAAAGGGCTAGCGCAGCGGCTCGAGAAACAGTACGACGTCATCCGGATTGATTTGCCGGGGTTTGGCGGTTCAGAGAGTCCTCCGCGAGCATGGGGCTTGGATGAGTATGCTGGTTTTATTGGTGAGTTTTGTCGAAAGCTTGGTGTTGCTCCGTTTGCGCTGCTTGGTCATTCCAACGGTGGAGCAATTATTGTTCGCGGGCTTGCGAACGGAACACTAACTGCGGATCGGCTTATTTTGCTGGCTTCGGCGGGGGTCAGGGGTGAGTACAAGGGTCGAATTAAGGCGCTACGCTTAGCCACAAAGGCTGGTAAAGCGTTGACGTACCCGTTACCCGGTCCACTCAAACAACGTTTACGCAAAAAGGTCTACAGTACAATCGGCTCGGATATGTTGGTTGCAGAGCATCTACAAGCAACCTTTAAGCGAATTGTTAATGACGACGTACGTGAAGATGCCAGCCAAGTGCGGCTACCAGCCTTACTGATCTACGGTACAAATGATGATGCAACACCACCGGCATGGGGCAAGCAGCTGGCCGATCGAATTGCTGGTTCAGTATATAAAGAGGTGCCTAGTGCTGGGCACTTTGTGCATCTCGACCAACCACAAGCTTGCTTACAGCTGATTGAGGAGTTTTTGCGATGATGGGTCTGTTGAGTTTATTCTTTCCGCGTTATGCGTCAACGCTCATTTATATGCTCCAGGCCACCGAGTATCAGCCTCGAGCATATCTGGCATGGTATTGGCGGACGACCGATTTTCGAAAGGTAGCACATCGTGGCGACCTGAAGCGTACCAAGCGAGCGCGGTTACTGCTGTTCGTACTGCAGGCAGCGATAGTCTTGCAACTGGTGCTGGGAGTTTTTGTGATGTGGCGAAGTGTTCAGTTGCACGATCTCCGTCTCGGTGCGTTGGCAGGACTCATCTTTTTATCGTACCCGTTGATTTGGGCCCATTTGATTTTAGTGCCGTTTTGGCTAGCTCGTCTGCTCATCGCACGACCGAAAGAAAAGCGGCTGGTTAGTGAGTCGCAGAAGCTATTTGGCGAAACCAAGGCGGTCAAGATTGCTGTAGCTGGCAGTTATGGTAAGACGACCATGAAAGAGCTGCTCAAGACAGTGTTGGGCGAAGGTAAAGTGGTCGCCGCAACACCGGCTAATAAAAACGTTGCGGTGTCTCATGCCCGCTTTGCCAAGCAGTTAACTGGGAAAGAAGAGGTGTTGATCATCGAGTATGGCGAAGGTGCGCCGGGTGATGTGGTGCGTTTCAACGCTGCTGTTCAGCCGACCATGGGCATTATTACCGGTTTGGCGCCAGCTCATTTGGATAAGTACAAAACCGTCGAGGCAGCTGGCCGTGATATTTTTACCTTGGCTGATTATGTAGGTGCCAAGAATGTCTTTGTGAACAGTGAATCGCGCGCCCTAACAAGCTTCTTGCACGATGATTACCATACTTATAACCGAACAGGAGCCTTGGGCTGGAAAGTCAGCCAACTTCATGTTGACATAACTGGCATGAAGTTCACCGTTACTTCTGGCAAACACAAATTGGCACTACATACTGACCTGATCGGCGAACACCTCATTGGCGCTTTGGTACTCTGCGTCGCTTTGGCCAAGGAGCTTGGCTTGGGCGATGTACAGATTAAGGCGGGTATTGCTAAGACGCGACCATTCGAACACCGGATGGAGCCGCGCGCATTAGCCGGCGGATGGATCATCGACGACACCTACAATGGCAATCTTGAGGGGGTGCGGGCTGGTTTAGAGCTGCTCAAGCGATTGCCGGCAAAACGCAAAACCTATGTTTCGCCTGGCCTTGTGGAACAGGGAACCGAGAGTGAGCAAGTACACCATGAGATGGGTCGGCTGATTGCTAAAGCGCAGCCTGATGTAGTGGTGCTCATGAAGAACTCGGTTACCGAGTGGATTCAAGAGGGGCTGAGTGATGGTGGTTTTTCTGGTGAGCTTCGTGTCGAGTCTGATCCGCTCGATTTCTACGGCAAAATTGAACACCTTATCGCCGTCGGTGACATCGTTATGATGCAGAACGATTGGCCGGATAATTACAATTAATGACTCGTAATTGTATCGAACAATTGCAAGTCGGTGTTACTATATATCTATGAAAACAATAGCTGTTATTTTTGGAGGGCGCAGCGCAGAGCATGATGTCTCAATTGTCACTGCACTCTCGAGCATTATCAAACCCCTTGAGCTAACCAGGCAATACCAGGTCGAGCCGATCTATATCGCCAAAGATGGCAGTTGGTACTGGGACAAAAAACTCAAAGACATCGAACTCTATCAAACCGGGGCAATCGATGCTTTTACCACTAGTGCACCCAAGGTACACCTACTGTTTGATAAAGGTTTAACGCTTGTTAAATCCAGCCAGTTTGCTGGCCGAAAAAAGTATCAAAAGATCGATCTCGTGTTTCCTGCCATGCATGGTACTCACGGTGAAGATGGTGAACTTATGGGCGTTCTCGAAATGGCTAGTGTGCCGTTTGTCGGCTGTGGTGTTGCGGCTAGCGCGATTGCCATGGATAAGGTGCTAGCCAAGCAGGTAACACAAGCCCAAGGTATTCCATCAACACCGTGGACGTGGTTCTATACCAGTGATCTTGGCGTGCGACACAGCACCATCCTCAAGGAAATTGATAAGCTCAAATACCCGTTGTTTGTGAAACCAGCACGCCTCGGCTCGAGTATCGGCATCACAAAAGTTACTGATCCGCAGCAACTCAATAATGCGCTTGAGGTAGCAGCACACTTTGACGATAAGGTCATAGTAGAACAAGGAGTGTCTAATTTGATTGAGGTGACTCTTCCAATCATCGGTAATCATGAACTACAAACTGCTAGCTTGGAACAACCCCTGGTTGCCGCTGAAGACTTCTTTGACTTCGAAACCAAATATATGAGCCAAGGCAGTAAGAAAGGTGGCAAGAAAGTTGGAGCCAAACACGGTGCTCAAGGCTACAGCAAGATTCCTGCAGACTTGCCTGATTCCCTTAGCAAGCAAGCTCTAGAACTGGGGCAGGCCGTGTATCGCGCGTTGGGTTGTGAAGGAATCGCCCGGATAGACATGCTAGTTGATACCAAGACCAAAACGGTACTATTTAACGAGGTTAACCCGCTCCCCGGAAGTCTCTATTCCCATAACTGGCGGGCCAGCGGTGTCTCGGGTGTTGAGTTGGTGACTAAGCTCGTTCGTCTTGCCGAAGAACGACACGCTCGCCACTCTAAATTAGAGACGGCTTTTTCAACTAACTTCCTTAAGCAGTTCTAGCATGGCATTTTCGCTCGAAACATCTACAGCCCAGCTCAGAGGCGAGTTGGTTCCGTTTGACCAAGCCAACGTGAGTATTGCTAGCTCGCCAGTTCTGTATGGACTGAGCGTCTACACGGTCTTTCCGTTGTCGTGGGATGCGTCAGAGCAGCGCCTTCTGGCATTTCGTCTGCAAGATCACTACCTCCGTTTAGTGCGTGCCTCCAAAATTATGGGCTTTGGGGCTTGTGAAGCGCTAGCGAGCTACGATGCTTTTGAGAGCCTCATAATACAATTAGCCAAAGCCAATGCCCCTCAAGAAGATGTCCTCATTCGCGCAACCGTGTTCATCGATGAAATCTGTGCAGGCACAAAGATCAGTGGACTCAAAACAAACTTTAGTGCGTTCATGTACCCTAAAGGCGAAATTCTGAAACGCAGTGGCATCGATGTGTGTGTATCAAGCTGGACACGTAATGCTGACAACATGATTCCTCCACGAGCAAAGGTGAACGGTGCATATGTTAACTCGGCACTCATGAAAAATGAAGCCTTGCTCAATGGGTTTGACGATGCAATTGCCCTCGATAATTCCGGGCACGTTGCTGAAGGTACGGTAACAAACTTGTTTATTGTGCGAGACGGACGCTTGGTCACACCGCATGCGCAAACGGACATTCTAGAAGGTATCACTCGTAACACTGTGCAAGCTATTGCCCAGAAGCTTGGCATCCCTTTTGAAGACCGTACAATTGATCGTACCGAACTGTATATCGCTGATGAGGTTATGATGGTAGGTAGCAGCGCAAATGTCACGCCAGTGCTGAGTATTGACCGTCGACCTATAGCTAACGGTCGGGTAGGTGAGATTACTCATCGCATTGCCGAGGCATACGAAAAGCTCCTGCATGGCACGTCCGCTGATTTTGCAGGCTGGTTACGCCATATCCCGGCAAAAGACTAGCGGTCTCACCTCTGTTGTGATACTGTAATTTGGTATGAAACGCTACGATCCAAAAGTTATCGAGCCGAAATGGCAAAAAATCTGGGAAGAGACCGGTGTCTACACCACTGACTTAGCTAGTCAGAAGCCCAAATATTTTGCTATGAGTATGTTCAACTATCCTAGCGGTGCCGGTATTCACATTGGCCATGCTATGAACTACACAATTAGTGATGTAAAAGCTCGCTTCAAGCGCCAACAAGGTTTTGAAAGTTATCATCCTGTTGGCTGGGATGCTTTTGGTCTACCGGCCGAAAACTATGCCATCAAAGCTGGTGTATCGCCTCAGGAAAGCATGGCAAATATTATTCCGGGCTATCACAAGCAGTACAAGGCTATGGGATGGAGCAATGACTGGGAGAAAGAGATTGCCACCCATTTGCCGGAGTACTATAAGTGGACACAGTGGATTTTTGCCAAGATGTACGAACACGGCTTGGCCTACCAGGATTCTCGTATGCAGTGGTACTGCGAGATCGACAATACCGTCTTGGCCAACGAGCAGGTCATTGACGGCAAATGCTGGCGTCACGACGGGCCAGATGATCAGCTTGTACAGAAAAAAGAGATCAAACAGTGGTTTTTCAAGATTACCGAGTATGCAGATGAATTGCTGAGTGCAGTCGACGCGCTAGACTGGACAGAAAGCGTAAAGTTGGCCCAAAAGAACTGGATCGGCCGTAGTGAAGGTGCCGAAGTCACTTTTAAGATCAAAGACCATACAGCGGATGTGACAGTCTTCACCGTTGCACATGACACGATTTACGGAACGACCTTCTTAGCGCTGGCACCTGAGCATGAGCTCGTCGAACAAATCACTACTGCCGAGCAGCAAGTAGTCGTTCAAAAATACGTCATCGAATCACAAAAGAAATCCGAGGTTGAACGGCAGGCTGAAAAGAATAAAACGGGTGTCTTTACTGGTGCCTATGCCATAAATCCGCTAACTGGGAAAGAAGTGCCCATTTGGGTGGCTGACTATGTGCTCCTCAATTACGGTACCGGCGCGGTTATGGGTGTACCTGGAGAGGATGGTCGCGACTACGAGTTTGCTCAGAAGTTCGGTATGGACATTATCTACACCACTGAGCAACAAGAGTTTCTGGAATATCACACAACCATCAAGGCGGATCCTAAAAAGTATAAGCTAGCTAACTCAGCAGAGTTTGATGGTTTAGACTTCGACGAAGGTCGAAAAAAAATCCTTGAAAAGCTAGAAAAACTCGGCGCTGGCAAAGCAGTAGTAAACTATCGTATGCGCGATTGGAGTGTGAGCAGGCAACGTTACTGGGGCGCGCCAATCCCTATAATTTATTGTGACAAGTGTGGCACCGTTCCAGTTCCTGAAGCTGACTTACCGGTGGTGCTGCCAGAGCTTACTGACTTTAAGCCCTCCGGTGATGGCCGTAGTGCCTTGGCGCGTGCCAAAGACTGGCTGGAGGTGAAATGCCCAAAATGCGGTGGCCAGGCAGAGCGCGAAACTGACACACTGGATACTTACATTTGTAGCAGCTGGTACATGCTCCGCTACCTAGATCCGCATAATCAGGCACAAGCTTTTGATAGCGATGTGGTCAATCATTGGATGCCGGTAGATTTTTATAATGGAGCCGATCATGCAACTGCGCATTTGCTATACGCACGTTTCATAACTCGTTTTTTTCATACACTTGGATTAGTAAAAGAGCCCGAACCATTCAGGCAAATGTTGTACAACGGTAAGGTCACAGCACAGGACGGGACAATGTTCTCTAAGTCCAAAGGCAATGGAGTTGACCCGTTAGAGATCATTGACAGCGGCTATGGTGCGGATGCGCTGCGGACCTATCTGATGTTTGCTGCTCCGCTCGAGCTGTGGATCCGCTGGGACCCTAATGGCGTGCCAGGCACCCATCGCTTTTTATCGCGTATCTGGAATATAACCCAGGAATACCTTGAATCAGCAGATTCGCATGTGGAGGCTGCTCAGCATAAGAAAGTCCAGGCTGTTGTGCACCGTGCCATACAAAAAGTTACCGAGGACCTCGAAGCAAGCCGCTACAACACGGCCATCGCCGCCACTATGGAGGCGGTCAATAAGCTGTATCAGCTCAAGGTTGAGGTGCCGTTTGGTAAGTCTGAAACCTGGCAGCAGGCCTTAGAGGCAATTGTTATGCTGGTTGCGCCATTTGCACCTCATGTGGCCGACGAATTGTGGCAGCAACTCGGCCACAGCGACTCGATCCATGTTGATCACTGGCCAGTACTCAACGAAGAATACCTTATCGCGGACACAATGACGATTGTTGTACAGGTGAACGGAAAATTACGCGCGCAATTGAACGTGGACAGGGATGCGAGTAAAGAAGATATCCTGACCCAGGCCAAAGCTGACGAACACGTTAAAAGCTACCTAAATGATAAAAAAATTGCCCGAGAGATATATGTCCCGGGCAAATTAGTCAACTTTGTCGTTGCAGTCTAGGCCTTAGTTGGAGTGGCCAAAAATAGCTTCGTCGGCTATTACTACTGCCTGATCGGCTGTCAAGTCTTGGTAGTTGGCTCTGTCATAGCACACTCGAGCTGCTTGTTCGACGACCTCTGTTCGCGGAGGGCCTGAAAGACCTTCCGTGGTCATACGCTCCCCAGTGAGGTATTGATCATAGATTGGCTTTACGCATTCGACAAGCTTCTTGGTTTCGTCGGCTTGAGAAGGGTGCTGTTCGGTCGTGCTAGAGGTTATAATTTCGGTTACGCCAACACCAGTCATGATAGCTGTAGCGGCGAGAAAGCTTGCGCCTATCCGTCGTGCTGATCGTGCAGAGATATTCACCTCTTCAAGGTGAGAGTAACGCGGTTCGTCGCCTCGTAAAACTGCATTGGCTATGCTGAGAGCATAACGAACTCGTAGCCCAACTCGCTCAGATAGGGGTTGAGGAGTTGCTTCGATGTAGTCGGCTTTTGCAAAACGCACAACCTTGGCAACTTCGTGACCAGAAACATGTGTCATGGGATTATTGTATACCAATTATGCTTAAAAGTCAATACTTTTTTCCTTGAGTTTTCCGGTTTAACAGGGTAAAATATGTCTAACTTTATTAACACTAATGTCTTTATAAGGAGTTGTCTCTCTATGGGTAAGCCCAAGAAACGCACCAGTCCCCGTCGTACCGGAACTCGCCGGAGTCACTTGGTCATCAAGCTGGCCCGTGCAGTTAACGCAAAATCGCCCGTTAAGGCGTACACCACGCGACGCGAAAGCGCCAAGCCTAAAGCGTAACTTCAGAATTCGTACGCTATACTAGTAGTGGTTACCTGAAAAGTTAGGAAATTAACAATATGGCTTCCAATCGTCACCTCGGTCGAATTTTGGTCCTGCAAACCTTGTACGAACAAGAGTTTCGTCAGGACTGTGGCGACACCGACTTACGTCTAGAAGAAGTCTTGGTGCGAAACCTTGAGCGCTACAAGGATACTGTCGAGGACTTAGCCTTTATCCGGTCGCTGGTAACAGGGGTAGATAAACATCATACAGCCCTAGATGCGCTGTTGCAGCCCGTCGCACCTGAGTGGCCCATCAGCCAGATAGCGCGGATAGACCGGATCATTCTGCGTATGAGCCTATATGAACTCATTACGGCAAAAGATATTCCGGCAAAGGTGGTGATCAATGAAGCTGTCGAGCTGGCTAAGGCGTTTGGGAGCGATAATAGCTCGAAGTTTATTAACGGGGTGCTAGGAACCCTTCTGAAGCAACACGAAGTGACCCCTTTGAGTTTGAGAGAGCCGAAACCCGCTAAGAAAGAAAACGTATGAAACGTCCACAACCAATTGAAAATCTACGAAAATTTGTCAAACGTCGCCGCCCAGCCATTAACGAGGTGGTGCGCGAACCTACCGCAGGTGGGATTGTCTTCCGCCATAACCCAAAAAACCAGCAAGTCGAAATCTTGTTGATTCAAGATGCCAAAAATCGCTGGACTATCCCGAAAGGGCATATTGAAGACGGAGAGTCGGCCAAACAGACCGCCAAGCGTGAAATTGGTGAGGAAACCGGATTGCACGATGTACAAGTGCTCAATTGGCTAGGTAAAATTAACTTTCGTTACCGACGAACCAACAGTCTGGTGTTGATGACGACCGAAATCTTTTTGGTCAAAGCTCTTGGTGATACGGATGCGTTGAAGCCAGAGGAATGGATGAATGGCATCAAATGGTTTCCGGCCAACGAGGCCCTTGATAAAATAGCTTACGAAGACATTGGCAAGCTCATTCTGCTGGCCATGAAACATATACGCGATGCAAAACAGTAGCCCTTACGTAACGTTCGCTAAAGATGTGCTCCAGGTTACCTTCCAGGATATTAGTCTGCTGGTTACCGCCTTTACGCACCGCTCCTATGTCAACGAGCACCGCAAAACGGTCAGTGAGCATAACGAGCGGCTGGAGTTCCTTGGTGATGCGGTTTTGGAGCTGGTCGTAACGGAGTATTTGTACAATAATTACCCCGATCCAGAGGGCATTTTGACTAACTGGCGAAGTGCCTTGGTGCGTACTGAAAGTATTAGTGCGGCAGCCGACCGGGAAGGTTTTGAACCGCTTCTTCGTTTGAGTCGTGGCGAGCGCCGTGGTACTGAGCGTGCAAGAGCTCAGATCTTGGCCAACTCCTTCGAGGCGGTTATTGGTGCGTTGTATCTGGACCAAGGGTATGAACCGTCCAAGTCCTTTATTGAGCGTAGTTTACTTTGTACCTTCGAAGAGATCCTCACGAGCGGCTCGTGGATGGATCCGAAGTCGCATCTGCAAGAGAAAGCTCAGAGTAAGGACGGCATGACCCCAATTTACAAAGTACTGAGCGAGGAGGGTCCTGACCATGATAAAACCTTCACCGTAGGGGTTTTTGTGGGCGGTAAGCTAGTAGGTCAAGGTGTTGGCCCAAGCAAGCAGGCCGGCCAACAAAAGGCCGCCGAAGCAGCCTTGCTGGAGTATACTGATGTAAACAGGGGTGCCGAACGTTGACTTTCGGTTTGATTACATCTATAATTAGTTTCAATCGTAATAATTAACGTAAGATAAAGGAACGATTTATTTATGCTCGCTATTCGCATGCAGCGCACTGGACGAAAAGGTCAAGCCATGTTTCGTGTTGTTGTGCAAGATAGCCGCCAAACACCTTCGAGCGGCCGCGTAGTTGCTCAGATTGGTAGCTATAACCCTCACACCAAAGAAGTACAGATCGATAAAGATAAGGCTACCTTTTATCTAAAGAATGGTGCGCAACCATCTGAACGAACGGCTCGTCTTTTTAAGTCTGAAGGTATCAAACTGCCTGATTGGGTAGTATTGGACGCTGATCACAAGCGAACTATTCGTAACCCCGAAAAACTTCGCAAAAATCGACCTGCAGAAGAAGCTAGTCCTGAGGCTGCAAACGAAGAAGCCCCAGCCGATACCGAAGCGACTGAGACAACGACAGAAGTGCCGGCGGCAGAAGAGCCTACAGCAGAAACAGCTGAAGCGCCTGCAACTAAGGATAACGCGTAAACTCCGTACACTACCGCCAGATTTTGATATAATACAAGCGTTACCTAACGTGGAGCTAACAGTATGAGTAGTATTGACCAACAATTTGTCGAATTTGTCGTAAAGTCACTCGTCAGTAAACCGGAGGCTGTTTCTATCGTTCGCAGCGTTGACGAGAAGGGCGTGCTTCTCGAGCTGACCGTTGATCCTGAAGACCTAGGCCGAATCATTGGCAAGCGAGGTGCTACCGCGCAGAGCCTACGTACCTTACTGCGCGCCCTCGGCACCAAGAATGATGCACGTTACAACCTTAAGATTGTTGATAATGGGCCTCAGGATGGGCACCGCCCTGAACGCACACCAGAACCAGCAGCCAGTAACGAGATAGACGAGACAACCGCTTCTGGGGCCCAGCCACCACTCGATGATGACGATGAAAATACGCCGGAAAAACCTGCTGAAGACAAACCAGTAGAAAGCGATGTTGTGAGTAAGACGCGCGAAGAGCTGGCTGAATTAGACGACCTTGATATTTAATGAGACACCCTTTCAAGGTTTCTCATCGAACTTGTCGAAATAAATTCGAAATCACTACGTGAAACGGTTCTGCTCTTCCCGATATGTTGTTGCACATCACCCATTAGCTTGATATACTAGCCTAGAGTCGAAAAAACGACCGTTCATTCAAAAACAAAAAAAGACGAGAAGCTCAATGCGAGCCATTCAAACGAATGGGAGCTTTATGTGACAGACGGAACCCTTGAACAAGGGTTCTTTTTGTTTGAGAGTATAGTATATAAAGGTAATTAGGAGTAAGCATGGCAAAAATCGAGTTTGAATTAGATCCTGTAACCTCTGAAACTATGCAGGCAAGCGTCAGAGAAGTTTCACCGAGGTCTTGGCAGGATAAGCTGTGGAACCTCTTGGAAGGAGGCGGTAGGCACTATATATACTCTGATA
>CAZHBD010000022.1:0-14251 GCA_964530555.1 uncultured Candidatus Saccharibacteria bacterium | reverse complement strand
AGAATAACTCCGTCCTAAGGAGCAGATAGCGGTTCGAATCCGTTTGGGGATACCATGATGTAGTTTAAGATCGTTCGTTGGGCGGGTAGATCTGTGGAAGATTGTCTTTTTCGTAAGTAAATAACTCGTCTTTGCCAAAGAAGCGCTCGACTTCGTTGGCACCATTTTCTTTACTGTCAGAGGCGTGTATAAGGTTACGACCATTACCCATAGCTAGATCTCCACGAATAGTTCCTGCGGTTGCTTGGCGAGGATTGGTCGCACCAACTATGAGCCGAACCGAGTCCACACATTCGTAGCCTTCCAGTGCCATAACTACCACTGGTGAGCTTTGCATGAACGATTCAACGTCTTGATAAAATGGCTTGTCGACTATATGCGCGTAGTGAGCAGCCAACACTGCTTTGTCTAAACGCATCATCTTTAGACCAATAATCTTTAAACCCTTTTGCTCAAGCCGACGGATGATCTCGCCAATGAGGTCACGCTGCAGAGCGTCAGGCTTGAGAATAATAAGTGTTCGTTCCATTAATGTTCCTTTTTAGCTTATGCGCTCAGTATAACAGAGGACAATGAGACAAACCTACGGTTTTTCTCCTCGCGCAGGGCAAAAAATGCGATCTATTGCTCTGGCTGCTCTTTTCCCTTTGATTCGGTGGGGTGTCGTACAATGTAGTTATGCTATTTAGCAAAGCAAAGACTGACTTTCTAGAATATTTAGAGATTGAGCAAAACCGTTCTCAGAAAACGATCGCCAATTATGACCATTACCTGACACGTATACTCGACTACGAAGGCGATATCGAGGTCACCGATATTACGCCTGAATTTATTCGTAAGTGGCGTTTATGGCTCAACCGACTGGGAACGAATGTGTCGGATGAGCTACAAAAAACAACTCAGAACTACCACCTGATAGCACTGCGAAGTTTCTTAAAATTTTGTGCCAAGCGTGACATTCCCGCTCTGAGTGCCGATAAGGTCGAGCTAGCCCGAACTACCCGCAAACAGGTAACGTTTTTATCGCCCGAAGAAGTTCAGCGTTTATTTGCTGTGGCCAAAACAGATGAGATTGGAGGTTTGCGTGACCGAGCTATTTTAGAGCTCCTGTTTAGCAGTGGGCTGCGTGTCTCTGAGTTAGTTGGGCTAAACCGAGATCATGTGAATCTAAAGCGGCGTGAATTTATGGTCCGCGGTAAAGGCCAGAAAGATCGGCCAATATTTATTAGCCACGAAGCTGCCGGATGGCTAGAACTGTACCTCAATCGCCGGCAGGACAATGCTCAGCCACTCTTCATTCGCCTGGGGGGCAGAAAAGATGTCGATACCAGTGGTGATTTTAGCCGCCTAACGGCACGAAGCGTGCAGCGAATGGTTGCCCACTATGCCCGATTGGCCGGAATAACCAAGCATGTGTCACCACATACACTGCGGCATAGCTTTGCTACTGACCTACTGATGAACGGGGCCGATCTACGCAGCGTGCAAGCTATGCTAGGCCACAGCAACATCGCTACTACGCAGATTTACACGCATGTTACCGACCCACACTTGAAGGCAGTGCACGAGAAGTTTCACCGTAAAAACGACTAGCAAGGCCCATCGAACTGGTCGGCACCACTTGGCAACTTGTTATTGTCAGGAACCCAGTACGTTTTGTACGTTGTTTTATCAGGGGCACCGTTGTTGAAATGCATCACCAATTTAGTGGTGTATGATTTGCAGCCACCACCGGTTGGGAACTGATGCTGAAACTGATCGCCTTTATTACAATGGACATTCTTATCGGTCTTGCCATCGCCATAATTCCAGTCACAACCTCGCACCACGCTATTATCGTTAGCCGAGTTATTGACGATAGTGATAATCCAGCGTCTACTATCAGTAGCGCTGCTGTACTGAAAACCCGTCTCCACAGAACAGTCGCGCACTAAGCAGTAGGTCCCGATTGCAGCGTTGCCGTTCGGATCACCGTTATTGACTTGGTCACAATTCTGCCCTATTGGACAGCTTTGCGGCTGCGGGGTTTGATCAGGAATATTACAACCATCGAGGCTTCCACCGGCTTTGGGCTGAACTTTGAGTAACTTACAGATGGGTTGTGCAACATCCAAAGCCTGGTCTGCAAAAGTCGTATCGTATGAATCGATTGGGCGACCAACCTGGATACGCTTCAAAACATCGGCTGCTTTGCCGGTCACATCAATCTTGGCTTGCGCGCCAGTGAAGTGGGCCGTACCACCGTCTACACTGAGGTCACGACTGCGGCCAACAATTTCCACTTCGTTATCGACGTAGATGGATTTTAAGCGCATGTAGAACTGCGCGCGGCTCAGCGACGCAGGCATTGTGATCTTGAGAGTACATTCGTAGTTGGTACAGTTACCTTCTTTGACAGCCCCTTGGCTGGCATCTGTTTTGCTAGCCGTATAGGTAATGTTCCCATCACTTCCCTTAGGATAGGCGAACACCGTAAAGCTGTTCTGAGCAAGCTTTGTCCGCGTTAAGTCAGATGAAGCAGTTGGGACCAGATCGATTCGCAGCATACCCGCAGCCGTGCCTGACCAGCTTGGTGCAGGAGGCAAGTTGGGCGCGTCGGTGGATGGGTATGAGCTACCACCATCCTTTTTTCGCCACTTGATCGTTAGGCTGTCGAGATTCAGTGGATCACCAGTATTAGGGTTAACGCTCTTTATCGGAAAGACGGTCGACTTATCAACCGTAACGGCGTCAAAATTAAGAACCGGTGGGGTTTGGTCAATCAGAAGACAGCTAATCTCTGCATTATTACCTAAGTCGTAATTTTCGCCAGGTAAGATGTTTGTTGGATCGCAATCGGTGATATTCGTATCAAAACCATTGTTAATAGCCTTGACCGCCATGTTAACCCCGGACTCAGCCGCATACAGTGCCTGAGTGCTCAATTGCCGATCCAATGTTTCTCGCTGATTATTACGGGCAAGCTGAGCAAAACCTAAAACAATCAAGCTCAGCACAATCATCAAAATCATGGTAATGATGATAGATACCAGACCGGACTCTTGTGTGCGAATCGAACGTACCCTCATAGTGCTTATCCTCATTATACCTTTTTTCGGACCGTTGTCTTTATTTCTGAAACTACACAGTACTGCTGGCCATCCCCACCCTTGCAGCGCGCGGTTGCAAGGTCCATGCCACTAAATGTGCTGAATGTGCTGTTTGTATTATCGGTGTACAGGTCTGCATCACCGCTGCCCACCTTTACCCAGACATCGAACAGCCCGGGTGATGGTTCGGTAACCTGCAAAGCAAACAAGGTCATGCCTTCGTTGAGCGCTTCACGAGTTGGGTTTATATTCCCTGACGGTAAGGTCGTCGTGTCGGGTTGCAACGAACTTCCAGCAACACTGTTCATATTGGCGTTTGGACTTGCAGGACAAGTACCGTCAAAGGCATCAATTTGCAGCGCATGAGCCGTTTGACTGGCGCCGTTAATGGGGGTACTGTTTTTGAGCTGACGCCCCAAGACGTAACTATACCGATGATCGCCTAAGCAAACCGACTGAACAGACCCTGGGGCAGCTACAGGTGTTGCGAATACATCACGGCCGCTAAACTGAATTGCCTGGACAATGTCCTCGGTTACGGTACGCAACACTGTCTGCGTTCGGCTCGTGTTGGCGCCTTTGTAGTAAATGCGCCCAATTTGCATCAGGCCAAAGGTACAGAGCAGCAGTATGACCGAAAAGATAGAAGAGGCGATCAACAGCTCGATGAGCGTAAAGCCTTTTTGACATTGTTGAGGTGGTATACTCATACCCCTACTACCTTGTACACAAATGAAACCTGGCTAGTACCACCGCCAAGCCTGTCCCATAGAACATACACAATGAATATGTCTGGTCGAACGCTGTCACGCTCGAAAAATACCCGGTATTGCCCTTGTTTGCAGTTGCCACCATCATTTTTTGTAACGTCTGCGGCATCCAGTTCGGCGCGAGTTTCAACAGGCACGCTACTGCTATGAGTACCAGCATTCGAACCATCACGGCAAAACAACGGTACTGTCGGGTCGGTCAATAGGTTCGGGTGGGCATCAACCCAGCTCTGTAAGCCTTCCATCGCTCCTTGGGCAATCTTCTGCGCCTCATCATGCTCGGCAGCGTCACGTATACCTTGAGAGCTTCGATTGGCAATACTGAACGAACTAACAAGCACCAAGCCTACCAAGGCAGCAGCGATCACCACCTCAACGATGGTGTCGCCTCGCTCACGAAGCTTAGTTACCAAATGCATTTGCTATCCCCGTTACATCACTGCTGACTGGACATTTATTATTGTGAATCCTCATGCGCACTGCATCCTGGCTATTCAGACCACCAATGGTTATAGTGACATGCTGGTTAGTGGTACCGCTGTTAAAACACAGCCAAATCCCATCTTGTGGGTTTTTGAGCCCTGCCCCGTCTTCATAGCCGGCACCACTATAGCTGCCAGTGGAGTTGCTAAAATCTTCGAGCTTATTGACAAACGTTGCGCTGTTATTTGAAATGTCACTACCCGGTATTGGTGCGTAGTTGATGCCTTGGCCGCCACTGACAAGTCGATTTTTATCATCAAACGAACTGAGCGAGCTATAAAACACTGCACCAGCTGTATCTTGGATGCCACCACCTGAGCGATACTTGGCTAGAGCTATCTTGAGACCATATTTGAGTGGAATAGTCTCGGTGGACGAAGGATAGGCGCTGGGCGGTGTATGCCCATCTGGAGTTGCAGCTACGGGATTGGCCTCAGCCATAGTTTTGACCTCCCGCTTACCTAGTGTGGCATCGGTAATTTGCCGGGCTCCCACCATATTGAGGGCATAGAACTGTTCTTGACCTGCGTCAAAGCGCAGCGCCCTACCGATGAACACGCAGTCTTTGTTGGTACCCTTTCCTAAGCCCGTGCTACTTGTAAATTGGGGTTGGTTCGATGCGTTAACAGTGCATACCCAGTCTGTAGAAAGCTTGTTAACATCAGCATAGTAGCCGTTGGCGACGTTGTTGATCACGGTGTTGAGCTTTTGTTCGAGGTCGTTCACCGCCTCGTTAAACTGTGTCTTGTTCTGCGAGCCACTAACCAAAGTAAGAGCACTCACCAATAACAAGCTCGTTACTGCTAAATAAATAAGGGTTTCGACAATAGTGAACCCTCGGGACTGCTGCCGCCCACTCTTCATGAGCTTCAGTATAGCATAAGCAGTTAGGCGCTAATAGAGGCCAATTTGGCGTTTATACCAGCCGATAAACGCTGTTCCAAACAACTGTACGATGACGGCTGCGCCGATCAAAAACGGCCCGAATGGTAGATGGGTCTTACGCCTGGCACGACCCGTGGCCAGCAGTGGCAACGACACAGCCGTACCCAGTAGTGAGGCGACGAACAATAGCAGCAAGCTGTTAGCCGGTCCACCGACCAGCACGCCCAAGAACCAGCCTAACTTCACATCGCCTCCACCGATCCATTTGCCGCGCGACAGTTGGTATAACGCCCAGAAGATACCTCCCCCAATCAGGAACCCGTATATACTCCTAAACAACAAATCCTTGCCTCCCCCATAAACCACAAACTGTAGAGCCAGCTGCACCGCCAACAGATAACACAATGGAAAGAGTATGCGGTTGGGCAATAAAAACCACTGCAGGTCGTACTTAGCCATGGCTATTAGCCCGACTAAAAAGACCAGCCAAAAACCAAACAGCAGTTTGCCCTCTCCCGTCCAAGCGAGTGGCCACCATAAATACGAGACAACAAACAGCAATGGCGTGAGGATCTCGGTGAGTGGTGTATCGTCGATGGGTTTATGGCAGTAGCGACATTTGCCTCGTAGCCATAGCCAGCTAAAGATAGGTACCAGGTCTTTGGCGGCCAGCTCGTGGCGGCAATGCACACACATTGAGCGACCAGTGGTTATAGCCAGCTTTCGCTTAGCTGCAGACGTCTTGGCAGCTTCCTGGGCATGCACCCTCCACACCAGCGCGTTAATGAAACTTCCGAACGCCAGCCCGAGCACGACAAGCACAAGAATAATCATTGTTATAGCTTAGCACAAACAAAAACAGAGCCCGAAGGCCCTGCTTTTATTGAAAGCTGTGTTAATACTAGCTATCCTGACAAACTGGTGTGTTACTAGATCCTGACTCTACGGAGTAGAGCGCTGCTACTTGCCGTCCTGAGCCAGCCTCTGAGTCAGAGCCGTTGCATTTAGCACCCTTAACCACCAATACCTTGTCTGGATCATTTGCATTAGTTTGAGTAGGAGTTGCTACTTTATACGTAACATCTGTACCTGTGTAATGTCCAAGCTTTACCGAAGTTCCGGCGGTTGCGGAAGAGTCTTTTCTCCATAATGAGTTGCCTCCATCCCAATCGCCAGGTAACTCACCAGCGTTGTTATTAGCATATTCGGTAACACCGCCCAAAATAGCTGCTACGTCGTTCTTGCGTTGGGTATTTCGTGAGTTACGCTGCAAAGCAGGAACTGCTAGGAACACAATCAGCAGGATCAAACCAGCGATTGCTAGCACGATCAAAACTTCGATGATCGTGAAGCCTTCTGTTCGTTTTCTTAAATCTTTTAGCATGTATGTATGCCCCCTACATAAATTATTTTGTTAACGGATGAGCTAAATATAAACCGCTTATGCTTGAAATGCAAGCACTTTTCCCCAGTCATTACTTGATAATGGTCTGTCCAGCCAGGCCGTAGATAGGTAAAAGCACCGCTGCGACAATGATAAACGCCATTACCCCAAGGAGCACCATGAGAAAAGGCTCGATAACGGTTGAGATGTTTTTTATCTGCGTATCAACTTCTTTTTCATAGTAGTCAGCCACCTTTTCCATCATAGCCTCCATAGAACCCGATTGCTCACCAATACGCAGCATATTGGGCACCAGCTCCAGGAAATGAGGATCGCCTTGCAGCGAATCGGATAAAGCCTTACCACCCTTGACCTTCTCGGTCGCGTTTTTGAGCGATTTCTCGATATGTACGTTGTTGATTGCTGCGCCAGTAATATTAAGCATCTGGATAAGCGGTACACCGCTGCCCACCAGAGTTGCACCGGTACGCGCAAAACGGGCCATGTAGAGCTTCATAAACAATGGGCCAAGCAGGGGCATTTTCATCTTTACTCCATCAATAGCTGACTTACCCCCCAGTGTGCGAGCCCAGCGCGAAGTAAATGCCGTACCTCCAATGACAAGCGCCACAACGATCCACCAGTATTTCGTGGCAGCATGACTCACCCACAGTAATATTTTAGTAACCAGCGGGAGATTCGCCCCTGGCAAGTCTTTATACAGGATTTCCACCTGTGGGAGCACTTTGACGATCATAAAGCCTACAACGGCAATCATCACCAGGATAACCACAGCCGGATAAACCATTGCACCGCGAACTTTACTGATAATCTCGGCGTCTTTTTCTTGTTGCGAAGCCAAGCGTTCAAGGGCCTTGTCAAGCGTCCCCGAGGTTTCGCCGGCTGCTACCATGCTAACAAAGACTTGGTTAAAGGCGTCTGGATGACGCCCGAGAGCAACCGAAAAGGCGGCACCGCCTTCGACATCCACAACTATCTGATTGATGATCATCTTGAGCGACTTATTGGTCGTCTGGCCCCCAACGCTTCGCAAACTCTGCACCAGTGGCAGGCCGGCGTTTATAAGTGTGGAAAGCTGGCGCGAGAATAACACCTTATCCTTGATCGGAATGCGATGCGTAAAACGCTTGAGTCCGCCCATGCTAGCATCTTTGGGGCGGATATCAATTGGCGACAAGCCCTGATCACGAATAAGCTTAGCCGCTGCCGATTCGGTATCGGCCTGAACTTCAGACTTTACCTTCTCGCCAGTGCCGGAGCGCGCCGTGTACTCAAACGTCAGCATCGAGCTAGCCTCTCATCAGCCTATCTAGCTCGTCAAGGTCAACTGCGTAGTTGCGAGCCTCCTCGTAGCTAATAGTACCGTTGTGGATCAAGTTAACCAGCGTATGGTCCATAGACTGCATACCGAACTCAGCACCGGTCTGGATGACCGCCTCAAGCTGATGGCTCTTGCCTTCGCGAATAATATTGCGTACAGCTGGTGTAGCAATCAACACTTCGGCGGCAGCAATACGGCCACCACCAATGGCCGGGATCAAGCGCTGGGAACAGATAGCCATGAGGATGTTTGCGAGCTGCGAGCGAATCTGGGGCTGTTGGTGCGGCGGGAATACATCGATCATACGATCGATTGATTGGCTGGCACTATTGGTGTGGAGCGTCGCAAAAACCAAGTGACCAGTTTCAGCGATGGTAATAGCCGAGCTGATGGTCTCGAGGTCGCGCATTTCTCCGATCAGCACAACGTCCGGGTCCTCACGCAAGCTCGAACGAAGTGCTGCACTAAACGAGTAGGTGTCGTAGTGAACTTCACGCTGTACTATCACTGATTTAATCGACTTGTGGGTGTATTCGATAGGATCTTCGATGGTGATAATGTGTGTTGCACGCTCGTGATTAATCTTGTTAATCAGCGCGGCAAGCGAAGTTGACTTACCGGAACCTGTTGGACCAGTTACCAACACCAATCCCCGTGGGTAATCAGCAAATTTATTCACAATGGGTGGAAGGCCAAGCTGTTCGACACTCAGGATTTCGGTCGGGATCAAACGCAGAGCGGCAGCTAGGTTGCCACGCTCGTGAAAGGCGTTAACACGGAATCTTCCCAAGTCACCGAAGGCGAAGCTGAAATCGAACTCTTTATCTTTAAGTAGGATCTGTTTCTGGTCCTCGTCTAAAATCGCAAAGACGAGCGACTCCACCCCCTCCTCGGTCAGCGGCTCAGCGGCGTTAACCGGCACTAATGCACCGTCAATACGCAACATTGGCGGTAGGCCAACCTGCAAGTGAAGGTCAGAAGCCTTTTTCTTGATTACTTCTTCTAGGAGTATCTCGATCCGCTGTTGTTGCATGTTATTCCACCCTTTTCTTTCCTGACTTAGGCGCTATCGAGCGCTGCCACACGGTTAACTTCGTTTAAGGAGGTCATCCCTGCTAGTGCTTTCAGATAGCCGTCTTCGCGCATGGTAATCATTCCTTCGCTACGAGCCACGTTTTGAATTTCGGTGCTCGTTGAACGCTTCAGAATCAAGTTTTGGATGGTTTCGGTCACCGGAAATACTTCGTAGAGACCGAGCCGCCCTTTGTACCCACCAGGCGTATCAGGGTTATCTTTGCCCTTGAATAAAGTATAAGCATTTTGCCCTACAAGAGGCAAGTTCTCAAAGCCTAAATCTTGTGCGACTTTGGCCTGATCTTCTTTGCTGGCGGGCAGGAGCTTGCCAAGTGTCTCCTTGATGGCGGCTGTTTCTTTGGCGTCTGATTGATACGACTCAGGGTCTTTAGTCAGGCGGCGCACCAATCGTTGACCAATAACCGTATGCACCGTGCTGGCGATCAAGAACGGCTCAATACCCATATCGAGCAAACGAGGCAAGATACCAGCCGCTGAGTTAGTGTGGAGCGTACTGAATACTAAGTGCCCGGTCAAGGCTGCCTGAACTGCAAGCTGGGCGGTTTCTTTGTCACGAATTTCTCCCACCATCACTACGTCGGGATCTTGACGCAGGATTGAACGTAAACCAGTTGCAAAAGTAAGCCCAACCTCTGTATTAACCTGTATTTGGTTAATGCCCTCCATCTTGTATTCAACCGGGTCTTCAAGTGTGACAATGTTAATGGCATCGTTCTTGATTTCCTGGAGCAAGGCGTACATTGAGGTAGACTTACCAGAGCCCGTCGGACCACTGGTGAGGATCATTCCATTTGGCATTTCCAGGCCTTTACGGATCGCCCTTAAGGCACGCCCGTGGTATCCCATGTCTTCGAGCTTGAGGCTAGTACCAGTTTTGTCGAGCAGACGAATCACCACTTGTTCACCCCAGACCACAGGGCTGATAGCAATACGCAGGTCGATAGGGCGATTATCTACCATAATCGTGAATGAACCGTCTTGCGGGATACGGTGTTCGTCTATTTTGAGATTTGAAAGGATCTTGATGCGCGAGACTAGCGGTGCTTCGGTGCTCTTAGGTAACTTCATAATTTCGCGCAGCACACCGTCAATTCGAGCACGGATTTTTATTATTTTCTCGAGAGATTCGATGTGTACATCACTTGCCCGATTCTTGGCAGCATACTCGAGAATGGTCGACAGCGCTTTACTTATCGGTGAATCTTGGACAATAGTACGAATGTTATTGTCTTTGCC
The DNA here is from genome assembly GCA_964530555.1 of uncultured Candidatus Saccharibacteria bacterium. Classification (GTDB taxonomy): domain Bacteria; phylum Patescibacteriota; class Saccharimonadia; order Saccharimonadales; family AWTP1-31; genus CAZHBD01. Next base: position 3,967 of record CAZHBD010000022.1, on the reverse strand, counting down.
AGAGGCGTCCCCCGCCTTTTGCGCATCGGTCGCTCCTAGTCCAAGCGACGTAGCTGCATTGCCTGCTGACTCGAGTGCACCCATCATCGTCGAATCAATTCGTTCGCTGTACTGCTTAAGTACACGACGAATGCCGCCTTCACTGGCCGCATACACCTTCAGCGGACGGCCTATCTTATTCGACAGGAAGTCTGCGGCCTGGACATTATCGGCATCGAGCATAGCGACTACCAGACGATGTTGCATTTCGCCCAACGGCACAGCCATGTAGCGTTCCGCAATATCTTGTGGTAACAGAGCCAATACATCGGCATCGATTTTAGCGTTGCTCAGGTTCACATAGGGCACTCTTGTCACCTTGGCGGTAGTGCGCGTAAGATCTTCTTCGCTAATGTGTCCTTCACTACTGAGCAAGCTGAGAATAGGCGTATTATCTTGCTGGGCTTTCTGGTGTAATTCGTCCAGCCTTTCTTGTGTTAATAAGCCCTGAGCTACCAACTCATCTTCCACCTGTCGCTGTGTTGTGGCCGAAAGCACACTCATGCTAGCGTCCCTCGCTAGTTCTTTTTGTCATTAAACGGAGTCTTGTTCCCGTCTTCGCCAATTGTAATACGCTTGGTGGGGTTTACAGAATCTTTATTAAAGTAACGCGTGTCAGGCAAACGGAAATCTGGTGTTATTGCATCAACGACTTCCGCCTTTTGCTGGCGATTTTTCGAAGGAGCGATGAGTACATTCGATAGCACGACTGACAAAATTGCACTAACAAAAGCGGCAACAATAATGAGCGCTATATCCTTTTGTTTCATTTCACAAGCTCCTGCCTAATGTTGAGTGCTTTTTCTGGCTGATAGTACGTATTGGCAGTAACAGTCAGTTGCAGGCTGTTATTATTACCCGAGAACGACACCGTTGACATACTGAACGGCCTGATCGACTTCTCGAAGGTGCCTATTAGATCTTTGACACTATCATACGAGCCGGTTACATTGACACTAAATGCCATGGGAATGGGTTTTGGTGAATCACTAGATGCATTCTTGGACTGCGCAACTTCATCATCAGTTCCAGTTATGGAACCAATCTTAAAGTTCTTTTCGGTCAGAAGTTTTTCCAGGCTAGTGGTAAGCGCCGGGAAGTCATATTTGCTTGGCAAGGCATCAAGCACCAATTTGGCGTTATCGCCATCTTTATCGCCTGTCCCCGCTGGGTTGCCACCTAATACGTTCTCAGAAGAACCAACAAACCCTTGATAGGATGTTGCCAGCTTACTGACTGCTTCGATGTTGGCCTGCAGCTGGTCTCGAGCTTTTTCTTTCTTACCAATAACCTTGGCTTGGTAGCTACGCTGGGTCCACAATGCTTTTGATGAAACAAGTGAAAATACAGCGATAAACACAGCGCCTGCGATAATACCTACCATTTGAGCATTTGCCTTACTGATCTGGAGTCGCTTGGTTGAAAATTGCATTTTTGGCGCTAGCATGGTTACTGTTCCTTGGTTGTTGGTAAATCTTTGAACAAATCGGTTGGTTTTTCAGTTTCTGAGCGGTTGCTGGTTATCTTTGGAACGGTAAGCTTACCCTTCGTGCCCGAGTCAAAAATCGACTTATCAAACACGGCTTTTATCTGGTAGGTGGCGTCTTTGTCATTTCGGCTAAACGAAGCCAGTACCACCTGGCTAAATGGTGTGATCTGTTTCTTGGTGCCATTTAGGTCGTAGTCATATGTGGTGAATTTCAGGGTGTCGATAAACTTATTCACCGTTCCTAAGCTGTCGGTGGTACCTGTTACCGTTAAACTGGTTTTGGCAAAATCAATATCAAGTTTGCCAATATTAACCTGAGTTGGAACTAGCTGCCCCAGATAGTCGAACAGGCGGCTGGTGACTGGCTTCTGGTCATGCAGGGTAGTGAGACTGTTGAGCTGATTTTGAATAGTTAAAACTTTATCAAGATCTTTCGTACTCTTAAGTTGACTTGATTTCTGCTTAATGTCGCTATTCAGATGACTCAGATGCGTTTTTTGGAATACATTAACCGTCATGAATAGTAAGATAAACACGGCTGCTGCGCTGCCTGCGACCAGCATAGAAATAACCATGACAGTTCGTTTAAGGTTCTTCGCCTTGCTGTACTGCAATTTGACATCTGGTAACAGGTTAAATTGAATCATCTACTCTTCCCTCTCCGCCAAACCAGCCGCAACACCAAAGGTGCTCGAAGCAGCCAGTAACTCATTTTGCCGGTCAGCCGGAAACGATACATTACGCCACGCATTGCCGATTTCGACATTCAGACCAAATTTGTTTGCAATGAAAAGCGGAAACTCTGGAAGCGATGACGAACCACCCGTCATGATAATACGTTCGATCTTCTGCTCAGGGTAACGAGCCTGGAAAAATTTTATGGATTTATCAATTTCGGTAGCCAGTATCTCAATAGTACTGATAATGGCGTTGTATATCTGCCCTTCAAGTTTGTCTTTGCTCAAACCAAACTTGTTTACAAACTGTTGCGCTTGCTTCTCATCAATATTGAGGTTCTGGCTAGCCGCACGCAGAATCGCCTCGTAGCCAGTAGGGATGGAGCGCGCTAAGCGAGGGGCACCCGCCATGCTAACTACGATATCGGTGGACTTGCTGCCAATATCAACAACCATTTGCGCCGCTGTCGCGTCTGCAGGGATCACCGCTCGAGCCAAAGCCATGTGATCAGGCTCAAAAGCAATTACATTTAGCCCGATTGATTCGAGCATGTCGAGCCGGCTCTCAATAAACTCGTTCGTAACACTGGTTAGCAACACCTCGACCTTGTTCTTATCTTTTGGCGAATCACCAAGTACTGCCCAGTCGATTTTGGAATCTGCAACTGCTGTCGGAATGAGCGAATCGGCTTGATACTGAATAGTTTTGGTAATCTCACCGGGACTTAAGCGATCAATATCTACTACGGTACTAAATACTTTTTGGCTTGGCAGGCCTACCGCTACGTTGCGTGTAGTTACTTTTGCCTGTCCTAACAGATCACGGACCGATTGCATCAGCTTCTGTTGGTCGCCTTTCGAGTCACTCAGTGCAATTTTACTGTCAACCGGCAAGTAAGCATATTTTACGAGGGCCTTAACCTGACCAGACCCGTGCAGCTCAACCAACCGAACCGCCGTGGTGCCGATATCCAGTCCGAAAAATTCTGATACCCCACTCAGTATGCTCATAGTTACCCAGATTATAGCATAAGCAGCGTAAGCTGGCGCAACAGTTTTTCGCTACAAAAGCGGCGGCAAGACTTTGAAGTATTGATTGGCTGAATTATTCACCTTTTTCTCTTGCGGTAAGGCGATGTAATTTTCTGGCGTAAAGTTGAACACTTCGCCTGCGCACACTTTTCGGCCTGATACTGCGCCGGCACTAGTATCACAGCTGCGAGTTGAACCACTGGTTGGGTACTCGTTCGAACCACCGCTATTACGAATTGACCCAAAGGTTCGCAGCAGCTTCACGTTTTTAGCCACGAATGAACCGTTGATCGTTAGCTGACTCTTACACTCTCCGTACAGCTCATCTATACTAAACGCCGTACCATTGTCCTTGGTACAGGTGTAGATTATCCCCTTGGAGTCATTTGTTGTGTCAGCCGTAACTAACGGTCGCGCAACGTATGTCCCATCCAGCTGTGTAACATCTTTGTAGATGTAGATATTACCGTGAACTACCAGCCTAAAGTTTGGTATATCATCTGGACTATTAACTTGCGTCTCTTCTCCTGGAGCATAATATTTTAGATTGTTCTTTATTATCACATCTCCGTTCACGTATAACGTAAGCTTTTGTCCGAGACGAATGGTTCCACCATTGATAATGGTCACCGGGTTACCCGCAACTGTCTTTACTCGATATGCACCGCTGTCTGTCCCTACAGAAAGGCTGCCTGATGCGTCTGGTACGAGCTCGCCGTCAAGCACACCA
>CAZHBD010000021.1:0-14518 GCA_964530555.1 uncultured Candidatus Saccharibacteria bacterium | reverse complement strand
GAGTCACGGCCCATTTCGGCCATTTTCTGATACTGTGCTTCTTTACCTTTCGGCACCACCAGCACAAATCCATCTACATACTTTGCCATTGTATTGATTCCTGTTTAGTTAGTCCCTCCAGCATATCATTATGGAAGGCACAAAAATTGTAGGAAAAATTACTCTGCAATCAAGTAATTAGCAATCTCATAACCGATACAAGGGATTTTAAATGACTTCATATCTGTACGTTTTTTCTTATTCTAAAATTTTTATGCCAACAAAATAATTGTTTAAAAAACTATTTTACAAACTAATGTAGAAAGAGGTGATCGATAGGCAAATATTTTGCAATATTTCTTCTTTTAATTTATAACACGTACTATTATACCTAAGCCGAACATCCCTCAATTCATCCCTTTGCCCGAGGTAAGCAACTACACTGACGCAGTTTCTATCGGCGATCTTGGCCTTCCTGTCGGCTTCGAGCTAGACCGTGTTGAGCTCAATGTTGCTGCTCTCGTTCGTACAGCGCGTTGGGGTAACATAGGTCACATTATTATTGCTGGCTTCCGAGGAGAGACAAGCGCTATATCTAGTGGGATGTCATCAGTCAATGGTGGTGGAAGTGCGGTTGCCAGCCCAAGCATATCAATATCTAAAGCCAGTTTACATGATAGTAGCGTAGATACGGATCACACCTCAACTCCCGGATATCGTTGGAAGCGAGCCGGTTTACAAATAAATAATGCTGAGATTGAAGAACGCATCAAACAAGATGGAGATAAGTGGGATAAAGGTGTTTTTGATCCCGCTGCACGCGCCCACTACATGAATAAAGCATTAAGAAGAAGTCTATGGGATGCCAGCAAAAACTCTGTGCACAGCGATAGTGATCTTGGCTGGGCAACAACATGCTATACCGTATGGTCAGCCTTCGACGTGGCATGGGGCGATCCGTTGCCAATTATTGTAGTAAAAAATCTGATTGTGGGCTCAATTCTGAATGGAATAAAGCATGGCGCTCATGTCTGTCGAGACGACGATGAGCGTAACTTACCGCGGCAGTGGTCGGCTCTTCAAGGCGTTTATTATGATCGACTGGCAGTGGCCGGAGTTCAAACTGCTGCCACGCGATTCGTTCGCGCAAAATAATGATCGAATAGATTTGCTCATCGCAATGTTACCTATTGATGGCAAAGAAAACAAAATTAGTCACTATTCTAGGCGTAATATTGATATTAATGATGGAAAGGTCGGGATTGGTGCAGCACCTGCAAAAAAGTTTACACCCTATCAGAGATGAGATAGTGCGTTGGAGGAAGATATTAGAACTGCAATATCAACAATATCTATTAAGTAAGTAAGGCCAGGGACTTACACCTAACTTTGTGCCTGCAACCGTAAAATCATGTCTGTACTGGCAGTCTGTATACCGTCCAACATTTCGGGAGTAAACACGCCATGATTAAAGCCAGCTATGTACGGGAATGAACGTGCCGATATATCCAGGTCGAAGTATCTGCATACCACAAACGCAGTGCCGTCAGCGGTTACCTCGCTCAGTATATGCCCTTCCATGTCGTATACGTCTTCCGTATATCTATGGCCTTGTTCGTGTGCGAGTGTTGCAGTCATCTCAAGTGGAGGTCCTTGTTTCACAAAGTTCGTCACACCACTCCACATTTGCTTTCGGAGACCACGCCTACCTTCTGTTAGTATCTGACCAGTTAATACATCGTCATCTGCAACCAACTCACCTAGCGATAGTGCAAGATTGCAAAGCCGAGTGTACGCTCCGTTATCTTCACCTTCTAGAATGGGTATCTCTGTGGCGTCTGATGAAGTGGAAGCTTCGACGCCACGAACAAGGTCATCAATTGTCGGTTCAAGTTCGCTAAAACTTATTGGCATAATTTATACACATTATAACTATTGTGATAATTAAGCAATATGCGGTTAGAGTATAGTTTTTTAGCATTCGGGACTCTCACCCCAATAACAGATGGCAGGCAAAACAAAAGACGCACCACTTGAATGCGTCTTGTCTGTTACAAAATTTGGTGCCCTTGACCGACTTTCTTTCGAACACCTGTTATGGTGGATGAACGATTTACTTGATATTAATGGTTTAAACCACTAATTTTGGTTGGACACAACTTGTATTATGTTTAGACGGCCAAATTCTCGAGTCGCCCTTTTTGCATCTCGTTCGTAGCGACTAAACTCGTAAAAAACAAGGCAGGAAGCAACAGCAATGACCGTTGCACCTAGATTATATGGAAGAACAGCTTCGGCAACGCGATTAGACACATCGGACGGAATATATGTAGCCGTAAGCTGCAGTGCGTCTGCAACGAGCACAAATACAAGGCCTCTAATACTTACGTTGGCAGCTATTATTCGATAAGGCGATAGGGGCTCGGACGTATGATCGAGGTAGTGTTGAGTTTCATGAACTAAATCCACGTTTGGTCTAGAAAAGTTGGTCACTGTTATCAAGCCGCTGTCTGGTTGAAATGTACTTTTTACCTTAGCTCTATCTAGATCAACTAGAATTTGTGAATTATGATAGTCTTCCACGCTACCGCCCATATCCAGAATGGTCTGCAAATATAGATCATAATCAAAATCCACAGTAACACCCCGGCTTCCACAGTCCAGGGAAAAACTTACTTCTGGTAAATAGTCATGTGTATCAAGCATGGATACATTCTAAACTTCTGCCTATCGTTTGCAAGTGAGGGATAAATACTTTTAAGTCCTCTTGACAATCGTCTTGGTGTTAGATGCGTCTCTTCAAGCACTCAAAATCTGGAAATAAGCAAACACCCTAAGTCGGGTGCTTTGTATCTGTTTTATGGATATCAATGATGGAAAGGTCGGGATTGGTGCGGGTCACGGGACTCTAACCCGTGGCCTCGTCCTTGGCAAGGACGCGCTCTAAACAACTGAGCTAGACCCGCATGATAACGAGACAAACCGACGGTTTTCTCTTCGCACCGACAAAAGATGGACATTTTGTCGGGCTGCTCTTTTCCTAAAAATAGGCAAGTAACAGATTGAGATTATACGGAAACTACCCGTATTATGCAAGTATGCTGAAGCTTAGTTACCTGCTAATCCTTCCAGGCGGGTTTTTGCCCATACAAGATCACGAATGCTGATCAAGACGGCGCGCGACCCTTGAGACAATCTCCGGATTGTATGCACGTGGCCCTGCAAGCTTGACTGGCCTGTTGTACACAGTTGCATTATCCCAGCCGACTGTCACAACCATAGAATCACTTGAAATTCCTCGGTTGTCCGCCAGACGTATTATATCGCTCCGGGTTCTGGCGCGTGTATCTGGTGGCTGGCATACTGCTCGTGAAATTGCCTCATCGGTGAAGTCAAGTGCATAGTGATCGCGTGCTCGCAGTTTATATCCTATACCATCAGGTCCCAATCGGTCGTATATGAGATCAACTTCTTGTTTGCGCTGGATGGTTTTTCGGTCGTCGTCCAGGCGCTCTGAAACATGCAGCTCGACAAGCATGTTACGGCATAACCAGTCAACCCGGTCAGTGCAGTCCACTGTGTCTCGATTGGCCAGATCTTCTGTAATAGCCGACCAAGAATCAGCAACCTCAGCTTCTTGCTCAGACAAAATACCGCTGCCTTTGGCTTTTTGAGCTAGCATTGCATAGTGCGCCTGTATGTCAAGACCCGTTAATTCCGAGCCATCTCGCAACCGTAAGGTCCGCGTTAGCGTAGGATCCTGCGCAACAACCGATGCGGCGACACTTGGCTCCTTGAGCAACGGGACATCCACTTCCCAGCCTTTTTCTAAGACACGCAATAGAATAGACATAGTTCCGAGCTGCATCCAGGTGGCCCATGGCGACATGGTCGCTTCACCCGCTTGAACATGTAGACGTGCTACTGCTTTGTTATAACCCCCGCTATGCGCCTCATCCCGAGTATTAATTAACCCCTTTTCTTGTGTCGTTCCACCTGTCACCGCACCGGTAGTGCGCCATTTTTTCTGCGACACACGGTAGTCCCCGTTGTTTTGATACATACCGGCGCCAGCGAACACCGAATTAGTTGCAAGATGACTAACCAATAAACTTTGTGCGTAAGATGGTGGTTCTTTTGCTACTGGTGCTGCTGTAACTCTTTCGAAGAGTTGTCGCTCAATTTCAAAATTGTGGTGTGAGCCCCACTGATTGCCCTTTGGATCGCACAATCGCTTGTTGACGACTGCCGTTCGCTTAGCCACCGCTGCGATACGTCGTACCGTTTCAAGTACCAAATGCTCACCAGCTATTTCATATTTTGTCGCTTCCAGGGGTCCCGCGCATTCAGGAGTCGCAAATTCAATGTGTTCACCCGCATCTAAATACAACCGTGCACCGTTTACTAAAAAATTGCCCAATCTTGGCAATTTTGACGAGATACTGCCGAGAAATAATTCTCGACTTATTGAAAGAGGGTCATTTTTGCCCGCCCAGTGAGTTGCGTACTCAACCTCAGTGCCCATGATGCGTTCTGGAACTGTATTCATATTAAAAAGAAAAGCAGCCCCCTGAGCTACTACATTAGTGAACTTTTGGCGAAGACCTGCAAGAGCCAATTAACAATTGCAGCTTTAGCTTTCCGTAACCTATTATACAATAAACTGTGAGTAATTGCTCAACTTATAGAGCAGGAACTATTGCGCCCTGAAGTGCACCATGGTTTGTTCGCTGGTCGTATGCTTCGTCGGCTTGTCGTAGCTGTACGAGTATGGCATCTGCTTGGCTGTTCGCATGATTCATAAAGTCAGCACAGTTACTTTGTGATAGATTTTGCAAGACACGTTGCAGCTGTGTAGCGTAATCTATATACAAATCTCGGTGTCCGTTCTCATGAGTTTGCAGGTTGTCCACAAACGCTTGCCACCGACTCGCGTAGCCAGTAGTAGCATATGCCGAGTTATTCCACTGAGGTAAAACCTGAGAAACGTGCAACCCAACCGCTGCACTGGCAACAGTGCACTTGTCGTCTGTTGCTACGGAATACGAGACAGCCCAATTGATCGCATAGCTCGTACTTCCGGCAAATTTACCATCGCCATCACTCAAGGGGCCACAATCGGACAGCTGTTTTCGCACATCAGCCGCAGTATATCCATATACTTGATAGTATTGTGGGTTATCAATGACCTTTTTCAATCCTACTTGACCAACGTCAAGCGACACCTGACTCGGTGCAGTGCTCGTCACCGGCGAACACTTTGGGGCAGCAGGAATAGTGGGTACAGTGGCAGACCTACTGCTAGCTCCACCGCTTGCCTTGCTTTGACTCGTGCTGCTGCTTGGTACGGCCGCAGGGGCACCCTTCGCCGGCTGCGACTGAGGAGCGTTCGCACTAACGATTGGCCGGAGCGAATCGTACGTAGTGCCGTGATTTTGAAGAGCAAAATGAATAAAAGTTGCAACTAGCAGGGCTGGCAGAAACAGCATAGACAATCGAAGCGGGCGACGACTAAACCAGCGCTTCTTTTCCTGAAAATTAGCAATAACAGCGTTTTCCATATTTACTCCCCTTTCTCACGAAAGATGGAGTATAATACCACAATTATCAATAAATTGCAATACCTATTGCCAAACCGTTTTTTTGCTCTAAGTCAGACACATTGCCATATGACATGAGTTTCGAGTGCCCGATGGCAACTAACTACTGAGGAGCAGGAGTCGCAGGAGGAGTTTTTTGATTTGTTGTTGCGGGTTTTTGGCCAGCTGGAGTAGTCGCTGCTGAAGGGGGTGTAGAAACCGTCGGCTTTGTCTGAGCTGGTATTGGCTCGGCAGTTGAAATTGCGGGCTTCTCTAGGGGTGGAGTATCGCTGACTTTGTTAGTAGGCGATATTGTGCCGGTAGCTGGGAATGGGGTCACACCACCGACAAATGCCTTGGCATCTCCACTAGCAGACTGAAAGTGAGGCGCAAAACGCCGGCGTTGGATGTATTGATATCCCCACCACCCGAAGCCGCTCACTACCAGTATCCCGACAAAAGAAATGATCCATATCGTTCCCAAGCCTTTATTGCCCGTAACCCGCGTACTTACTGTCTTTAGCGCCGCTTTTGGTGCACTTTGAGAGGTGTTTGGTGAGGTGTCCTGTGAAGTACCGCTAGAAGACGGGGTCGTGCTTGGACTAGGGGTAGTTGATTTTGTTGTCGTCTTGCTTGCCGAGCCGCTACCGCTACTACGATTACCTGTGGTGGTGGTTGAGGTGCTGCCGCCTCCGCCGCTGGAAGAAGGTGGCGGGCTCGACGTGGAGCCACCACCATTGCCACCACTACCCCCACCAGAGGCTGTTGGAGTAGTGAGCGTAAATGTGCCTCCAGTCGTAACCCCGTTCCATATGTCTGAGTTATCGTTTGAACGCACTAAGTAAGAGCTTTTAGCAAAGGTAATTGCCGAGGTACCGGTACCTGCAACTGCTTTAAAGTTTATAATCGCCACCAACTGCTTACCAGTAAGTGGAGTGCTCTCAGGGGTGCGAAATCGAGCAATGCTCACCAGCCCATTACCACCCGATTGGCTAGCTTGTCCATCAAAGGCACTTGTACTGGTATCAATATTGACAAACTGAAGCTTACTTTGGTCGTAATTTAAATCGGCCTGAATAACGTTAACAGCGTCAGCGCCACTATTCTCGTAGATGGTAACGGCAAAGTTCGAGTTGATTGCATAGCTGCCTGTAGTCGGCGACAAGGTTATCGTCGCAGGACCAGATGCAAAAGAAAGCGCCAGAACCGTAGCGCCAACTACCGCAACAGCAGCAATAACAAGCAAGGACTTAAAAGTGAGTTTGGATGATGATGGTTTTTTTTCTCGTAACGCGCGCTTCATTATTTACCCCAGTTTGATAATACTATAGAAAGGTCGAATCCGTTTACTGTGCCGTCACTACTGACGTCTCCAGTCGAACGAGTAGCACCGGTCTGATTCCAGTGACTCAAGATGATGCTTAAGTCAAAACCATTGATCAGCTGATCGCCATTCACATCACCAGACTTGCCGGCAGTAGTAATATTTACCGTAATTGCCGAGGCGCTTCCAATGTTGTTTGAAGGATCATACGCTTTGGCACTCACAGTATGGCTGCCACTCAAGCCAGCGGTATTCCAACTGTACGTGTACGGACTAGTGGTGTCCGTGCTTTTCAGCGTACCATCCACGTAAAATTCGACCTTTGACACCGTCCCGCTATCATCGCTTGCGCTTGCGCTAACCGCGACCGTTGTACCCGCCGCCACCGATGCTCCAGCGGTCGGCGAGGTAATCGAGACAGTTGGGCCCTGCGTGTCCGGTGGGCTCGCACAATCATCACCAGTTCCGGTTGGCGGCAAACAGTAGGAACTCGTCGTATCTTGAGTAAAAATGATACGGTCCAAGCTAACGCCTGGTTTATTCCCAATCATCTTGACGCTATGGCTGCCTGCGGTGATCGTTGCACTCAGGTAGTTTGTTTGACTCTGCCCACTCACCCAGTACCAGGTATTGGTAGGTATGCTACTGCTACCGCCGACAGTGCCGACACAATTGCCGTCGATTTCTAGCAGAAAAGTATTATTCGTCGTATCAGGCACTTGGATCCGGCTCCACACTCTATAAGTTCCGCTGGCAGGAATAGTGACGGGAGAGGTGACGGTGCCGTAGTCTGCAGCTGGGGGCGTACAGGCTGCTGCGGATACCGGCAGTGCCCTTGTCAACCCAAGCGCAACTAAACAAAGAGCGGCTAACAGCAGTTGGGGTCGACGAAACGTTGAAATACCAAGATGCTTCATAGTCAGCCTGTCCAGTTCGATAACACTATCGATAAATCAAAGCCATTGACTGTTCCGTCTTTGTTAATATCAGCTGTAGCATTACTTGTTTTCCAGTTTGACAGCACAGCCGACAAATCAAAGCCGTTTATTTTGCCATCTTTGTTTAGGTCACTGGCTACATAAACATCGAGATTTATCCCGGTCGACTTAGTGGAGACATTGTTTGCGGTATCCACGGCCGCAACGGCGTAAACATGCGTACCGACCGGTGCAGTAACCACTTTATAACTCGTGGTTGTCGCGGTTGCAATTTGTGCTCCATCTCGGTAGATAATGTATCCACTGACTCCAACATTGTCCGTTGATGCCGCCCAGCTCAGATTTATATCTTGCCCGCTTACTGTGCCCGATAGGTTTGCAGGCACGCTCGGAGCTTGGCTATCCGGAAGAGTACTAACGCTTGTAGCAGATGATTGTGCTGACAAGTTATTCTTCGCGTCTGTGGCAGCTACTGTGTATGAATAGCTCGTACCCGGGGTCAGGCCAGTGTCGGTATATGTTGTGACTGTCGGCGTAGCTATCTGGGTACCGTTGCGGTACACACGATAGCTAGTAACCGCCACGTTATCTGTGGATCCAGTCCAGGCTAATGTAACTGAAGTCATAGTTTGCGTGCTTGAAGTCGGCTTCCCCGGGACAGTCGGAGCTTGTGTGTCTGCTAGGGTACCGACAGCCAAAGCGCTAGATTGTCCTGAAACATTTCCGGCTGCGTCAATCGCAGCTACTGTGTATGAATAGCTCGTACCCGGGGTCAGGCCGGTGTCGGTATAACTAGTATTTGCGGTGGTACCCACTTGCGAACCATTGCGAAATACACGATAGGAAGTAACACCAACATTATCAGTTGATGCAGCCCAGCTCACGATTAAACCGGTCATCGTCACAGAGCTTGAGCTGAGTCCTGAGGGGACAGTCGGAGCTTGTGTGTCTGCTAGGGTGAGATTGGCATTTGTTTTGACAGATAGTATGTTCGTATTATCGGAACTGCTAATCAACACGGAACCAGTAGCAAGACTCACAGTTGCAGGACCACTTGTCAATGCCTTAAACGTGACGGTAGTCACAAGAGCATCCCCACTGATCGGGGCAGTTCCACCGTTAGTTGCTCGAGCTATTTCAAGCGTCCCGGTTCCAGCTTGATTAGAAGCAACCAACGGAAACGAGGTTCCCGTATCACTAACACTCACGTATTGCAGTTTTGTTGCATCAAAAGCTAAATTGGCCTGTGCAAAGTTAACTGTGTCGCCAGTGCTATTGATCCTTACGGCAATTTGTACGGTACTTCCAACGTTAACTGTTGTTGCCGATGGAACTAAAGTCATGGCGCCTGTCGCTGCAAAAATACGGCTTACCAAATAACCACCAAGCACCGCCAAAATAACGACCGCTAGAACTGCCTTAGGCTGTAGTAAGGCTCGCTTATCCCTCAAATGTATCTTTGAACGTATTTTTTTCACTAAAACTACACGCTTATACTTATTAAGCTCACTATACACCCAGTCGAGCACCCCAAGCAACCGTTTTTTGCGCAGGCGCTCACCTAACCATTAGTCGCCGATAACGATATCAAGGTTAGATCACCAACTAATCAGCCTCAGCCGGCGCATATGCATTGCTTGCACAACCGGCACTGGGTTAATGTCGATGATTGATAACACAAAGTTACCAGTAAATGCATCGTAAATCCGTTCCGAATATACTTCGAACGAAGAAATGACGGTATCGCGTAGATCTTACACACCATCGTCAAGCGCGGTTAGAATAAATGTCTTGATATTTGCCCTGTTGGATGCTGCGCACCCCACCGGGTTTGGTCTATTACTCACGTGACTATGGTCGTTCGACGTAAGGTGAAGTCGGAAGAACGCGGGCCAGGACCGGGGAAAAAAATAAGCTCCTCTAACCAACCTCGCACGCCTGTTGACTGCGTTTCGGTAATCGTAGTTCCCGTTGAGGTAGGCCGAACACGTGGTGCAGCATGCACTCTGACGCCGCCATTGCTAGTATTGCTAGCTCGAAGAAAGCTAAGCTAAACAGACTTTTCTTCACTGCGCTTATTGATAGGCTAATAGTTTGCGGCTGATATTTCAGCTTCATTTTCAAAAATGATTAATAATACGCAACCTGATCTCTGGTATTCGGTGATCTTATCCAAGAGCTTCTCGACCAAATATTCGCTCTTAGCTCAAGCTATGAACGACGGGGTAGATTTTAGCACACACTTCGTTTATTTTTTGTAACAAATCTTTCCTGACTAAAAACTATCTATTTTTCTTTGTAATAGTTACTGGTAGGGCATTAATCATAAGAAGAGTGAACAGCCCCACATAAATCAAAGGGAGCAAATCAAGATTGGAAGGCTGGTACTCAATTCCTGTGTTTGGTACTCCTGCCACAGATAAGGCAGGGCCTGATGGATCAACGATAGTCCCGGTAGTCTTGTTATCGTCTAGCGGGCCGTTGTCGGCAATTTGGTAGACAATTTTGAGTACGTTTTGTCCGTTGATTGACACATTGCTCAAGATCGCACCAGGAATGTTCGTGTATTCGTGAGTCGATGGGTTATACTTGCGCGCAATATATTTAGAAGCGTCGTGGTCGCCATAAAAGTACTGGGTGAATGTCGCGGTGGGACCACAACCGCTAGCGGTAAAGCTGATCAGGCCAAGACCAAAGTCATAGGAGCCATCTTTGTGTTCCGTAGATTCAGACGAGATAGATAGTCCGCTATTTGCAGAACAGTCCGACTGTAGAACTACATAATTGTCGGTAAGCGTATTCTTAAAGCTCGTAACATTTGCTTGCTGGCTGTCTACTCCGGATGAGTAATTATTGCCCTGCGCGTCGCCGTTGGCGTCGCCATAGTTCGGTCCACCCAATTCGACTGAGTCGGGTATGCCGTCACCATCGCTATCGATTGTACTATTCCCTGTTGTTAGAATTGCCGTGTCTGATTCCCAGTCTGACGAGCCGATTGTCCAATAAGAGTGGAACTGTACTTCGTACTGCGTTGATGGCTTTAGGCCAAGAATAAGTACCTTGGCACTGTTTAAAGGCCAGTTTTGCTCTGTCCAATCAGGGCTATCACCGCCTTGCTCGCGGTACCTAAACTGCTGAGATACTTGGGCGCCGCTAAAGTGGTGAATTGTTTCTCTAGCCCACTCGCAACCAAACAAAAGCGTTGACTCTGACTGTGTCGGTGGATCATCACAGGCTACCCGACCAATAGCGAACGAAGGTAGCTTACCTTCTTCGTGCAGATTCCAGGGGCTCCCTTGATTCCATTCGCTCAATGGTCCATTGGTATCGTTGCCCAAAAAGAAGCTTGGGTTAGTTGTGGTGGTACAGCTAAACGACAAAGTACCATCACCTTTACAGTCAGATCGTCCAGCCTCAACCTGGTCGAAATACGTATTGCTAACTGTTCCGGTGGTATTTCCTGCATATCCGATGATTCCACCAATATGTAAAGGCCCAACCGGTATCGCAGACATATCTGCCACTGAAAATGAACTATATATATCAGAAGAGTCTTGTGCCACCCCGACGAGTCCTCCAGAATATTCTGGCGCACCGTCGAATACCATCACTGTATATGAGTCCACTATTGATGCCGTCTCATTCATTGCTCCCACCAAGCCACCCACGTTTGCTTCTGCCGATATAACTCCCTCTGAGTAGCTACTAGTAACGGATGAAGTGTCAGTAAGAAATCCCGTAAGGCCACCCGTACCATTATTTAATCCCTCGACGGAGCCATTAAAGTAGCTATCTACAATGGAGCTGCCGCCTATTGCCGCACCCGCTAGTCCACCAGTGTAAGATGAAGAGCCATTGTCTGTGGCCAAGACGGTAACGTTATCTGTTGTAATGTCTTGTAAGCTGGAATCAATCGCAACCCCAACAATACCACCAATGCTGTAATTGCCTGATAAGTACGTATTGGAAATAACACTGTCCTTTAGCCGTAGAGCAGTGATATTTGCATTCTCGGTTGCAGAAAATAGACCAGTGCTCAATAATACATCAACAATTATTTCCAGATTAGAAACAACGTAGCCGTTCCCATTAAGACTGCCGGTAAAAGGCTGTAGGTCGGTACCGATTGGCTGAAAGTTAGTTACACCAGAACAGTCTATATCATTTAGCAGTTTGTATGCTGCCGAAAGATCGTTATCAATATCCTGCAATTGTTGACAGTTGGTTATACCCAATGGGTATTCTGGTGATCCATCACCTTGTGCCTCAGTATTTATTGTCCAGGTATGACTATCGACAGGGCTAAAGTTGGTAAAGTTATCGCGCAGTGCAACACTAAACGTATGCTCTCCGGGTTCTAGGGCTGAAATGGTAAACGGACTAGTACAGTCACCGATAGACAAGTTGTCGATGAAACAGGCAAAAGTAAATGCCGATTCATCATAGGTTGTAGTGAACTCAAAAGTAGGTGTCGTATCTATCGTGGGTTCAGTTGGAGTTGACGTAATTGTTGCTCTAAAATCGTCATCGGCAAACACCGTTATTGGCAAAATGGCCAAGACACCCGACAACAGCAATAAGATACCTGCGAAAAGATAGCTCACCTTCTTCCACATACTATAACTTTCCCACTCCTTACATCTTTGGCGCCCCACACGCTTCCCGAGATGTTAATTTACTTATGCTTATAGTACCATTCAATTAACATTTTTGTTACAACATTATTCCTGGTACTGTTTCACAAAACAGTCATTTTTACCATAAGCAATCAACCAAGGCTATCTCCATGAAGCAATGTGGAGTCAAACGAATGCCCGACCATTGTGTCGGGCATTCGTTTGGTGGCTCCTCCCAGGGCGGTCTACGACCCATTTCTCGCATACTCGATGCAAGCATCTGCGTGTGCTCGTCATGAACGAACTGGCCAGTTCGCGTCCCTAGCAATAAGCTAGGCCAATAAAAAGACCCCAGCGTTGCTGAGGTATTTTTTTGGTGGCTCCTCCCAGGAACTCGTCGAACTGATTTATAATTTTCTGAAATGAGTAATTGCCTTTAATGCAATGTTGTTACACCACCTAAGGCGTATATATTCTTTGAAATTTTTAATGTATCACTGTAAGAAAATTCAGCCTGAGTATGGCTTACTCTATGTTTATTGCAATACAGCCTCTAGATCTACAGATCATGTTAGATGTCAGCAAGCAATCGGGATTTTGAGATAAAATCCTCGGTTCCGAAACTGCAACTAACAATACCGTCTAACTGTGAAATTGATATGCCAAGGTTATGTGCTACAAGTTTTAATAATCCGTTACCCCACTCTTTCGAACCTCTGCTAACTTTAACCAATACGACAAACTTGCCTTTATAGTACAATTTGTAATAATCATGGTCTCTCTTGCCCACTACTGGATCAAGTCTAAGTTGCCTGTCAGGCATATCAAGTTTTTGCTTCAGTTTAGGGGTAAAGGTGCTAGCCTTCATCAAGTTCCTTGATAAACTTCTTAATGAGTTTCTTTTTTACTTTCATCCCGTCAGCCAAATGGCCGTCCGGCTCATTTACTAACACCTCGAACAATACAATTATTGCCTCTTTAATGTCACGAACAACCTCCGCGACAGACTCTCCTGTACCGTAAACGTCAAAATCTATGCTTTCCATATAGTAGGTATCGTCACCAACTTTCTGATATAACATACACTGTATAGGTTGCATAACTTCATATTTCAATGAACCCAAGTCATTAACATTTATTATGCAAGTCCTCCTGGAAGCGTCGTCAATTTTTAGCTCAACAATATCAGACTTCATTGACTCAACCTCACCAGTGAACTCATCTATATCCTTGCGAATAGACAAAATCGTTTGATCAACTTTATGGTTAATGGTTGGCTCAAACCACTTCGTATCATTTCGCATCCCATCATCTGAGTAGAAATATCCTGTGCCTAGTTGAAGAAAAATTGGCGACTCTTCATTCACTTTTATTTCTCCTCAGGAATTGGTTTTTTCAATTCAAATATATGATCGGCTATCTCTTTGCCCTCAACTTTGAGAATCGCCCTATAAGCTCCATACTCCTGAAACGGCACCATGCCAATCTCAAATGCTCCGCCTACAAATTGTGTTTTAGTGTTTTGAGTAATTCTTGCTTCATTTGCATTCGCAGTAAATATTGTTTTACCTGAAGGTGATTTTAGTTCAAGAACCATTAACAACTTTTTTTGGCTGCCACTATCACTTACTTTCACATTCGCAACATAAAGTAGCTTTGAGTGAAGTGCAGGTATATTCTGAGCCCAAATGATGTCATATAGATTAATAAGGCTCGCTCGCTGCTTATCATCAAGTACAAAGTTTTCACAGAGTAATAAATAGTTTTTTTCTAGTTTCATCGTATTCTATATTTTAACTCCTTTTAATTATACAAGCAAAAACGGTACCACTGATGCCACAATAAGCGCTAAAGTTAACTAACCTCAAATATTATTCTCGAACTGTTATATAGTAGTCCTTTTACTAGAGTAAAGGGGGCTACGCAGCTCCAAGTAGTAAGCAATTTGATTCTGTATTTTCTAATCCTTTAAAATACGAATCTCGAACTAAAATTTGCCTAAATTAACAGAGGCCACTGAGCAAGTTATGCACAGTGGCCTCGAATTTCCTGGTTTGGTGGCTCCTCCCAGACTCGAACTGG
>CAZHBD010000020.1:0-14533 GCA_964530555.1 uncultured Candidatus Saccharibacteria bacterium | reverse complement strand
CTACCAGCAATGACTTTGCCGTCCCACAGCTCTGAAACATCGCCACCCACCTCGACGGCCTGCTTCAGATCGAAAGGGTTGCCACCAGGAATATAAATGATATCAGCCCATTTAGACCCGTCCGCAAAGTTATCTGCTGTCAACGTCTTTGTTTCAATGGTGCGGTTTCCCAAAAAGCGATGAAACATCGCCATATTGCGATCGATCGTAGCCTGCCAATCAGCTGGAGGCTGCGCAAACAAGCAGAACGCCATTTTGACGTGCGAATCAAAATACCGAAACAACACATCAGCAAAATGTTTGCCACCATCTGGCGACTCCCAGGGGCGCCCACCCATCAGTATGAGCCGCTTCATAGGCCTGTCTTAAACCTCTGCCTCAGCGGCAGCGGTCACCTTCTTGGCAACTTCTTCGAGAACTTTGGGGTTGTCTTCTAGGTATTTTTTGGCAGCTTCGCGGCCCTGGGCGATCTTCTCACCACCGTAGGCAAACCACGCCCCCGACTTTTCAACAATGCCTCGTTCGGTTGCCATGTCGAGCACATCGCCGCTCTTGCTAATACCTTGATTGTACATGATGTCAAATTCGGCTTGGCGGAAGGGCGGAGCAATCTTGTTCTTGACCACCTTTACTCGTGTCCGGTTGCCAATGATACTGTCGCCTTGTTTGATCTGAGCGATACGGCGAATGTCCATACGTACTGATGCGTAGAATTTGAGCGCGTTACCGCCGGTCGTTGTCTCGGGATTACCGAACATCACGCCAATCTTCATTCGAATCTGGTTGATAAAGATAACCGTTGCCTTAGAACGGCTAATAACACCTGTCAGCTTGCGCAGAGCCTGGCTCATAAGCCGTGCCTGTAAGCCCATGTGACTGTCGCCCATGTCGCCCTCAATTTCAGCTCGTGGAACAAGGGCAGCTACTGAGTCGACGACAATCAGATCAACCGCGTTGGAGCGCACCAGCGTTTCGGTGATCTCAAGAGCCTGCTCGCCATTGTCGGGTTGTGATAATAATAGGTTCTCAATGTCGACGCCTATTCGCTTGGCATAAGCCGGATCAAGCGCATGCTCGGCGTCAATAAATGCCGCCGTGCCACCTTGCTTTTGGATCTCGGCGATAGCATGCAAGGTTAGTGTAGTCTTACCACTCGATTCGGGCCCGTAAATTTCGATGATTCGCCCTTTGGGGATACCGCCGCCCAGCGCGAGATCCAGCGACACACTCCCGGTTGGGATACACTCTACCTTGGTCTGGTGTGCTTCGCCCAATTTCATAATCGAGCCCTTACCGAATTGCTTTTCGATGGTTTCGAGCGCTAGACCCAGCGCCTTGCCCTTGCCAGATTCTTCGGTCGTTTTTTTGTCTTCTTTGGCTTTTTTAGCGTCGGCCATAGTACACCTCCCCGTGGTTACCCTGTTAGCTGCCCATCAGTATCTACATATAGTATAGCAAGCTTGGCTGTAAGAAAATTACTTATGGCTATCGCTTTGTGCCTTCGGAGCACTAGGGGAGGAGGCAGAAACAACGGTGCCAATGGCAGCACCTCCAACTAGACCAAGAGTCCCTTCTGCAATTAACATTGCCCAGTTGAAGCTACCTCTATCTGGTATATCCCCTTTTAGATCAGCGCGCAGAGAGTCAAAGACCGCCGCTGACGGCATTTGTAGGTTGAGGTCAGATTGAACACTAACCGTGAAACCCGGTGCTACAGTTGCCGAATCTTCAAATGCCCCCTCGGCCTGGCTCAGCTGATCACTAACTGCACTGAGATCAGCTTGCAAGCTACAAGCTTTGAGGACGAGCTCAGGTACTAGATGGAATGGAAGCTTTTTCCCTTGTAATTCAGCGCGTGTTACAGCTTTTTCGCAACGATCCAGCTGAGTAAGTTGAGCGCGGGCATCATTAGCTGTATCGGCCGCATCACCCGCCCCAAGCAACAACCCCATGACCCCAAAAGAAAAACCACCCAACAGCATACCAGCCAACGCACCTCGTCCGACGTAGCGTCTACGCACTTTGTTGGCATTATTCTTTCTCTGCTCACCTCGCAAAGCAATTTCAGTCATACAGTTCTCCCAATCAACGCTGCCAGTATATACGTATTTACTCACACTTAGAACTGCTTATGCTCTATAATGAGATTAACTATGCGAATATCAGATGCTTTGGTGGAGAAGCTACTACGTGGCGCAAAAGTCGCGACTGATCAACAGATCGCTAGCCTCCGCGAACAAGAACAGGCCGAAAAGAAGCCATTGCAAGATTTGGTCGTCAGCAGCAACCTGGTAAGCGAAGAGAGCCTGACAAAACTCTATGCCAAAGAGATCGACGTCCCATACGTCGATATCCCCACAACACCTGAAGGGCGCGAAGCAATGCGGCAACTACCAGAACGCATTGCGCGCCAGTATCATGCCGTATATCTTGGCGCCGCACAGGATGGCAGTAAACTGGTGGCCATGGAAGACCCAGATGATATTCAGGCCATAAACTTTTTACGCAAAACACTGGGGCAGGATGTCAAAGTTAACATTGCCACCAGCAGCGCCATTGCTGCAGCGCTCGACCAGTACCGCGAAAACATTGGTAGTGAACTAACCAAAGTGATCTCAGCCGAACCAAGCACCGAGGAAGAGCCCGAGACAGTAAGCGAAGAAGATCTAGCCGAAGATAGTCCTATAGCCCAAACCGTCAATCTGCTCATTGAATACGCTATCAAAGCTCGAGCTAGCGACATTCATATTGAGCCTCGAGAAAACTTTGTGCTAGTCCGTTACCGAGTTGATGGAATCTTGCGTGAAGCAAATAAGTTGCCAAAAAAAGTCCTTGGTGCGCTTGTGTCACGTATCAAAATCCTCAGCAATCTTAAAATTGATGAGCGTCGCGCCCCGCAGGACGGCCGCTTCAAGATCGAGTCTGGCGGCCAAGTCTACGCTCTGCGCGTCTCTACACTGCCGATTGTCGACGGTGAAAAAGTGGCTATTCGTATTTTGAACGAATCTGCCAAACCATCGACCCTGCAAGAGCTTGGTTTCTGGGGCAAATCGCTGGCCGATATTGAGCATGCGCTCGCTCAACCCCATGGCATGGTTTTGGTTACCGGCCCAACCGGTTCAGGCAAATCAACCACTTTGTTTAGCGTGCTCAGCCAACTCAACAAACCGAGCGTCAATATATCAACTATTGAAGATCCGGTCGAATACCGCATTCCGGGCGCCAACCAGACCCAAATCAATCCCGCCGCCCATATGACCTTTGTTGCTGGTTTACGAGCCCTGCTCCGCCAAGACCCAAACGTCATTATGGTTGGAGAAATTCGCGACAGCGAAACTGCTAACTTGGCAGTACAAGCCGCCTTAACCGGGCATCTGGTATTCAGCACCCTGCATACCAACAACGCAGCCACTTGTTTACCCCGCTTATTAGACATGCAGATCGAGCCCTTCCTGATTGCCAGTACTGTACGTGCTGTGGTCGGACAGCGTCTGGTAAGAAAACTGTGCATGCATTGTCGACACACACTACAACCAGACGAGGCAATCTTACAACAATTAGAGAGTGTTTTTCACATTCACGAGCCTGACACTATGCTGCGACTGCACCAGCTTGAAGTAGATGCTCAAAAGGGCGGTATTGGTGCTGATAGCGACCTAAGTACGACAGACCAGCAAATCGTCACTCTATGGCAACCGTCCGAAGAGGGCTGTGACCAGTGCAACCACACGGGTTATAGCGGACGAATTGGCATCTACGAAGTGCTTGATAATTCTTCTGCTGTTCAAAGCATGATCGTTAAACGCGGCACTAGCGAAGAT
Source organism: uncultured Candidatus Saccharibacteria bacterium (assembly GCA_964530555.1). Lineage (GTDB taxonomy): Bacteria > Patescibacteriota > Saccharimonadia > Saccharimonadales > AWTP1-31 > CAZHBD01. The sequence goes on along the minus strand of CAZHBD010000020.1, from coordinate 10,712 downwards.
ATCCAAACTCAGAGCATTACTGAGGGGATGGTTACCATGCAGAACGATGGTCTAGTAAAAGTGCTGCGGGGTATCACCTCACTTGAAGAAGTCCTGAGAGTAACGGCGGAATCATAATGTTATTTAGTTATACTGCAACCAAAGATGATCGAACGATTCGCGGCCAAATCGAAGCCGCCAGCAAAGAAGCAGCCCTACAAAGCCTGCATCACCAAGGCTTGCGGCCACTAGTCGTAAAACCCGAACGAGCTAAGAACAAGAAACGCTTCGGGTTCTTAAAGCCCAAAGTCAAACAAAAGGAGTTAGTAGTCTTCACTAGACAACTTTCCACGATGATCTCCGCTGGCGTGCCGTTGGACCGCGCTATTAACACCTTGCAAAACCAGGCTGACAGCCCGCAGTTTGCACAAATTATCGGTGAGATTGGCAAAGACGTGCAAGCCGGTAGCCCGCTTGGTGATTCGTTCGCAAAGTTCCCTGAAGTGTTTTCCGACGTTTATATCAATATGGTCAAGGCTGGTGAAACCGGTGGCATCTTGGACGAGATTCTCAAGCGTCTGGCGGCTCAGGTAGAGCAAGAGGCCAGTATACGCAAGAAGGTTCGTAGCGCTATGACGTATCCAGTTGTCATTCTGACTGTTACGGTCATCGCTTTTTTTGGGATCATGCTATTTGTCATTCCGAAAATTAGTAAGATTATGCAAGATCTTGGTGGGGCCAATGCGCAGCTGCCAATTTATACAAGATTTCTGCTGGGCGTCAGCGATTTTGTGCAGCACTATATACTACTTATCGCCATTGTTTTTGGTGGGGCCCTCTTTCTGCTCAATCGTTATGTACACACCGCCAAAGGCAAATACCAACTACATGCCCTATTACTCAAAGCGCCGGTCATCAAAACCGTCATTACCAAAGTGGCCGTTGCGCGCTTCGCACGTACCTTTGCCTCGCTAATGTCGGCTGGCGTCAGCGTACTTGATGCTTTAGAAGTAACTGGCGGAGCCATGGGCAACAAGGTAATCGAGGCTGAGCTCAAAGAGGCCGCCAAAGAAGTACGCAACGGCAAGCAACTGTCGGAGCCGCTCAGCAAGAGCAAGCACTTCCCTCCGATTGTTGGGCAGATGTTGGCTGTTGGGGAAGAAACCGGCAAGATTGATGAAATTTTGGTTAAGGTAGCTGATTTCTATGAAGAAGAAGTCTCAGTGCTCATCGACAGCCTAGCCTCAATCATCGAACCTTTGATGATTATTGTATTGGGCGCTGCAGTCGGCTTGATCGCCGCCAGTGTTATGGGACCAATAGCAAATCTTAGTAAGAATATCCAGTCGAATTAACGACCTAGCCAGCTGCCGGGCAACTGTCTGCGGTAATGGTAGCTGAGTGATAGGCCAGTGTTACCCCATTAGCGTCAATTGTCTTGCCGTAGGCAGTCATGCCCTTAAAGCCACCAGATGACTTGGTTATGGTTTCGTTCGTACTAAAGTCATAAACCACGGAACCGCCTTTATTGCTCGAGAAAGCTCCTATTTCGATATGGTTCCCGGCAGTGCTGTAACCAGACACAGTACAACCGTCTGCCGAAATAGTAATCGAATAGCTTGGCGCACTCGCAGTAGGAGCTGCCGGGCTGGTATTAGCTTGACTCGTCGTAGTCGATTTAGAGGGGGTAGAGCTAGTGGGGTTCGAGGCGACAGGCGTTGACTTGGTTGGCGTTTCTTTAAGCTTGGCAATTTCTGAGGCTTCAAGCTTAACCACCTTCTTGCTGACGTTTCCATTGACTGTGATAGCGTTATCGCTGTTAGCAATCTTGTCATACTGTTTGTTAGCGGAATCTCGGTTCTTTACCACAAACCACGCAGTGAAGGCGACAATGCCCACTACACCTACCACCAGCAGCGTCTCGAGCGCCGCAAAGCCTTTGGTGTTTACTTTTGTGTGTAGTTTCATATGCTTCCTTTTTCTTCTTATGTTTAAGGGCATTATCCGCCTACCGAGTATGGAAGTCAAGCCAGCTACAACCTCGCGTTTTCTCTCAACGTTACGCTGCACATAAGCTATTGACTACTAATTACTTATGCTTATAATCAAAGCTAGATGCTTTAAAGCTCTAACTAAAACAACTAAACAAGGAGGGTGGGTCCTCATGACTCTAAAACGTAAAGAACAAGGTTTCACCATTGTGGAACTTTTGATCGTAATTGTCGTAATCGGTATTTTGGCTGCTTTGGTCATCACTACCTTTACCGGCATCCAGCAAAAAGCTCGTAACACCGAGCGGCAAACCGATGTCAAGGCGTTGCACGGTCAAATTGAAGCTTACTACGCACAAAATGGTAAGTATCCAACGCTCGATAATCTTAATGACTCGTCATGGCGCGCCAGCAACATGAAGGGCCTTGACCCCGAAGCCTTGAAGGATCCAAAGGGTGCAGCGCAAACACTGGTTGCTTCAGCGGCAGCTAACGCGTATAGCTACGACGTTCAAGCAAGCGACGACACCGCTTGCGACAACAGCGCTAAGGACTGTGCGAAGTACACCCTAACTGCAACTTACGAAGGTGGTGGTACGTTCACCAAGAGCAACCTAAACTAATTAGTTCGCCTTGGAGCTAAAAAATGGGGGTTACAAAACCCCCATTTTTATTGTGTTATACTTCGAGCATGTTTGGGCGAAAAAAAACACCTCAAAATACTTCAGACGACGGACAGGCGCAAGCCTACATCCAACATCTGATAGTTGAGGTTCCTAGAGTTCTTTATCTGGGCACCATAGGCAATCAGCCGGGTGGCGAGCTTTCAGTGCAGCTTGAGCTTGACAGTGAACAAGCGGTGGAGCGCATTAAAAATTTAACAGTCAACAGCGAGCTAAAAGTACCCTCGGGCGACCTTATTGAAGCACTCAACAAGCTCACCATGCCCGTTGCATCACTTCCAGCTAAGCACCACATTGCAAGTCTGCAAGTTACTATTTTAAAAGATGGTAATTTTAATACCGATGTTAAGTATCGATCAGAAGCTTAACGGGCATTGCTAATATCAGGCCTTTGTTTTTTGTTTTTGCTTGCCTTCTAGGTCGTTCTCCCGTTAAATCTGACTATGTCCGAGCTTCAGAGTCGATTGCGTAGTACTGCCCGAACCGCCTGTGCCGGTGTTGCCGCTGCGGGCTGCGTAATCATTCCGGGGCTCATTGGGTTGAAGCAGGGCATTAATAACGAACGTCAACACAATGCCGAGGCATTGGCAGACGCCAAAGCCTTGAGGGCTTGTCGTAATCAGCTGGCGGCACACAATCTATTAGGACGAACCCTGTCGCTCAATCATCTGTCGCTGCAGGTCGGCAATGCTTGTTCAGATATTATTCCTTCCGAGAGACCCACCGCGCCCAGCATTAGCGCACCCGACGGTGCACTGGTAAGCTACGAGACGAGTGTTTTAACAGTTACCTTACCTTCAGCCGATCAGCTCAAGACTCACATTGAACAGCTGCTCCGTGACGGCAACGACTTTAACGATTCAGAAGCGCTTCAGCCAGCCGCAGCACTCGCCAGCGCTGGCCTATTACTCCTTATCGGTGCAGTGGTTTCACTCGATAGTTAAATTAATTGCGACTAATGATTTAAGACTGCCAATACTGATATAACGTCTTATCCCAAACACAGTAATCCGTAATCTAGGGCTTAGTTAATACTTCCCGCCACGATAGTATGTTATAGCTGCTGGTAGTTGGAAAGCTCGGTGGAGGCGAATACTCAAGGTTGTTGTCGTACTGCGTGTCATTGTTCAGGATGCCCGATACATAGCCCGTTCCTGGCACGTTCACTGCATTGCCGCAAGAGCCACCGCCCTGCAGCCAGGTCCAAGTCCAACTTTGACGACTCGAAACCGATCCGTAAAACGTGAATGTTTGATTACTGCCCGACCAGCCTTTTGTGCACTTGCCTTGGCTAGTTCGGTAATCGGATGGATACAGCACCGATCCAGTCTGAGCAATCACCGCTGCGTCAACCTCAAAATTGAAGCCACCACTTTGTGGCGGAGCATAAGGAGCCAAGGTTACATTACTCTCGGCCACAAGACCTATAGCATCCTGGCCATTCTTGGTGCTATACAGGACATCGTCGGCAATCACAATTTCGGCGTTCTGACCACTGCTCGCCAAGCGCCCAGCACCAATCGTAACTCTCCCGTGAAAAGAACTATTGGTAGCCGTACGAACCCACACATTATCCTCGGCGAAGATCACTCCGTTACTGGGCACTGCGATACCGGTGGCAACTGACTGTAGGCTAAGAGCGGTGGAGTAGCTAGATGCTTGATCGTTTTCGCCGTTTACGTTAAACAGATCGTAGGTGCCATTGTTATTGAGCTGGATGAGATACCCTCGCGTTAGGCTGTAACTTCCTGTAGCACTTCGTTGAGGCAGGTATGCCGAGGTACGTGTAGTAGGTGTTTGTGTGCAGGCATTTGCCTGGTTTGCCAGCGCCGACGTCGACGCGCTCGACTGAAAGGCAACTTTTTTCATGGCACATAAGCTGCCCGAAACCTGATTAAAATCGACCGATGGGACTGGGTAGCGCCAGTCAACCTTACTTCTGGTATTGCAGTTCACCGGCAATACAACTGACGCAGAACACCAAACACCGGGATGACTATTGCCATCACCGCCTAACTGATTCGACGGAGTGTATGAAGTGTTGGCAGATGTTACATCGGAGCTGCTTGCCCCATCCATACGTACGCCCTGGTTAGAATGAACTGGTCCTGTTGCGCTTTCGGTACTTCCAAACCACAGAGCGGTGTCCGACAGAACAGCATAGTCGGCAAATGACGGTGCGCCCAACTGAGCTTCAATTGTTCGCAGGACCCCACTCTTGGCATCTTTACCGATAGAGCGCACTCTGACAATGGTCGAACCACCACCTTGTGGATTAATCCAAAGCGTGAAGGTGCCGCGATTCACAGCGTTGGCGTCCGTATAAACATGCTCATACGGACCGTATCCGAGCGCTGGATCGGGCGTAGTGGGAGTAGTTTTACCATCTTTGTAATCAGTCGGGCTATGGCTTAAATGCCATAGATAGTAGTTGATGCCAGCCTCGGCAATATTAAATGCCTGTTGACTCTGAGCATTACGATTTACGACAAAAAAGTTGGAATCGATAACGGTTGTGGCAATGCCCATCAGCAGAATGAACACCAGCAACATGCCAAGAAGGGTGGTCATGACAAATCCCTGTTGGCTATTACGGATTGTCATAGATTTGTCTTTCTGTTACGTAACGTTACTTGGACCGATATTGTACTACTGACCGTTGTTGGCACGACAATGCGATTCGGTACTGCCATATTTATGCGCACGCCTTTGATGGTATAGAGGTCGGTAATTGGCAGTCCTAGGTTAGCACCACTCGAATCCAGATATTCGAATAAGCTAATCGTCGGCTGATACGTGTATTTCTCGATAACCGTATAAGTTTTCAGTTGCGCAGAAATCGGCGTGCCCAAGGGCGGGTTGGCAGACATTGGTGTAACATCGGCAAACAACTTGGTATTGCCTGCTCCGAGGTAATATCGAACCTTTGACACGTATGCATCATTTGGCCAGAAATAAGCGTACATAGTGAGATCATTCTGATTGGCGGACGTTATCTCTGTCGCCGTACGAACGACGGTAGCAACTCGCTGTGACTGGTAGGCCAAGTCGTTGTAGGTCGAGCTGTCCTGTTGTAAGCCCATATACTGACTGAAGGATGTGTTGAAGAACGCATATATACCTGTAAAGATTATCCCTACTAAGACAATAACCACTACAAGTTCGACTATCGTAAACCCAGACTGGTGCAATTTACTGCGTAACATTCATGGCTCCTAGGTGTGGGCTTGCAGGAATGGTGAGGGTTTGCCCATTTGCAGTAATGCTCATTGCTAGTGTACCTAGCGAAACACCCGTTAGGTCAACGCTACAGACCAACTGCGTTCCTGCCGACGAGCCAGTGCAGCTCGCTGTATGGTTAGTACCGCCTTGTGATAAGACGACTGAAGTTGAACAACTACCGGCTACACTGCTGCAAGGCAAGTTCACGCCCGTTATGGTAAAGCTGACGGCCCCCAAATTAGTACTCCCCTGACTGAGCTCATACGGCGTCATAGTCAGCACTCTGGGGAAAGTGGCACTGGTCGTCAACATGAGACGTACTTTTTGCAGATATCCAACGCTGTTGTAGCTATAGGTGGTAGCAGGTGGCGCCGAAGGATCATAGCTTGGCACAATTGTGGGACCAAAAGAGCTGGAACCACCATATGGTACTGCCGCGGCGACATAGTACGTGGTGCCATTTTTGGTACAGCTCGAGGCTCCAGTATCGCCACATAAGTAGTAGTTGCCTGGCACCAAGTTATCGAAAGAAGCAAGCCCTGAACCATCTGTAGTCGGGCGAGTATCTGGGGCGAGATTATCGAAATAGTAGCTCGTGTTGGTAGTTGCGGTGTATTTTTTATACCCGCCTTTGGCGTACACCTTAACACCACCCAGCACGTTGCCATTCGTATCGGTTGTTTCAACCACTAAGCTGTTAGTTCCTTGCTGCTTGAGCGGCAGGGTAACAAAAGACGATAACTGTGTAAAAATCTGTTGACTGGCATAGTTAGGCTGTAAAGCCCCGCTTGGTGCAATAGTGTTCAGTGATGAATAGCCTGGTTTTGACCCCGCAACGACATAATCATAGCCGTTTGTATCGACCGGCAAACCGTAGAAAATTACAATACCATTATTGTCGGAGACATCCGTGACGTCGACGTTCGGAGAGCTAGTGCTGTTAGTTACATGAACCGATGCCCCACTGAGCGGATTGCCATTACCGTCGATCACACTCACAAACAATGCCCCAGTCGTGCTAGCAGTTTCGGCAACCCGGGCTGCGATATGCGTGTCAATATCGGCCTGGACCACTCCTCGTGGGTCCGTCACGGTAATATGGGCCAGCTTATAGTCCGCTGGATTTTGATCGGTTGCCGGCGCTCCGCTTGGGGCCGGATAGTTACGACAGTATTTCTGTTTGAGGGTTTGGTTCGGATACGAACCACAGCCATCAAAGGCATCATCGACATATTCAATATTAGTTTTGACTGTGTATAAGACACCGTTCACCGTTTGTGTTTTGGTGGCCGGTATAGGATTGTTGGTGACGATACTGCCACCTTGGACCGCCAGATTATTGTAGGGTAGGGATTTTAAGTACTCCATCTGATTTGTCGCCAAAGCTAATGCCTGTGCTTTTCGTTTAGTTACGACAGTGCTCGAAACGAGCGAGGTGAAGAGGTATAAAAAACTCAGCGCAATGATGCCAAAAATAAACAATCCCGTCACTAATTCAATGAGCGTATACCCCACCTGCTGCAGTGCCACCCGTTTCATTACTACCTATTATAATCATAAGAACTAAAGATCGCACCAATTACGGGCTTTTCCCTACTCCATATCTGTTATACTGAACTAAAGCGCATATGCTTTGATGGGCAAGCAGATTTATGAGTAATACGGTTTATTTCTACAAAGATCGCCCGCTCTTCGGCCTCGATCTGAGTCCTAACTGTGTACGAGTTATGCAGGTTTCTTCGCTGAATAACGAAAACCGGGTAGTGGGCTACGGGACGACCACTTTCGATCCAAAATCGATCAAAGACGGAGTGATTGTTGATCCCATTACCATTGCCAAAGCTGTTGATGAGTTGTTTGACAAAGGGCTTCACGGGCAGATTAGCAGCCGTCGTGTCGCCATCGCTGTACCTGCCGCACGAACGTTCAGCCGAGCCATTAAACTGCCACTACTAGACAAAAAAGAACTCGACGAAGCCGTGCGCTTGGAAGCCGAGCAGTACATTCCCACCCCAATAGATGAGCTTTACCTGGATTATAGTGTGATGCGTAAAACCGACAAAGAACTGGAATTATTTGCTGTGGCCACACCCAAGCATCTCGTAGACTCATACATTACCTTGGCGCATTTGCTCGGCCTCGAGCCGGTCGCCATCGAGACCAGTATCGATGCCGTGACTCGTCTGTTTGTAAAGACTGATTACAGTCATGCGCCAACAGTCTTGGTCGATTTCGGTCCCGTTTCGGCTGATATAACGATAGTCGATGAGACGATCATTGCTACTGGAACTGTTGGTGGTGGTGGCGAAAACTTTACCTCGCGTATCTCCGACCAATTAGGAGTAACCCGTCAGGAAGCGCATATCATCAAGACTAAGTACGGCCTAAACTTTAGTAAGAAGCAGCAGGAGATATCTAAAGCACTTGACCCCCTACTCGACCAACTTATCAAAGAAATACGTCGAATGATCCGTTACTACCAAGAGCGTTATGGTGCCGAACATCGGATTAATCAGATTGTGCTTATGGGCAGTAGTGCCAACGTACCTGGCCTCAGCGACCGCATGACCGATGTACTACGCTTGCCAGTTCGCAACAGCGATCCTTGGAGCCGTTTCAGTTACGCTCCAGGTGTCGAGCCGCTGCAATCCGAGGATCAGTCAAACTTTATCACGGCTGGAGGGCTGGCACTGTTAACTCCTCAGGAGATTGCCCTATGATCAACCTGCTGCCCTCTGGCATAAAGAAAGAGATTTATTTTGGTCGCCGAAACAGTCAGTTAGCTCAGCTGGCCATAGTATTCTCCCTGACAATCGTCGGAGTTTATCTGATAGGTCTTTTTGGGCTCTTCTATATGAACCAGTCCATTCGCAACTATAATGACCAGGTAGCCCGCACCCGTGAGTCACTAAAGAGTCAAAAAATTGACGAAATTCAGAAAGAGGTAGAGACGATTTCTAATAACCTCAAGTTAACATCGCAAGTGTTGTCGCGAGAAGTGTTGTTTAGCAAACTGATCAAACAAATTGGTGCCGCCATGCCAGCGAATACCATATTGACCGACCTTAAGATTGCTACTAGCGATGGCGCTATTGATCTTACCGCCATAGCCAGCGACTATAACACCGCTACGCAAGTACAAGTAAACCTAGCCGACCCCGCCAACAAGATATTCGATAAAGCGGATATTTTGAATGCTCAATGCGGTAACTCCGCTACCGACCCTAAGTACCCATGCACCGTCACTTTGCGAGCCCGCTTTGGCAAGAACAACGACTTTACGTTTATTGGGAGCAAGAGATGAAGATCAAGCTCAACCCACAAGCAGCATACTTCACTATGATTGGTGTGTGCTGTTTCTTGGGCGTTACACTGGTCGCTTCAACGCTAATTGTTAATAGTTTGCTGCACAAGCAATCTGACAAACTTGTCGCAGTCAAACTAGATAATCGTCTGCTTGATGAGCAGCAAACCGCCTTGCAGGTTGCGGCAAAAACCGTACAAAAATATAGCGAGTTAAATAAAATCGCCCAATCTGTCGTGCCTCAAGATAAAGATCAGGCAAAGGCTGTTCGAGAACTTGTCAAAATCGCTGATGAAAGCGGTATCAAATTAGGCGCCATCAGCTTCCCCGCTTCCACCCTTGGTCAGAAGCAAGCCAAAGGCAAAACCAGCAGCTCAGAGACTCAAGTTAAGCCTGTCGACGGTATTCCAGGTGTGTTTGTACTCGAGATTAACGTACAACAAGACACCAACAATCCAACCACATATCCAAACTTGATTAACTTCTTGGCGAAACTCGAAAATAATCGACGCACAGCGCAAGTTACCAACGTAACCGTACAACCCACCCCAAAAGATCGTACGAAACTTACTTTTAATCTGGTGCTTAATACCTACATAAAGCCATGAATATTGACATAAAAGACCTCAACAAAAAACTTAGAGCACTCTTGCAATGGCTATATCACCATAGAATAATTGTAACCATTGTGGCTATCGTGCTTTTATACGGCTGGCTAGTATTACAAATAAATCTACTAAACCGGCGTGAGCCCAGCGACGATTCCGTAGCTGAAAAGCTCCAAACTGTTAAGCGACCAAAGATTGACCAGCAAACGATTGATAAGATTCAGAGCCTACAGGATAACAATGTAGATGTTCAGGCGTTGTTCAAGCAGGCCCGCGATAATCCGTTTCAGGAGTAGGGCTTGCCGACTGTGGGGTAGGCGGCACGGCAGGTTGTTGGTATTGATTTTCGTAGTTTGGTGCCCGCGCAATACTTGCGGGCGTATTTGGAGCCACTGGTTGCTGGTAATAGCTTGGGCTGTTGGGTGCTGGCGGACCGTAATATGGTCCAGGCTGTGGCGCATAGGGCTGAGCAGGCGGATACTGTTGATAGCCGTTCTGATAGTTCGCCCGATTAGCAAAAGCTCGCGCCTCTTCCTCCTCATGCCCGTGAAGTCGCAAAAAGCCTTCACGCAGTTCAAGTATTATTTTGGCGTAATGGTCTGGCTCTGGGCAGTACAGAAAGTAGAAGTTTTCAGTCTCGCCAGCGGTCTGGACATTCAATGTGCCAAAGTTGAGTAAAGTCTGCACAAAACCTTTTCGATCAGCGGTTACGTCCTCGATATTCCCTAAGGTAAGTTGTGAAATCTTTCTGTTAAACAAACCCTCTTGAGCAACTTCGGTAATTGTCTTATCGGTAATTATTAGACGACTTTCATGATAGATGACTGTAGCAACAAATAAGATAAGCGCCATGAATGCCACAATAATCAGCAGCCCTATACCGATCCATTGATATACCTCAGGATAATCCTCGCGTGTGATAAAC
>CAZHBD010000019.1:0-14641 GCA_964530555.1 uncultured Candidatus Saccharibacteria bacterium | reverse complement strand
CGTAGAGTTGCTGCTTGCCGTCTTCTGGTAAGCCAGCATCTTTGAGCAGGCTTTGGATTTTCTCAATCTTGACACCATCAAATGAGGGGCTTGCAACGTTGATACCCAATGCACGGGCTGCCATACCCAGGTGAGTTTCGAACAACTGCCCAACATTCATGCGTGATGGCACGCCGAGTGGGTTGAGAATAATGTCAACCGGCGTTCCGTCTTCCATGAACGGCATGTCCTCAACAGGCAAAACGCGAGCAATAACGCCCTTGTTACCGTGACGTCCACCGAGCTTATCACCGACAGCAATCTTGCGCATTTGCGCAACAAAAATTTGGATTTGCATGATCACGCCGGCTTTGAGCTCATGGCCTGATTCACGACTGAAAACTTTAACGCCCACAACCTTACCATGCTTACCGTTGCTCATGCGTTGCGAGGTGTCACGAACTTCCTTGGCTTTTTCTCCGAAAATAGCACGCAACAAACGTTCTTCGCTGCTGAGCTCTTGTTCGCCTTTAGGAGTAATCTTACCGACTAAAATATCACCTGGATGAACTTCGGCCCCGATGCGGACAATGCCGTCTTCGTCTAGGTGACGCAGGGCCTCTTCGGACACGTTCGGGATATCCCGAGTGACAATCTCGGGACCAAGCTTAGTCTCACGAACTTCAGTCATATAGTCGACGATGTGGATACTAGTGAGCGTGTCGTCTTCAACCAATTTACGGCTGATGATAATTGCGTCTTCAAAGTTGTACCCCGTCCATGGCATGAACGCAACCAGTAAGTCTTTTCCGAGTGCAAGTTCACCACCCGAGATACTCATGCCTTCGATCAAGACGTCGCCCTTCTTGACCTTGTCACCGGCATTGACAACAACCTTTTGATTAATACTGGTACCTTCGTTTGAGCGGACGAAGTGCATTGGCTCATATGTTTTGTTGGTTGAACTGTACTTAACAACAACCTTGTCGGCGCTCGCGCTGACCACTTCGCCATTCTCTTCTGCCAAAACTACTTGGCCTGAATTTCGTGCTACGGCGGCTTCGAGGCCTGTTCCCACAATTGGAGCAGCTGGACGAATCAGCGGCACGGCTTGGCGCTGCTGGTTGCTACCCATCAGCGAGCGATATACATAGTTCTTTTCGATAAAAGGTATAAGTGCTGCGCTCGAACCAATAATCTGGCGTAAACTGGCATCGAGATGAGTAACATCCTCGGAATCTACTTCACTTGCAACGAGCCGGTTGCGGGCACTAACACGCTCGTTTACAAAGAAACCCCGTTCATCGGTCGGCTCTGCTGCGCTAGCAATAACAGCAGCGTCTTCCTCGGCAGCGTCTAAGTAGACAATTTCACTAGTCACATACGGCTTGATTGGCCAGGTAGCCTGTGACTTGATAGCAGATAGTTTTTTAGCAGCCACTTCGGTTATTTTGTCACCTTTTTTGACGACGAGTTTACCCTTTTCGTCTTCCAGATCAACACGAGCAATATGCCCTGCCAGTTTCGTGGCTGGCAATGCGTTGATAACTTTGCGGTAAGGGGTTTCCATAAAACCATATTCATTAATGCGGGCATAACTAGCCATGTTAAGCACCAAACCAATGTTGGCGCCTTCTGGAGTTTCAACGGCACAGATACGACCATAGTGGGTGGCGTGGGCGTCGCGGACCTCGAAGCCGGCGCGTTCGCGGCTGAGTCCACCAGGCCCCATTGAGCTCAGGCGACGCTTGTGGGCCAACTCGCTAAGCGGGTTAATCTGGTCCATGAACTGACTCAGCTGTGAGCTAGCAAAAAACTCACGAACAGCTGCTACAATCGGCCGAGCATTTATTAGCTGAGCCGGCGTGACGGTTTCGATCTCGCTCATGCTCATGCGGTCTTTGGTGTTTCGCTCCATGCGCAACAGACCAATGCGGAACTGTCGTTGCACGAGCTCTCCAACTAACTTCACTCGGCGATTGGCCAGTGAGTCGATGTCGTCAGCCGGTTCTTGCGTGTTACTAAGACGTATGATTTCAGCGATGATAGCGATCAAATCTTCAAGACGCATGACACGATTTTCGGCGGTGTTTGGCACGTCCAGATTTAGGCGCTTGTTGATCTTGTAGCGGCCAACGCGACTAAAATCAAAGCGCTTAAAGTTATAAAACATGTTTTCAAGCAGGCTGCGCGCGTTGTCGACAGTAGCTAGATCACCAGGACGTAGGCGACGGTAGACTTCGATGAGAGCTTCGTTACTGCCTTTGCTTGGGTCCTTATCAAGGGTAATATCGATGTGGCTTGTCTTGCCTTGATCGACATGTTTGAAGGCTTCTTTAATCTGAGCTTCACTTTGGCCCAAAGCTTTGAGTAGTGTAGTTACAGGAATTTTTCGCTTGCGGTCAATCTTGACGTAAAGGGCACCATTGCTGGCAGTCTCAAATTCAAGCCAAGCACCGCGTCCAGGGATTACCTTAGCGCCATATAAACGTTTTGTGCCACTGTTGTCGGAGGTAAAGAACACACCAGCAGAACGAATCAACTGGCTAACAACTACGCGCTCTGCGCCATTAATCACAAAGGTACCACGGCTGGTCATCCATGGGTAATCACCAAGATATATCTCTTGCTCTTTAACTTCACCGGTAACCTTGTTCGTTAGTTCAACGACAGCCTTTAAGGGTGCCTCGTAACTGACGTTGTTTTCGCGCGCTTCAGACTCGGTCATCTTGGGCTTATCAAAATGGTAGTGTTTGAATGCAAGAGATAATTTAGTACCTGTATAGTCATCGATTGGGCTGACTTCGGCCAATAACTCGCCAAGACCCTCTTCTACAAGCCACTGCCATGATGTGTTCTGGTGATTAACCAGATCAGGAAGGTCTAGGTTTTCTTTGTTAATGGTGAAAAACTGTCGCTCTTTCTTATGAGAAAGTGTGCCTTTTGCCATATGTTGCAATGCTCCGCTTACGTATTGTCGTTATTAAGTGGGTTTGTGTTTGTGTGATAAGTGTTGTAGTTTTTAGCGCGCGAAGGACTCTAAGCGGGTAAAAAATGTGTTTTGAGGCGAACCACAGCAGTACCCGACTTACTCTACTTCTTAGTTCATAGTGTGATTAATGCGTCTGAAAAAGTCAAGCAGAAAATTGCACCTGGCGAAGATGAAGTTGCGCAGGCGTAGAGGAAGCTAGACCGTAAGGATCTGTGGCACTGTCTACGACAATTCTACTAGGCTTACCGTATGCTGGCATGATGACTGCGAGCCCTGCATTTTCCGCACCTTCAGGATCAACCGCGGCGTAAAAGTTAACCTTAAGACCGGCAGCGGGCAAAGTTACATGAGTTTCGTTATCAAAACCGAAAACCCTAGTTTCTGTAGCAACCGTAGTATCGTATTTGGCGATTTCCTCGGCTTTTTTTACTAACAATTCAGCCAGAGTTGTTTCTTCTAGCTCCCTGTGCTCTGCTAGCCAATAGTCAAGGTCATACCCACCAATTCGCTCACCGGTTTCTTCGAGCTTGATAAACTGAGGGCCAATGATCGTTGCTATGCCGATAGCACTTCGATCTATCTGCGAGCGAGCGATGAACGGATGAAAGGTCTCATGGAATAGTGCCATTCTAGCAACATGCCTTACGGCAGTAAGTGGTTTACGCCCAAAGCGCAACCAAGCTTCCGGCTGCCTATCGCGCAGCTCGGGGTGTGCTTCAAACATGTTGTACAACTCTTGACCCTGCCCAACTGATCTTGTCACTCGAAAGGGCGTGAGTAAATCCAGCATAAGCTGGTTATACCAGAATTTACAACCGATAGCTAGTTATACTTTTTTCAGGGAGCTGACAATCTTGTCAACAACGCCGTATTTTTTGGCTTCTTCAGCAGTCATCCAATAATCGCGTTCCATATCTTCCTGAATCTTTTTGACTGTTTGCCCGGTATTTTTAGCCATTATCTCATTGAGACGATGCTTGATTCGCAGCGATTCTTTGAGGTCAATTTCCATGTCGGTAACTTTACCACGAGTCCCGCTGCTTGGTTGATGAATCATAACCGTCGAATTTGGCAGAATAATCCGCTTACCTTTTGTACCTGAGCTGAGAAGAAACGCGGCAGCCGATGCTTGGACACCAATGCCGACGGTTTGGATATCGTTGCTGACATACTGCATGGTGTCATAAATAGCTAATGCGTCGTATACACTGCCACCTGGGCTGTTGATGTAAAAGAAAATGTCTTTCTTGTCGTCCTGTTCTTGGAGGTGCAGTAGTTGTGCAACGATCAGGTTTGCCGTGTGCTCGTTGACATCAGTTCCCAAGAAGATGATACGCTCTTTCAAGAGACGAGAGTAAATATCGTAGGCTCGTTCAATGCGCCCATCGCTCTCGATTACTGTGGGGATTAATACGCTATTGGTTGGGTTTGTCATAGTACCAGAAGTATACTGCTCAAATTAGCACTCGTCAAGCTAGAGTGCCAACTGTGTCAGTTTTCATTAGTACCTTACTGCGAGCCCAGTGCTCCGTTCCCTGTTTGATAATTGCTTTAATTTAATTGCTGCGTCAGCTTTGAGCGAATTGCCTCCATCGTCCAGAAACTCTTGGCCACTAGCATTATTGAATGTCATCAGCGCGGCATTATCAAAAGCAGCTAGGATGTATATGTCGGCTACTTCTTGTTCATGCGGTCCCGGCTTTGGAACCGGCATTGCTGGGCAAGGATTGTCTCGAATGTCTCTTCGTGCCAGCTCAAATAGGGTTGGTTGGCTTAGCGTCTCTGTGTGTGGCATAATATGCTATTTCTTTGTAGCGTAATCGCTGAGCTTAGCGAGCACCTTTTCTATACGAATCCGTGAGGCGATGTCCTGTCGCGCTTCGGGCTTTTCCAGTTCGGCTTGCATTTGCGAGTCTTTGTACTGGCCTTTAAGTAGCTGCATGCGGATCTCCAGTTCTTCGGGCCCGACCACAATATTCTCGGCGTCACCAATTGCACCGATGATGATACCAACCTTAACCTGCTCGGCAGCGGAGTCACGGTTGCGTTTGCGATGTTCTTCCTCGGTTACACCCTCGGCTTTGAGATGTTCTTGCCAGGTTTGCCCGCGATATATGAGGTTTTGTTTTTCCTCCTCCTCAGCACGCAATACTTGATCGTCGACCACACTGTCAGGAATGGCGACTTTTGTCTTGTCGCTAATCTCTTTGAGTAGCTCACTCTCGAACTGCTGATCAAGCTCACGTTGGCGTTCAACGGTTAGTTGCCTCTTGATATCTTCTTTAAGGTTCTCCAGTGAGGTAAATGGGCCAGTTTTGCGGGCAAAGGCATCGTCAATCTTGGGGGCTGCTAACTCATTGATCGTTTTAGCGGTGACCGTAAAAGTAACCTTTTTACCTTGCAAGGCTGCCACACCGTAGTCTTTGGGAAACGGAATTGTAAAGTCCTTCGTCTCACCGGGCTTCATGCCAACTACATTGTCTTCGAAGCCAGGGATAAAACTGTTGCTGCCTAGTTTTAGGGGGTAATCTTTGCCGTCTGCTCCGCTGACCGGCTCGCCTTTGGCGTCTGCTCCTGCGAAGTCAATCACAACTTCGTCGCCATTTTTGGCGGCACGGCTAACTGTTTTGCGCTCTGCCGTACGCTCCGCCAACGAATTAAGAACATCAGTTATATCTTTGGCGGTAACCTTGGCAGCTGGCTTGGTTTTTTTAATCTTCTGATAGTCTGGCAGAGTAATTTTGCCAATTACATCGACTGTAATATCTACTTCGACGGTCGAGAATGGTACAAACTTCTTCAGGTCAACTTGTGGTTGGGAAGTTGTGCGAAGATTTTCTTTGATTACGGCTTGAGAATAGTAATGGTTGAGGACATTGTCTAGGAACTCGGTCTGCAGCAACTGTTGATCGACGTGTTTTTCTACCATCTCCAGCGGTGCTTTACCGCCGCGGAAACCAGGGATTTTGAGATTGTCGGTATTGAAGCGCTGCAAGGTGGCCCGCTTAATTTGGGCTAAGGTTTCGCCGTCGGCGGTGATATGTAGAGTAACGTTCGTATCGCTATTGTGAGTAAGTGTTAGCTGCATAAGGGGTAAGTATACAAGAAAACTTCTGTTGGTGCGAGTGCTAACGCTTCCGCGTGTCTAACACGGTGGTAATAACTCGTTCCAAACTCATGACCTGCTCTTCTTCAGTGGCGACGTTTTTCAGTTTATATTGCTCGTTCTTGAGCTCATCTTCACCAATAAATAGCAAATATGGCACGCCAAGCTTTAGGGCGGCTTTTATCTGAGCGCCAATTTTACGCCCGGTAGGATCGACAGCAACGGTCACTCCTTCTTCACGCAATTGAGCCAGTACTTTCTGCGCCCGATTGTAGACATCTCCCACCAGTACGGCATAGATCTCTGTTGCTGGCATCAGCTGCGGCAGCAACTGGTGGGTTTCTAGGAAGTTCCGGAGCGTGACATCACCCATGCCAAAGCCGACCGTTGGTACCGCCTCTACTCCAAAGAGACCTACGAGCCCATCGTACCGCCCGCCACCGAACATTGAGCGGTTATTTTCTGGGTCGCTGTCCATCACCTCGAAAACAATGTCAGTATAGTAATCAAACCCGCGCATGATGGTGATATCGAAGCGCACATTGGTGATGCCATTATCTGTGAGCAGCGTCAAGACAGTACTCAGCTCCTGTGCCGAGCTATGCTCCTGCACTTTGTCGGGCAAGTCGTTCAAAGATTGGGCTTCTAGCATACTCAGCAGCTTGTTGGCGATGCCGGCTTCGCGCTCACTTGGCGTCAACAAAGCATCTATATCGGCCACAAATTGGGCATGCGGCATCTTGTGCATTCTATCTATCAGCTTAGAAATGGTCTGCACTTGTACGCTGTCGAGGCCCAAAAAATCAGACAAGATATAGTCCATGAGCTTTCGGCTGTTCAGACGAAAACTATACATGTCGCGCGTTGCGCCAAATGCTTTCATGATGCTATCGGCGACCTGGATAATCTCGTGCTCTGCCTCGATGTCGGCGAGTCCAAATACGTCAACGTTCAGTTGCCAGTGCTCGCGCAGTCGCCCCCGCTGGGGTCGCTCGTAGCGCCATAAGTTAGGTATACTAAACCAACGCAACGGATAGGCCAGCTCTTGTCGGCGGGCCGCAACCATACGGCTGACAGTTGGTGTCATCTCCGGCCGAATGGCGACCTCGCGGCCGCCACGGTCGGTAAAGGCGTAGGTTTGCTCATTGACAATTTCTTCACCTGTCTTGGCCCGGTACAAATCAAGTGACTCCAGAATCGGCGCGTCGTATTCCTCGTAGCCGAAGCGTTGGACGCTACGACGCATAACGTCAAACATATACGCTTGGATACGTTTGTCTTCTGGGTAGAAGTCGCGTGCGCCCTTATATGGTTTTGTTGAAAGTGGCATATTACTCCTATTGTAACGTATTTTACATTTCTAAATCAGGCTTGTTCCTTCGGCTGTCTTCGTTTATAGCCCGAATGGGTGTGCTGCCGCTCTTTACGATCGCAACATCACTGGTCCAGCGTAAATCGGCCGCCTCGCCCACAACGTTCTTATTCAAAGCTTGCGCAGCAATTAACTCGGCAGATTCTTCTCCAAGGGCCTTGCGTAACTTATTGTCGTCAGCCATTAATGATAGGGTGCTTTTTGTATCTGGGTCAAATTCGGCTCCATTTTTTAACTGCGCGTACCGTTTCTTCAGTGTTTGACTGGCAGAATAGATCCGCCATGGGTCAAACACGTAATCTCTGGTATCGTATGCCATCTTTCGGAAAACAACACCGAGCTGAATCGTGTCCAAGCAGTCATAGACTATCAGGTTGTTATCGCGAAGCGTGTCACCGCTACTCCGTAAGTCGGAGATGGCGTCATATGCGCCCGTTGCTACCATGCCTTCGATTTTGCCACCCCATTCATCTAATCGGTCTAAGTCGAGGTCGTATCCCAAACGAGCACAGCCCACAATGGTCTGCAGCGGGAAGCTGGTAGCAATCCGCAATCGTTTACGCAGGTTCAGACCTTCTGGTCCCGCAAGCACAAGATCACAACCGGCACCCATGATAGCCCGAAAACCTAAGGGTTCAAATATTCCTGCAAGTTTGCCTTCCAAAAATACGTCAGATCCACAAATCCCAACGTCGTATACTCCTTTGAGCACTCCCATTGGGATGTCTTTGCCACGGGCAATGAATAGCTGGCGGTTGTTAGCTGTCCCGGTGAAGACACCTTTCTGCCGTGTCTAGTGGAGCCAGTCCAAATGACTCCAAAAATTTACTGACTTCCCCACCATCATTTTCTCGACCGCCAGGTATAGCGATCCGTTGTCCCGAGAGTAATACTTCTCGAGTACTATATTCTTCGCTAATGTAATCCATAGTTATTTCCTTTCCAGAAATATAAAGTTGATTAAACAGAAACGCCGGAGGCGATCTCCGGCGTTTATTGTTTAAGACAAAAGAAAACTAACCGCGTCGCTCCGGCAAAATATGCTGATGATGCTGGTTGTTCTGATAAACCATAACTAAACAATAGCATAAAGCAGACAATAATCAAGCTTTTTTAGAAGAGTCACACAGTGTACACTTTGCCTAGAACTAATTAGGAGACACTACAATGGCTAAAGAAAAACAGGCGCTACCGAGTGCTTTTTTGCTCTTTTCAAAGAGTTGGGAGGCAGTTCAGCGCAACCTGTCGGTTTTTGGTGTGTTGTACATCATTCCGTTTATATCAGTTATTGCCAACACCTTTAATCGTCCTGAAGTAAAAGAAAGTAAAACTTCAGCGTTTAGCAATGGCTTATTCGGAGGCTGGTCGCCACTAGCAATTGGTGCAGTAATAGGAACGGGTATCCTGATTGCTCTTATTGGTTTAGCCATTGGCTTGATTGTCCAGGCTATGCTGGCAGTAGCTGAACTTGAAAGCGCTCAGGGCCAAACTCTGACACTCGGCAAAGTGTGGGAACGTGCTCGACCACTCGTCCTCCGCCTATTTGGTCTTTCAGTAGTAACCGGTTTAATTGTGTTTGCTGGCCTCATCTTGCTGATTGTGCCAGGCATGATTTTTATCAGACGATATTTGCTCGCACCGTATTACATGATTGACCGCGATGTCTCGATTAGTGAGGCGTTGAAACTCAGTGCGGCTGACAGTAAGAAATTTGCCGGCGCCATTTGGGGCCTGATCGGTGTTACTCTGCTGATCGCATTGACCGGTATCGTACCGGTCGTCGGTGGACTCATAAGCTTTGTGCTTGGTTTGATGTACTCTGTTGCACCTGCTTTACGCTACCAAGAAATCAAACAAGCCAGCTAGTACTGACTTGGATCCTGGTGGAGATGTGGTTAGTCTTTTTGAAACAATCAAGCTAGGAGAAAGACTTCCAGACATAGCGTTTAGTTTGAGTAAATTACAAACCTATAAGGCGAGCGTAGATAAAACTAAATTAACGGAAGTAGGCTATATCCTATAAGTGTATTGTCGCTAAGATAAATTAGTTTGAAACAGGTATTTTTTGCTAGTACTTGGCGAACTGTGGCTGTGTTTTACGCGAGAGTATTTTATTCTAACTGTAGATTAACTGCTTGCTGTGCTTCTATTGCTCCAATGGCAAACTTCACATCGTCAAAAATAAATGGATGTACGGGTTTACCTTCCCCAGCCACTCCACCGATGAGTCCAATTTGTGTGTCAGAGTAGGGAAGTGTTTCGCCGGTTCGAGGATCGATTTTCGTAGCAATAACTGCTCGCGACATATTTCCAGGTGCAAGTTTGAAAGCAAAAGGAACTTCGGCGCCTACGGACGATAGTGCCTTTTCGGCAACCTGCTGGAGTTGGGTGCCTCCATTGTCCTGTAATGCTCCAAGTAGCATAGCTAAATTTCCTGTACGACGTGCATCTTCGATTTGCTTAGCTGAGTATCTTGAGGCAAATCCGTTTTCTATACTACTTACTAAGATAGATCTAAGGATATCTTCTTGCTCGGGACTGTGCATACATATACAGTACCACAAAAAGGAGCATTTGTCTATGGTGGGGATGAAAGGACTTGAACCTTCACGCCTTGCGGCACTAGCTCCTAAGGCTAGCGTGTCTACCAATTCCACCACATCCCCATTTGGTTGGTGAACCGCTCTATTTTACGAAATTCTCTGATAAAAGGCTAGCTGTGCATCACCATAGCGCTTGGAGTGTACGATTCTCAGACCTTGGAAGGCGGGCAAGCTCGTCTCGCCTGGCCAAGATAGAACGATTGTACCACCTGGTTTTAAATGTCGAGGAAGAGTTTTCAGGTCTCGGTACGGGATATCGTTGTACGGTGGATCGAGCATGATAAGGTCAAAAGTTTGGTTTTGATTGCGCGTTGACCATGCATTTGCGAAGGTGCGAGTTGCCTTGACCTTGTCAGAGATGCCAAGGGAGGCAATATTTTCCTCTATACATTGGTGTGCAGCCTTATCGACCTCAAGAGCAATCGCTTGATGCGCGCCCCGACTCACTGCCTCTATGGCTAAAGCCCCGCTTCCAGCAAATGCATCCAACACGGTCAACCCCTTTATGTCGCCCAGAACACCAAATATTGCTCCTCGTAGCTTATCGCTCATTGGATGAGTTCGGTGACCGTGCGGTGCCTTAAATTGTCGACCACCCAAAAAGCCGGCTATCACTCTCATTTTTTTACCGTTACAAGACCTGCATCTAGCAAGGCGCAATACCAGGCTAGTGCAACGGTCTTAATAATGGCCGGGGCAAGTTTTTGTCGGGTGTCGTAGGCTAGTTTGGTTGTCCAACCACGCTTGTAATAACGATCAAACATATCGAGCACGGCAATCTCGCGGGCTGTGCGCTTGAACCATTCGGCAATACCAATGTCTTGAACGAGCAAGATGTCGTCGTCACTGGGGACTGACTCACTGAAGGTTAATGGTGCAATCAGCGTTGCGATGCCAAACTCAAATAGTCCGTGGGCGTTGATGAGTCCCTTGGGGCCCCACATCTTCCAGTTTTTTTTGACCATCTCCCGTTTGCTATCGCCTGGAATAATAAGTTTTTCCTTGATACTCGTGCGTGTCTCGATCCCCTCGCCGCGCAGTTCCGTCAGTTTCTTTTCGTATGGATAATGGTGCGCCGGTGTCAGGCCATCAACAAGGGCGTGCGCAAGCCAGGCGGCTTCAAACGCCACGCGCTCGGAGTTGTTGGCTTTGAGTTCATCAACTAATAGCTCGTAATGATGACCAATCAGTTCGATGAGCTGAGAGTCATCATCATCAAACGGGCTGTAGTAGTGCCATGGCTCGTCTTGCGCTGGGCTCTTGCGTTTAATACCGTCTGGCCCATTGCGACCTTCAAAGTGCAAGATCTTTCGGCTGGCAGGAAACATACTATCGTCCTCTAATAACTTGGACAGGTGGTTACGAGCCACACGATCAATCTTTTGGTGAGCTCCGAGCAAACGACCCGAGGCTGCTGTTAGCGTTGTTCCAGAATACATAAATTAGTTTAGGTTTGTTATAACGCGTAACTTCTGTACGCGGTCAGCTAGCTCTTTATAGTGTAGCAGGTTTTCTTGATGGTCGATAAAGTCTTGAGCACTTTGCCTGGCGTCGGCAATGAGCTTTGTATCTGTTAACTTTGCGATTCGTAGATCGAGCTGCCCGTGCTGCATAATGCCATAGATAGCGCCGGGACCGCGAAGTTCGAGGTCGAGCTCGGCTAACCGGAAGCCGTTCTGAGAGCTAGCCAGCGCCCGCAGACGTTTCGTTATAGGTTGACTCTGCGTGAGCAAATAGCAGTAGCCCTGATGTTGGCTGCGCCCTACGCGGCCACGTAATTGGTGCAGCTGGGCTAGCCCAAAGCGCTCGGCATTTTCGACGATCATAACAGTAGCATTCGGTACGTCAACACCTACCTCGACAACAGTGGTCGCTACCAAAACATCTAATTCGCCCTCAGCAAACTGCTGCATGACCCTGGCTTTGTCCTCGCTTTTTAGCTTGCCATACAATAGTCCTAATCGTCGGTGTTTTAGCTGATTTTTGCTCAGTTCTTGGTATACTTCACTGGCTGAACGGACGTGCTCAAGCGTGGTAGACTCACTTACTAACGGACAGACCACGAACACTTGCCTCCCTTTCTCAATTTCGCTATCAATTTTGGAGTATAAGGCATCTCTTTGTGTCGAGCTGACTATTGTAGTCAGGATAGGTTTGCGATTTTTCGGTTTCTCTTGAAGCAAGCTTATGTCCAGCTCTCCATAGAGCGTTAGGGCTAAGCTGCGAGGAATTGGTGTGGCAGTCATGTTCAGCACGTGCACGGCGTGTCCGGCTTTGGCCTGGAGCTTTTTCCGCTGTTCCACGCCGAACCGATGCTGTTCGTCTACAATTGCCAAACCAAGCCGTGGTAGCTTAACAACATCTTCGATAAGAGCATGAGTGCCGATAATAAAACGTACTTGGCCGTCCTTGATGTGCCTCAGGGCTATTTGCCGCCGCGTTTTACTCATACTCCCGGTGAGAAGGCTGACCCGACCGGCAAAACCCAACGGTTCGAGCATAGTATGAATAGTCTCGGCATGCTGGCGCGCTAGTAGCTCTGTTGGTGCCATAAAAGCGACTTGAAAGTTCTGCTCCATAGCCATAAGGGCGGCCATCGTTGCCACTACGGTTTTGCCTGATCCTACGTCCCCTTCTACCAGACGGTTCATGGGTACCTTCCGTGACAGGTCTTGATAAATCTGCCAGACAACCCGGCGTTGGTCATTAGTGAGGTTGAATGGAAGCGCTTTAACAAATCGTTGGGCCAGGTCCTTATTAAACGGTACTGCCAGTGCGTCATCAAGCTGATTGGCTTGCTTGTTCAATAGTGCGGCTAAGGTAAGACTAAAGACTTCTTCAAAGCCTAAACGATATTGTGCGGCCGCCACCTCGTCGGACGATGTTGGAAAATGCATGATCTTAACCGCTTGGTGACGGCTCAAGAGTTTATGCTGTTGGCAGATGGTTCTCGGCAAGGTTTCGCTCAGTTGTATCTGGGTGATCGCCTGTCGGAGCAATTTGCGCAATTGTGACGAGCTCACCTGCTTATTTTCTGAATAGACGGGTACAATGCGCGCTGTATGAACCGGAAAATCGCTGACTTTTTCGCTGGTCGGGCTTATGATACTCATTGTCCGATAGTGCAAGCCGAATTGTCCTGAAAAGAAGTACCGAATATTTTTCTGTAATGACTTCTCCCGGTACGGTTGGTTGAACCAAATCAGTTTCACACTGTCCGTCTTGTCGCTAACTACTGCCTCGGTGATATGCATACCGCGTCGCACATAGCGTCCGCGAAGCTGGTTGATTTCAGCTTCAATAGTGACGGTGCCAGGCCGTAACGCTCTAATCGGTGTCACGACTGAGTAGTCGTTATAGGTGCGAGGATAGTATTGAAGCAAGTCGCCGACGGTATGTAGCCCTAGCGTAGCAAGATCTTTCGCTATAGCTGGACCAACTCCAGTTAATTCCTCTAATGAACTCGTGAGCTCCATGCCTTCAGTATAGGCTAGGAGTTGGCTTTGCGGACCAACAAAAAGGTGCTGGGGCCGAAGTAGCTCTTGGCTAAAGGAACCTGCAGATTGTTTTCGACAGCCAACATTAGTGACTGAGGTACTACTTTCTTGAGCCCTGGGAGGCGAAGGTTGGAGACTGATAGAGTACGTTCTACCTTGAGCCCAGCATGAGCCAACTGCTTGATAACTGTCCGAGGGTTATGGTTTACAAATGCAATTTCGCCTTGATTACGGTGTTCTTTGGAACGAATGTCAACAGGTTCCAGCGGTAATTTCTTGCCTTTTACAGCGTACTTGAGTCGGTTACGAAAATGCGTATAGTTAGCTATTTCTAATATAAAGTAGCCGTCATCGCTTAATACTCGGGCAATTTCGTTGAACTCCTGGCTTGGGTCGGGTAAATGGTGCATGACGCGAATCATGGTAATAAGATCAAAGCTTTTATCCTTGAACTTGAGATCATCAGCCTGGGTCAAGACCCTTTTGATCTCGGCGTGATCCTTTAGAAAGTCTCTGGCTATATCAAGCTGTTGTTGGCTTGGTTCCGCGAGTGTGACTTCCTGAGCGTATTGTTGGAGGAACACACACAAACGACCATACCCACCTCCAATATCTACTGCTCGTTTGAAACGTTTCCCCTTCAGTAAGCGAGTAATCGCTAGTCGCTCCGACTCGTTTTCATAGTCACGGCCATCCCAGTAATGTAAATAGTTATGCTCTGGGTCGTTGTATTGGTCGGCGCGTTTTTTGGTTGATGGAGTGCTGGTTTTAGCTTTGGTTGAAGTTTTAGACATACCGCTCAGTATAGCAAATTACTTTAGCTTCAGGAGCGCAATTGTATTTTTGCCACGCCGCAACACAACATAGCCGTCAAGAAAGTCACTAGTATCGATAGTTTGCTTTTCGAGCGGAATTTGTTGGCCATTAATATAGATGGCGTTTGACTCCAAAAAACGGCGCGCCTCACCCTTGGAGCTTGCCAGAGCAGTCGCCATTAATGCTTGGGCTAGGTCGGCACCAGGCTCCACTTCACTTGTTGGTAAATCACGTGTCAACTGTTCGAAATCGGCCGCTGTGAACGCTGCATAGTTG
>CAZHBD010000018.1:0-15062 GCA_964530555.1 uncultured Candidatus Saccharibacteria bacterium | reverse complement strand
GTCTCCTACAATGGGGTGACCAAGATGGCTTAGGTGAACGCGCAGCTGATGGGTGCGTCCGGTAGTTGGCTTAAGCTCGACCAGACTATACTGCTCGTTCTCCCGCAGTATTTTATAGGCTGTTTGCGCTGTTTTGCCATTTACACCGACACGGAAGGTTTGGGGTTGCTTTGGGTTGCGCTCAATTGGCATGTCGATCAGCGCTTCCTTAGGCTCCAGGCTTCCCTCGACTACTGCTCCATACGTCTTTTTGGCCTTTCGTTGCGAGAACTGTTTTTGTAGCCAGCTCAAAGCTTCGGGTGTTTTGGCACAGATGATAACCCCAGAAGTAATCCGGTCGAGACGATGGACAATGCCGCCCCGCTCGCCGTCCAGGCCATTCAGTTTTGGTTCAATGAATGTGGCAACTGTGCCCTCGGGATTAAAGGCACCCTTACTGTGTGTCAGTATACCCGCTGGTTTATCAATAACCAGACAATCGTTGTCTTCGTAAAGGATTGGCAACGTAATGGCTGGGAGATTTTCGCTCGTGATGGGCTTGTACTCGACCGTTATTTGTTGACCTTCACTAACTCTGGAGGAAGGTTTCACAACAACCTTACCGTCAATCGTAACTTTACCTGTCTCAACCAGTTCAGCGCTGGCCGATCGGCTGATATTTAGTAGCTTAGCTACGACCGCATCGATGCGCCCGCTGGTATCGGACGTCAGTTTCATCGTAGCCCAACGGCTTTTTGCACTCGTAGCAGGCAGTCGTTCGCAGCAGTGTTCATAGCCGCTTCGCTTGATTTCAACTTGGCTAGTAGTTGCTGCTTGTCAACATTTGCTAGGCGCTGTTGGAAACTAGTCAAGAATTGCTGAATTTGCGTAGCTACATCGGTTTTCAGTTCGCCGTAGCTTGTTTTACTCTGATATTTTTGTGCTACGGTGTCTAAAGATTCACCTGTCAACAAAGCGGAGATTTGGAGTAGATTGCTAATGCCGGGCTGTTGCTCAAAATCGAGGTTTATCGTACCTATACTATCTGTTGTCGCACTCATGATCTTCTTGGCAGCAAGTGCCGGATCGTCGCCCAAGAAGATGATTCCCTTACCGGACTCGTCTGACTTGCTCATCTTTTTGGTCGGGTCAGCCAGATCTTTGATCCGTAACCCTTGGTCGTTACCAAAGAATTCATGTTGTTTTTTCACCAGCGCAGGCACAGTAAATAACTCACCAAACTTAGCGTTCATCCGTTTGGCAATATCGCGCGTGAATTCAAGATGCTGGGTTTGATCGTCGCCTACGGGAGTGTAGTGTGCGCCATATAGCAGAATATCTGCTGCCATGAGTACAGGGTAATCGAAGAGCCCGATACTTACGCGGTCATCACCAAGTTTACTCGACTTATCTTTGAACTGTGTCATGCGATTCATTTCGCCAAAGCCGGTGAAGGAATTCAGTATGATAGTCAGCTCGGAGTGTGCGGGTACGAAACTCTGACGGTAAATATGCACATCGGGATTGTCAAGGGGCAAACCCGCCGCGACAAATAGACGCAGATTATGCATAATCTGTTCCTGTAACACTTTATGGTCTATTGGGGTTGTGAAGCTGTGTAGGTCTGGCACAAATAGATTGACCTGATACTCGCCGGCTCGTTTTTTGGCCATATCAATCAGGGGCAGCAATGCGCCAAAATAGTTGCCGATGTGTAAATCGTTATTGGCCCTAAGGCCCGTGAGAATCACCTGTTTACTCATTGTTAGCTCCATTATACTTTATTGTTTACTTTAGGTAGTAATTTGTTAACCACACAGTCTATAGGATCAATAAAATCCTTTCTAGTCGCAATAAGAACTGATAATTCACTACACCCAAGTATTACTTTCTGTGCACCCAGTGATTTCATTCTTGTAGCTATTTTTCTGACTGCATTCCGATCGCGCTGGCTTAACTTGCCTGCAATAACATTATTAATAGAACTCTCAACGGAAACGATCTCGCTAGCAGTTGGCTTGAAAACCCTTACGCTCTTTTGAAGCAGTGGCGCATCAAATAGCTCGCTCCTAAGAGTGGTTGGTGAGCCTACAACGCCAACACTTGTTATGTCTGAATCTATAACTTCTGCAATTGCACAGTCAATCAGTGACTGGAAATCTCGTTTATAATCCTTGACAATGGAAGGAAGGAGTAAATGAGCCGTATTGCAGGCGATAACTATTTTGTCACCAGGTGAATGACTTAGGAGGCTTAAGTTATGACGAATAGCTTTTTCTGCGTTTACAAGATCAAAAGCCTCTATTGGCAGTGAAGCATGAATGATATATGGATAATTATATCCTTCAACTGCGCCAAAGATAGTTCGCACGTTTAATGAGACGGCGGTGTAGCTCAAGGCTTGCTTGAGGGCCCATGCCGCCCATAATAATGATTCGATGTTGTTCCATAGTATTCTCCCTTAGGATGCTAATTGCGCCATTCGCGCTTCATATAATTGTTTGGTCTTAGTTAGGTCGAGCGGGATCGGTGGATCGACTGGACTTTCGGCGTTGCTCATCTCGCTCATGCCGCCAACCGGAGCGTAACCAGCTCGAGCCAACTCTAATCCGTGCTTTATGCTGGCAAGCTGCCCACCAACGGATTTACCAAAGTTGCCGTTTGGGTCGTGGGCCATTTCGGCTCCGTGCGCGAAATCGACTACCATTAACCCATTGGTTTTCTCGTAGGCTCGAAAGTACTGCTTCTCCCACTCTTCTGGAGTTTTGGCATTTTCACCGCCACGGTAGAGCAATATGACGGGCGCTGCTCCTGGCGCACGGAGTTCGTTTAGCATAGCGACTTCTTCTAGTGTTTGGTCAATCTCACCGCTTAGTGGGTTTTTGTTTAAAAGTGGAAGATCTGGATATTCAAGTGCCACTTGTTTTTTAAGCTCTATGTCTCCGTTACGGCCCCCGAACCATGCAACAGTCAGTAATTTGCCATAACGCCGAGCATGTTCCAAATGGCCAATTTCGGCCGCTCCATGCCCATACTTCCGAGCGTTTTCGACTAAATATTTGTACGATTCTTCAGGTTCAGTTGTTTCGCTCCCCCACCAACTTGCTTCGTCGCTGCGCGGTTTCCAGATGCAAAGACGTTGGTCATAAACCAAGCCATCAGGAATACTTGTTGCATGAGTTAACGTTTCACCTTCACGCCGTGTTATGTGTTTCAGTGCTGCAACAAATGCGCAGGCACCGATTATACCCACAAAACCAGGCACTTCACCAGACAATATGCTGCTATTGGCGGTTCGATTTAGAGCGACGCGTGCTTGACCTGATTCAGTCAATGGGTAGTGTCGCTCAAGTTCTTGTGTGCATGGTGATGCGGGGGCAAATTTCATAGTTATCCTATTACTGTGTGATCTGATGGGCGTTGGGCTATAGTTCGCTGTAAGGCAAGACGACCGTACTGCTTTATACCGGCTTGGTATGTGACACGATCAGCGCCTTGTGCTGCGCGGTCTGCTTCAAGCTCTAATAATCCTGAGGCAATCTGAACATGTGAACGCCAGTCTTCAGGACTAATTTCAATTCCTAATGCCCCCAAAAGCTCACTGGCGTTTTGCTGGGTAAGACCAGGCTGTTGACTTGATGATTCTTGCATATGTTCTCCTTAAAACAAAAAAACCGCCTTGTGGCGGTTGCTCTCGTTATTGATTGTTATGTATTATTCGTAAATTGAAGCAAAGCGCCACGCGATGTGGGGTGTAAACCAAAAGAAATAGAACTGATTTACTGCTTTACTCAACATAGTCATCAACTTTATACCCTCTGGGCTGACTTGTCAAGCAATGCCAACCTGGCAGAAAACGCTTATACTAAGATTTATGAGTGACCAACAGCCTGAAAGTCTTACCTCTCAGCAAATTGCCGGCCAAATCCCTGGAGGAATTGATTACAGCGACGGGCGCGTTGTTCGTGTGTGCACCGGTGCAAATTGTTCCCCAGCTGGTGAACAAGTAGTTCGTGAATTACGCGAGCTGGACACCAAAGCTACACCAACTTCCTGCCACGGGGCAATTGGCGGCTGTGCCATCAATGGCTCGCTTGAGGGTGAGATGTGCTATGCCACCGTGCCACGAATTACGGACGAGGGCATTATCCCTGTGGAGGTTTGTGTTCGCCCGCGCGTATCTGTTGCGAATGACCCAACAAATAAAAAGGCAGCCTGATCGGCTGCCTTTTTTCAGGTGCAATAATAGCCTAGCGCTTGGTGAACTGGCGTTGTTTGCGGGCACCCTTAAGACCAAACTTCTTGCGTTCTTTTTCGCGCGGGTCACGACCGAGTAGATCGGCTCGCTTGAGAGTACTCTTTAGCTCTTCGTTCATTACAGTCAATGCCTTGGCGATGGCAAGGCGAATCGCATCAGCCTGACCACTGTGGCCACCACCATCCACGACGGCAGAGACATCGTACTTGCCGTTCTGCTCCAGGACAGTAAAGGGGCGCCCCAGCTCGTTGAGCAGATGTTTGCTGGTAGCGAAATACTCATCTGCTGGTTTGCCATTGATAGTGACTTTGCCGCTGCCGTTGGTTACGCGTACTCGAGCGGTGGCGCTTTTGCGGCGGCCAAGGGCGTAATTATAGTGCTTGTCAGCCATTATTTTGCCCCTTTCAGGCTTATGGTTTCTGGTTGTTGCGCATTGTGATTATGTTCTGCGCCATTGTAGACCTTGAGGCGGTCCAAGCGACCATCTCGAAGTTTATTGACTGGCAGCATACCGCGGATAGCTTGGGTTACGGCTCGGGTTGCATCCTTGTCTTTTACTTCAGCTAGGGTCGCAGACTTCAAGCCGCCAGGGAAATTACTGTGCCGGTAGTAGATTTTCTTCTGTTCCTTGCCGCCGGTAACTTGAAGCTGGTCGGCATTGATAACAATAACGTAGTCACCGCCATCAACGTGCGCGGTTACGCTTGGCTTACCCTTGCCGATCAGCAAGCTGGCTGCGACAGTGGCGAGACGCCCTAATGGAGCTTCGCTAGCATCGAGTACAAACCATTTGCGAGTAACATCGGCAGGTTTCTGGCTGTATGTTTTCATTGAAGTCACAACTCGCTTGGCTGGAGCTGACTTAGTTTCAGCGCGTTTGCTGCTATTCTCGGCCATTATTTTGCCTCAACTTTCTTGGCTGCTGGCTTCGTAGCGGCCTTCGGGGTTGCTTTTGCCACAGGTTTTGCAACAGGTACTTCCTTGAGGTCATCCACAAAACTAACCTGAGCCATTTCAGCATTGTCTCCACGACGATTGCCGGTGCGCGTAATCCGTAGATGTCCGCTGTTACGACCCTTTAGCTTTGGTGAAATATCGTCCACCAGCTTATGAGCACTTTCTAGTGTCTGCAGGCCAGCAATAACTTGGCGACGGCTGTGAAGGTCGCCCTTTTTGGCTTTAGTTATGAGTTTTTCGATATAGGGTACAAGTTCCTTGGCCTTAGGGAGCGTGGTAACGATTTTCTCGTCACGCACCAAAGAGTCGGCCAGCCCCTTCATGAGAGCGGAGCGCTGATCTCTTTCGCGGCCAAACTTGCGGCCTTGGTATCCGTGACGGTGCATTTTAGAGCTCCAACTCCGCGAGTTTTTCTTTTACTTCATCTAATGCTTTGCTACCAAAGCCCTTAAGGTCACGTAGTTCGGCATCGCTCAGGCTGAACAAGTCCTTGAGCGTGTGAATTTCGTTGTTTACCAAGGCGTTGGTAGTGCGAGCTGATAGATTGAGATCTTCAATAGAAGTCATCAGTTCAGTTGGATCTTCACCGTCATTGCTGGCGGCACTGGCTTCGCTGGCAGCTGTAACAGGTGCTGGTGCCTCAACGCGAGTTTGACCAGCTAAGGCGGTGTATTGATTCACAAGGATGGCAGCCGCTTCTTCAAAGGCGTCACGTGGGCTGATTGAGCCGTCGGTGTCGATAGTGATGAGCAGCTTGTCGAGGTCGGTCATCTGGCCGACACGGGTGTTCTCAACTTTGTAACGGACACGAAGTACGGGAGTGAAGACTGCATCGAGAGCAATCATATCGCTATTCTTGCGCTTCGTGCCTTCTTCGATGGTGTGGTAGCCGCGACCTGTTTCGACCACAAGGTCGATGACCAACTTACCCTTAGCATCATCGATGGTAGCAATGACTTGGTCGGGGTTGACAACTTCTACGTCAGCATTAGTGGTGATGTCTTTGCCGGTTACCACGCCAGTGCCAGATTTAGTGAGGCGCAAGGTTTGCGGTTGATCGCTAAAAACACGGAATCGCAGACTCTTGAGATTTAACATGATGTCGACGACATCTTCCTTGACACCTTTGAGGGTAGTGAACTCGTGAGTTGCGCCTTCAACTTTGAATGAAGTTACGGCAGCACCTGCGATGCTCGAAAGGAGAACGCGTCGGAGGCTGTTGCCAAGCGTCATGCCATAACCTGTGTGGAGTGGCTCAACCACAAAAGTTGCTGATGTTTTGCTGTGGTCGTCAATGTTGACGAGCGCAGGTGTGTGAATATGTTTTGACATGCTTCTTCCTTCCTTAGCGTGAATAATATTCGACAATTAGTTGCTCTTGAATTTCGGGCTCAGCATCGTCGCGACTAGGGGCGCCGGTGACTGAAACTTCAAATTTCTTACGGTTTACTTTGAGCCAACCAGGAATCTGGTCACTACTTACGGGGCTGACATCGTCGATACGCTTGAAGTACTCGTTTTTTTGGCTTGCTTCACGCAGGACAATGGTGTCGCCAGCATTCACGCGGATAGATGGGATATCGACTCGCCTGCCATTTAATGTGAAGTGACCATGAGTAACAAGCTGACGAGCAGCTCGTCGGCTGACGGCAAAGCCAGCCCGGTACACGACATTATCAAGTCGTCGTTCAAGGAATGCCAAAAGGTTTTCGCCCGATTGGCCTTCTTTGCGAGTGGCTTCTTTCATCAGATTTGAGAATTGTCGCTCTAATAGGCCATATAGGCGCTTAACTTTCTGCTTTTCTCGCAACTGCAAGCTGTATTGGCTTGGCTTGTTGCGCGAGTTGTAATTGGCTGCCTTGCCAGGTAATGAGGTGCGCTTTACCAGTGCCTTGTGGGCTTTCGGATGAAGTGCGTAGCCGTCACGACGGCTCATTTTTACAATTGATTGTCTGTCACGTGCCATTAGATCCTCCGTGCCTTCCGTGGTCGTACGCCACCGTGTGCAACACCAGTCACGTCGCGAATGCCTTCAACAGCCATGCCAAGTGTACTGATGGTGCGGATAGCGGAATCACGACCCAAGCCAATGCCCTTAACGAAGACTTCTACCTTGCTGAGGCCATAGTTCTGCTTGGCAATTTGGCCAGCCTTTTCGGTGGCTACTTGCGCAGCGTAGGCTGTGCCTTTTTTCGAGCCACGGAAGCCGCAGGCGCCGGCGCTTGAAGCGGCCAATGCGCCACCTTGAGAATCGGTAAAGGTTACGATGGTGTTGTTAAACGAAGCGTAAATGTGAACCTGACCAGCAGGCACAGATCGCTTTATCTTCTTTTTCTTGGGTGCTGTAGTTGTTGTATCTGCCATTATTAATCCTAGGTCTTTGATGCAACTTTCTTAGCGGTACCACCGACAGTTACTTTTTTGCCACGACGAGTTCGGGCGTTGGTCTTGGTTCGTTGACCACGGCTTGGCAAGCTCGCTTTGTGACGCAGGCCACGGTAAGCGCCTATGTCCTTGAGTCGCTTGATGTTGCTGGTAACAATACGTTGTAGCTCACCTTCTACAATGTACTTCTCGTTGATAATATCTTGAATACGTCCAACTTCGGCATCGGTAAGGTTCTTCACGCGAACCGTGGTATCGACTTTGGCGGCTGTCAGAATGTCAGCGCTGTGCTTAGGACCGATTCCGTACACATAGGTTAAAGCCACACCAACTTGCTTGTCAGACGGAATAGTAACACCTGAAATTCGAGCCATGACTACCCCTGCCTCTGCTTGTGCTTTGGCTTAAATTTGTTGATAACATAGACCCGACCTTTACGGCGGACAATCTTGTCGTCGGGACTAATTTTTTTGACACTTGCACGCACTTTCATGCGGATTATGCTCCTTTCCTATGTGGCATAACACACTGCTTTATGATTTGCGATAGGTGATTCTGCCCTTCGTAAGATCGTAAGGGGTCAACTCAACCGTAACGCTGTCGCCTGGCACGATTCGGATGTAATGCTTCCGCATCTTACCGGCAACATGAGCTATAATTTGATGGCCGTTTTCGAGTTCGACACGGAACTGAGTCCCCGGAAGGGTCTCAATGATGGTGCCTGTGAGCTCGATTACTTCCTTATTGCCAGCCATAAATATAACTAAGAGCTTAGTCTAACAGATTATATACTCTGTTGTAAAGTGTTTTTTAGCTTTTCTTATTTTTTACAAACCGACGCGGCACAAAGCGCTGGAAGCGACCAGTGCGAGAGGTGAGCTCAGGATTTTCTGCACCAGTGAAGAAGTCGGGCTGCTCATATTGGTCGTAGGTGACCATGAGCGCTCGCGACTCGATCTGTCGCAGTGTTTCCAGTGCTACTGAGACTAAGATGAGTATGCTGGTACCACCGATGGTGATGTTGGTTTTGAGAAAAATCTGCCCAATAATCGGCAGAAGCGCTAGAATACCGAGTGCAAAAGCCCCGAAAAGTGTCAAGCGATTTACTACGCTTGAAAGGTATTTTTCGGTTTGTTTGCCGGCGCGGACATCTGCGATAAAACCACCTTGTTTCTGTAGATTCTCGGCAATCTCTTTAGCATTAAAGGCTATTGAGGTATAAAAGAATGTGAATAGTACCACCAACAAGAAATACACAGCAGGATACAGGTATGGTTGCCAGCCGCCCTGCTGAAACGATTGCACGCTGGGGTTCTGGAATAATCTGACGAGGTTGGAACCGATGCCTTGTAGACGTTGACTGGAACTGCCGACCATAATTTGTCCAGCAAAGCTTGGTACGCTCAAAAACGCAACAGCGAAGATGATTGGAACCACGCCAGCAGTAATCAGTTTAACGGGCAATATAGTTGTAATACCGCCGTAGGCTCGGTTGCCTTGAACCCGTTTGGCGTAGTTGACCGTGAGCTTGCGTGAAGCTTCATTGAGTTTAACGATCAACACCGTTACAAGGACAATTATTGCCAGAATCAATAACCCATAGATCAACGCAGACGTATCTATTGGTAGTTCCTTGCCCCAGATATGCCACTTTTTATCTTTTGTTACGATACTATTCAGAATAGTAGCGAAGTTTTTTGGCAGGTTGCTTACGATACCTACGGTGATAATTAATGAGATACCATTGCCGATACTTTGCTCGGTAATAAGCTCACCGAGCCACATGAGGATCATTGAACCGCCTGTGAGGGCAGCTACCATGAGCGCCCATCGAGCCATACCGGCATTAGCGGTAATATCGCCGAGGCCACCAATGCTTGTTGCTGATTGACGAACCAGATAGATCGCACCAATTGATTGAATAATCGCCAGCGGTAGTGTAAGAATCCGGGTGTACTGGTTTATCTTTCGGCGACCAAACTCACCTTCTTTATTGAGGGCTTCAAGCTTTGGAATAGCTCGAGTGAGCAGCTGCATGATAATCGATGCGTTAATGTACGGGCCCATACCAACTAGCATGATAGAAAAGTTAGCCAACGCCCCGCCAGACAGGACGTTGATAAAGTTGAGCAGTTGTGGTGAATTTTCTGAGGCGAAAATGTTCTGTAAAACTTGTTGCAGACTCTTAGGGTCGCTCAGCGGTACCGGGATGTGTGCAAAAATGCGGAAGACTAGCAACATGCCTAAAACAGCCAAAATACGCTTGCGCATATCGCTTGTTTTCAGTGACTTCCATATTACTTTCCAACTCATTACTTAACCATCCCTCTCGTCAGTTGACCCCAGTATAGCAGTCTTCGATGTACTTGAGAACGACCGATGTTTTTTCTACTGAGCTTGCTTGGTTTTGGTGGTTTTTGGACGACCCACCTGGGGCGTGCTCTCGAAACTTCCACCAGCCGCTTCAATCACTTGAACGGCAGATGTGCTGGCTGCTTGTAGCTTAATGTTCTGCTTTTTCTGGTACTCACCGCGAGTCAAGATTTTTACACGAACGTATGGTGAGCTGACCAGACCGGCCTCAGCAACAGTCTCATTAGTAACAGTCACACCTAGGTTGGCGAGGTCATCAGTATAGACAATTTCAGCTTTTGTTCGATGTGATCGAAAGCCACGTAGTTTTGGAAAACGTTGACTGAGAGGGTTTTGACCGCCCTCAAAGCCAGGTCGACGGCTATAACCGGTGCGAGCCTTTTGGCCTTTAGTGCCACGACCAGCAGTTTTACCTTGGCCAGCGGCAATACCACGACCAACACGCTTGGTGCTCCGGCTCTTTGTAACGTTTAGTTCGTTGAACTTCATGCTGGTACCTTCGCTTTCTTGGCGGCTGGCTTGGTGCTGTTACGGTTGGTAATCCAGTTTTTAGCTGGCTCCAAGGCTTGCAATGCCTGCAAGGTTGCGTAAGCAGTATTGGTCTTGTTGGTTGAACCAAGCGACTTGCTCAGCGCATTATGCACCCCTGCTACTTCCAAGACGGTTCGGACAACACCGCCAGCAATAAGACCAGTACCGGGGCTTGCCGGCTTAATCAGGATGTTGGCACCACCAACTTTTGCAGTTGTTTCGTGGGGCACAGTGTCTTTATATAAGTGAATCTTGACCATGTTTTTTTTGGCAACTTCCATGGCCTTGGCTACGGCTGTAGTCACATCGGCACCTTTGGCTGAACCGATTCCGACCCGACCTTTTTTGTCGCCAACAACGGTCAAGGCACGAAAACGGAAGCGCCGTCCGCCTTTGACAACGCGAGCAACTCGATCAATATGAACTACACGCTCGTCAAAGAGCTTTTCGGCGGGTTCTTGGTCACGGGGGGCGTTTCGTCGTCGTGGTTCCATCTAAAACTCCAATCCTGCTTTACGGGCAGCATCGGCGAGCGCTTTTACGCGGCCGTGATATAGCTTGCCGTTTCGATCAAATACAACTTTGGTTACCTTCGCTTTCTTGGCTTTGGTCGCGATCATTTCTCCGATCGTAGATGCTTTTTCGGTCATAGTTCCCTTGCTCGTGGCGCCGACGGTTGAGGCGTATGCCAGTGTCTGGTGTGTTTCATCGTTAATAATCTGTGCTGAAATATGGCGATTACTGACGCTAACGGTCAAGCGAGGACGCTCAGCAGTACCGCGTACTGTGGATCGTACGCGCCGTTTGCGCTGTGCGAGGTTCTGTAATTTATGACTTAAACGATTCATTATTTATCCTTACCTGACTTACCGCTCTTACGGATAATGCGCTCACCAACGTACTTGATGCCCTTGCCTTTGTAAGGCTCCGGTTTCTTGAGGGCACGGATTTCGGCAGCGACTTGGCCGACTTGCTGTCGGTCAATACCACTAATGGTAATAACGTTTTGCTCAACAGTGGCTGTTACGCCCTGTGGAATTTTAAAGGTTACGTCGTGGCTGAGACCAATGTTGAATTTAAGATCAGCACCGGCCATAGCAACGCGGTAGCCTACGCCATTGATTTCGAGCTTTTTGCTAAAACCAGTGTGTACGCCCGTAACCATGTTATTCAGGAGTGCTCGCATAAGACCATGCTTGGCACGCACCTTTGGCTCATCGTTGGCACGCGTTACCACGATCTGTTCGCCTTCTTGGGTGACGGTGATGCCGTCGAGTTGCGGCTGTGATAGGCTACCCTTTGAGCCATTGATGGTGATAGTGTCGGGCTCAATCGCAACGGTCACGCCACCGGGGATCTGAATTGGTAATTTTCCTACGCGGCTCATCTTAGTACACCTTACAGATCAATTCTCCGCCGACACCGGCAGTTTTAGCTTGTGCGCCAGTCATCATGCCCTTGCTGGTAGAGACAATCACCACACCACGACCGTTTTTAACACTTGGGATTTCTTTGGCTGAGCTGTAATGTCGTCGACCAGGAGTGCTCAGGCGGACGATTTCGGTAATACGAGCGTTCTGATCGGGGGCGTTGATGGTCACGTGCAGTGACTTGCCGATGGTTGCATCAGTAACTGATACGCCATCAATGAAGCCGTTCTGCTTTAGAAGCTCAGCCACGGCTTGTTTGACAGTGGAATGTGGCATGACTACCTCGGTTTTTCGTACCGCTATGGCGTTACGGATTCGAGATAACATATCAGCGATGGGGTCTGTGCTTGCGTGTGACATAGTTCTCCTTACCAGCTCGCTTTCGTTACGCCAGGGATTTCACCCTTGCTGGCGTGCTCTCTAAAGGCAATACGGCTGAGACCAAAGGTCCGCATGTAACCGTGGGGACGGCCAGTTTCTTGGCAACGGTTCTTCCAGCGCGTTGGGGAAGAGTTGCGTGGTAATTTAGCTAGACCTTCTTGGTCGCCCATGGCTTTTAGCTCTGCCCGTTTTTGAGCGTACTGTGCGATCATCTTCTGGCGTTTGAGATCGCGGGCAATAATCGATTTCTTGGCCATTATTTTGTCTCCTTCTTTTCAAATGGCATTCCGAGTTTGGCAAGCAAAGCTCGAGAGTGTTCTACTTCTTGTGCGGTGACTACAAAGACGATTTGTAGGCCGTGTACGGTGGTGGTTTCGTCAAAGGTCAGTTCTGGGAAAACTGATTGGTCAGTCATGCCGATGCTGTAGTTACCACTTTTATCAAAAGCCCCAGCTTTTACGCCGTGAAAGTCACGTAGTCGAGGCAGTACAATATTCATCAAGCGGTCCGCAAATTCGTACATTCGGTCGCCACGCAGAGTGACTTTGAGGCCGATTTTGTTACCTTCACGCAGTTTGAATGAGGCGATCGACTGTTTAGCGACGGTTTCTATGGGTTGTTGGCCGGTAATCTTCCGTAGTGTGTTAGCAGCTACTTCCATAAGCTTTTTGTCGTCTTTGGCTCGACCGAGGCCGACGTTGACAACGATTTTCTCTAGACGAGGTACCTGATGAACGTTCGCGAGTTTGAGTTCGTCCTGCAGTTCTTTCACGAGCTTGGTGTTATAGAGATCTTTCAGGCGAGCGGTATAGGTTGCGGTGGCCATTACTTAATCTCCTTTCCACTCTTCTTAAATACACGCTTTTTGGTGCCATCTTTGGTGACTTGGTAACCAATACGACTTGGTTTCTTGGTGCTCGGGTCGACAATGCCAACTTTTGAAACGGCAATTGGCTTAGTCATCTCGATAATGCCACCTTGCGGATAGGCTCGGTTTGGTTTGACATGCTTCTTAACGATGTTGATGCCTTCGACAGTCACTTGGTTAGTTTTCGGATGAGTGGTGACAACTTTACCGGTTTGGCCTTTGTACTTGCCGCTGCGGACCATAACCGTATCACCCTTTTGCAGTCGGATCTTGAACATTGTTTGATTCTTCATTATAGAACCTCCGGTGCAAGACTGATGATCTTGTTGTAGCCAAGGTCACGTAGTTCGCGAGGGACCGGGCCAAAGATACGAGTTGCCTTAGGTAATTTATCTTCACCGATAATCACTGCAGCGTTGTCGTCAAAGCGGATAGTGGAGCCATCCTTACGCTTGATGGCGTTACGGCTTCTAACGACAACGGCGCGAACAACGCTCTTTTTCTTGACGTTACCTTGTGGATTGGCCTGCTTGACCGTGGCGACAATAACGTCACCAACACGAGCATATCGACGACGGGTACCGCCCAGCACGCGGATACACAAGATTTCCTTGGCCCCACTGTTGTCACATACAACTAGTCGTGATTCTTGCTGGATCATTCTTCTTCCTCGTTTGCCTTCTTTGGCTCAACAACCTCTGGTTCAGCAGTAATAGCGTCAACTGTCTTGTCGGCGCTGATTGCGGCTCGCTCAACGATTTTCTCCAGACGGTAGCGCTTGCGAGCGCTGATCGGTCGAGTTTCGCTGATAAGCACGGTGTCACCAACATTAGCTTCGTTTTTCTCGTCATGAGCCATAAAGCGTTTGGTGACGCTATAGGCTTTCTTATAAATTGGGTGGGTTTTGTGCAAGTGGACACTGACCACAATAGTCTTGTCAGTCTTGTTCGATGCAACTGTACCGGTTAGTGTTCTTGCCATTATTTGGTCTCCTTGGCTAGCTGATCGCTCAATACAGTGAGCATCCGAGCTAGGTCTTTTCGTTTACTGCGGATAAGTCGTACATTTGTCTGTTCGCCCATGTGAACGCGACGACGCAATTCAGCGATTTCATCACGCAGCTTTGTGCTCTCCGCGGTGAGCTCGGCGGTACTGTACTTACGGATGTCTAACATTTTCATATTAGGCCTCCTCTTTCACGACAAACTTTGTCTTGATTGGTAGCTTGTGGCCAGCCAAACGCATTGCTTCGCGGGCAACCTCTTCGCTGACACCCTGCATTTCAAACAGGATAGTACCAGGGCGGACCTTGGCTACGAAAAATTCGGGGTTACCTTTACCGCTACCCATCTTTACGTCTTGTGGCTTACGGGTAACTGGCGTGTGTGGGAAGATACGAATCCAGATTTTACCACCACGCTTGATGTAGCGGGTCATGGCTTGACGTGAGGCCTCGATCTGACGGCTGGTAATACGCTCAGAACCCTGGCTCTGCAGGGCATAATCGCCAAATGCGATGTAGTTACCCGCGGTAGCCACGCCGGTGATGCGGCCTTTACGCACCTTGCGGTACTTAGTTCGTTTCGGCATTAACATGCTAGGCTACCTCACCTTTGTAGATCCAAACTTTGACACCGATAATACCGGCAACGGTCTTGGCATGAACTTGGGCATAGTCGATATCAGCGCGCAGGGTATGAAGAGGTACGCTGCCTTGGACTTCTTTTTCACGGCGACTCATTTCGGCTCCGTTTAGCCGACCGGCGACTTCGATACGGATGCCCTTAGCGCCAGAACGCATGGTTGCAGCAGCGGTTGACTTAATAGCACGACGGAATGCGATGCGTCGTTCCAGCTGGTGGGAGATGTTCTAGGCAACTAGCTTAGATCGTAACTCGGG
>CAZHBD010000017.1:0-15275 GCA_964530555.1 uncultured Candidatus Saccharibacteria bacterium | reverse complement strand
CCGAAGGTACATATAGTTAACGATTTGATAACCGACCTCCGAGCCGGCACTAAGGAGTTAAAAGGACTGAGCGGTGAGGTCTATACCTATGATGCGGTAGTTTTTGGTATCGGTTACGAAAAAGAATACTTTAACACCAAGGGCGCGCGAGAACATACCGAATCGATGTATACCATTTTTGACTCCATTGCCTTGCGAAACCATATGCGCGATTTGTTCATAAAACGAGCTAATAAAGAATGCGACATCATTATTGTTGGAGCCGGCCCTACTGGCATTGAACTGGCCGGAGATGTGGGGACTTTTGCGCAGATTGTCGCCAAGCAATATACCGTGCAGCCCGCTAAGCCCAGAGTGACTGTGGTCGATCGGGCGGATCGTGTACTACCAATGCTTGACGAAGACGTTTCTAAAGCTGCGCTCAAACGACTGAAAGAACTGAAAATTACATTTATCGGTGGGGCGGCGGTTGATCATTGCACCTCAAAACATCTCTGCTTACAGGGCAATACTGTCTTGCCGGCTGATACTATTGTCTGGACTGCCGGCAATCGAGCTAACTCGTTTTTTGAACGCTACCCGGATGTATTTGAACTTGATCCCAAGAAGCGCGTGGTCGTCGGCGAATACCTACAGGCAAAAAATCCGAGTATTTATGTTATTGGTGACGCAGCTAGTACGAAGTATAGCGGTATGGCGCAAACCGCTATCACTGATGCCATTCAGCTGGCCGCAAACTTCAAACGATTTGTACATGGTGAAGAGCTGAAACCTTATACACCCCATACGCCACTCAGTGTGGTGCCTATCGGGCACGAGTGGGCGATAACCAAACACGGCGGCAAGATCGTCGCTGACGGCGCGGGCTGGAAAGTGCGTCGTGATGCCGATTATTGGGTGCTAGCCAACTATCTCAAGCCGGGCCTGGCCAAGCAACACTGGGAACGTGGAGTCCAAGTTGCTCAGTTAAGTACGACTGACTAAGTCTTTACAAAGTCTTTATGCAGGTACGATACAATATTTCTATGGATACAGCGCGCTTGCGACAGTTAAGCAAAGGTGCTTGTAGGGGCAAGTCGGTCGTATACTTGATGAGCCGGGATCAACGTGCCCAAGATAACCATGCGTTAGTAGCGGCTCAGGCTCACGCGCTACAGCATCGGCTACCGTTAGTCGTTGTTTTTAACCTCTTGGCTCGCTCTGGATATCGTAAGCGCGAGCACTTTGAGTTCATGTTGGCTGGATTGAAAGAAGTGCAGCAGGCACTCCAGGCTCACAATATAACCTTCTGTATCACTTTTGGCGAAGCAGAGACAAGTTTGATACGAGTACTAGATCGCTTGCAGCCTGCCGCATTATTTTTGGATTTTTCGCCGCTAGAGGGGCCTCGCAGCTTGGCAAAACGGCTAGCCAAAAAATATTCGCCATGTTTTGTGGTGGACACACATAACATTGTGCCTCTATGGGAGGCGTCTGATAAGCAAGAATTTGCTGCTCACACCCTTCGGCTCAAGATCCATCGTCAGCTCGAGCAATGGTTAGGTGAGCCAGAACGATTACAAAAACATCCCTTTGTGCGTGAAGCGGGAGATGTTGGCATATCGTTACAACAGGCCCGGGCGGCTATAGCTGATCTACCCAGAGCAGGCATAACAGTGGACACTGTTTCGGGCGAAAAGCACGCTCGCCAGCACTTAAAAAAGTTTATTGAAACCGGCCTGAAAACGTACGCTCAGCGGCGTAATGATATCGCCGATGACGGTCAGTCAGGCTTAAGCCCCTACCTACACTTTGGCCAGATATCCAGCTTAAGGGTAGTACTCGAAGTTTTAGCAGTAGTGAAAACTGAGCCCCTCATCTTTCGTGCGGCGCGGATGGCCCAGGCAGGCTCTCAACCATCAGCAGTCGATGGCATGAATGCGTTGTTTGAAGAAATAATCGTTCGCAAAGAACTGGCAGACAACTACTGTTATTTTGCAAAGTCATATACTTCTCTCGAAGGCGCCCCCGCTTGGTCGCAGGTGACGCTTGCCAAACACGCCAAGGATCCACGTGAGCATCTGTACAGCTGCGACCGACTGGAGAAAGCTCAAACACATGATTCGGCATGGAACGCTGCGCAGCAGCAACTTCGCAGAACTGGCAAGATGCATGGCTATATGCGAATGTATTGGGCAAAAAAAATTCTCGAATGGACATCAGAGGCACAAGAGGCAATTAATATTGCGATATATCTGAATGATAGCTACTCCATTGATGGCGGAGACCCGAACGGTTACGCGGGCATTATGTGGTCAATAGCTGGTGTTCATGATCGTCCCTGGCCCGAGAGACCGATATTCGGTACAGTCCGCTACATGAATCTCGAAGGTCT
This sequence comes from uncultured Candidatus Saccharibacteria bacterium, assembly GCA_964530555.1. GTDB lineage: Bacteria > Patescibacteriota > Saccharimonadia > Saccharimonadales > AWTP1-31 > CAZHBD01. Next base: position 12,901 of record CAZHBD010000017.1, on the reverse strand, counting down.
CAAGCGTAGGTTTGACCTTGCTGCTTACATTCGGCAATACTAAGGGAAGGTGCGTCTGTTCTGGTCACTTGTTCTGTAGAACGGATAGAACATTGCCTGAAGGGTCCGTAAACCAAGCAATATCAGGACCTTGGTGCGCTTGCAGGCCCCTCATAATACCGTACTCATCGGTTTTCGCGCCATTTCCAAAATCGTACTGTTCAAAACTTACCCCATTGTTTCGCAAAGCGGTCACAGTTTCATCAATATCCTCTACGATAAAGTTTAGGACGGTAAAGGTGGCTGGTTCGTGGTCGGGCTTTTCGTACAAAAATACTGGGTTTCCGCCGCCGACATGCAGTTCCAGTCCCATGTCGGTTCGTTTGGCAGAAATGCCAAGTACTTTTTCGTAAAATACCTGAGCCTTAGCTAAATCCTTTACCGAGTAACCACTAAATGCTTTTTTGCTGTCGATCATAACTACCTCCTGTATCCATAAGAGTATACGCCTATTGAGGTTAAAGGTCTCACATTTAACATTCCGTAAGCCGCTTAGCAGATATAGGCGTATCTCCAGAATTGAAAGGAGCGATACGGCAGTAACATTACACTCACACAAGTGATCTAAAAAGGTTTTCTGTCTCGAAGATGCTAGCTTAATGACAAGAAAATGATATAATATTAGTAATGAGTAACAGTTTTTTGGGCGCCGAGAGTGCTCCAGTTGTTGCGTTTGATGTAAATGAAGGAAAGTTAGTCATTGGCGCTGCAGCCTTTGAAGATGCGATAGAATCTGGCATCGAGCCTTCGAACTTCATAGGTATGGCACAGCTTTTATCACAAAAGGAACGAATTGTTGGGCCCTCTTACACTGAGCCGATAGAACACGCCGACTGGGACCCTGCGTTAGATATCCCCTTGATAACTTGGCTTGATGGCATCATCAAGAGTGCACACCCTGGCGAAAAGTCAGCAGTAAATGAAGAAGCTGTCATTCGGGCCGGCTTTTGCGGAATTCTACCAAGAATTACCTATTTCAGAAAACGACCAGGTGGTCTGCAGGGACTGTATGCTGATGCTGAGTTACGTGACGTAAAAATGCAAGGCTGTTTTGATAACTGGTCGAAACAGGATTATGTTGGGTACTTGCAAAAGCTGAGTAGAGAACTTGGCCGAAAACCCAATGTTCGAGACATCAGAGTATACTCCCATATCGCCGGTAACCCGAGCGAATATAATATTGGAATAGCCTGCGGCTCACCCGGTAATGCAATGGAGCTTGCAGGCTGGGTAAATGTACGAAAGTGGAACACCAATGATTTTATAGACTGGGGTGTTCGATTTATGTTTGTTAACAACGGTATTGTGCCAAGCACACCACATCTGATATATGTCGGCGCCAACAAACGTGGCATTGGTCCCTCGGATACCGCCATCATCAGGCATGATGGTTTTACGGGCATTATGGATTTTCAGACGCAAGTAATGGAAGAATATACTTCTCAGCGCTTGGCACGGGAAACAACCGATAAAATGCTAATAGAGCAAGCAGAACTAGAAGCACAATATAAGCCAGCCGTTTCGGCGCTGTTCATGAAGAACACCGACCCCGATAAACGATTACAGGCCTATGCTCGCCTGATCGTGGTCGAAAATCTGTTGCCAGGCATAACCTTGAAGGATCTTGTGACAATCTGCGGCTATAAACGGCCGTCTTACTTTGCAGAGAAGATTATCGAACTTAACCCAACCGTTACTTTAGCTGATCTAGAGACGCTGGCAGTAAGTAAGGGGGTTTATCATCTGTTGTGGCCTCATGATAATGCAAACGATCCTCTTAATATTACCAATTGGGACGATGAATGGCACACGCCCACGGGCGTCAAAGAAGAATTATCTTATCGCGGACGCCCAACAATAAAACGTCACGAAGAAACACTATAAAATGTACTTAGCTAGCTATAAACTTTCGAACAATTTATATCTGTAAGAAAACTTGGCTAGGACGGAGGGTCAGTTTTCGAACCCCACTTCACTTAATTTTAGAGTAACAGATGGCCTTATTCAATCACTGGTTGAGCTAGCCCATGAACTCAGGCGGCTTGGAGTCCAGGATATTGACGGCAAACTCACCTATGAGAAGGGCGAAGTATGCTAAATCTATTCAAAAGAAACCCAAGCGTACCAACTGGCCATATTCAAATGTACGATCAGGATTCCTTCTACGAGACATTTGAGAATGATTTGCAGCTTGCCCAAGACGAAATAGTTATAGAGAGTCCGTTTATCACTACCAAGCGAATAAACGCACTACTACCCCTACTCACTAGCCTACGGAGTCGGGGCGTATCAATAACCGTTAATACTCGTGATCCAAGTGAGCATGATATGGACTACGAGACTCAAGCATTAGACGCAGTGGCTACTTTGCAGGCTATGGACGTTAAAGTGCTTTACACTGCCAAGCATCACCGAAAACTAGCGGTTATAGACAAGGCGATTGTATGGAACGGCAGCCTTAACATCCTGTCTCAAAACGATAGTTGTGAGATTATGTGGCGCACAAGTTCTGTGGAGCTAGCCGACAGGTTACTAGGGTTTATAAATTTAACGAGATATACTAGGAGATAATATGGACTATTTACCAGCAGATTATGAACTAAACGAAGCCGATATCGAAAAGATGATTCGGCATCTAAAACTCGTCTATCCGGAAGATACAATCACACCTGAAATGGCGATTGAAAAACTGGAACAGATGTATTCAGATTTTCACGAACTTTCGCACACCAATCCTGAATTACTCGAAAAGTGGTACAAGAAGACTAAAGACCCTGAACCTAAGAAGGAATCAGATCACTCAGCTTAACTTTAAGTGCTTTGGCAATCGCGGCAAGCATCGAGTAGGACGGATTCACTTCACCACGTTCAATCTGTGCAAAATAGGTAGAGCTGGTGTCTGCTCGATCGGCAACTTCAAGTTGGGTAAGGCGTCGTTTCTTGCGAACTTCTCGTATTCGGTTGCCAAGTTGTTTTAATTCTCTTTCGCTCATCTAGTTAATTGTACCACCTATTCGCGCGTATCTTCTGGGTTGCTCTTGGGTGTTTTCCTTGGGGTTGGTGGGCTATTCTTAGTTTTGCCTGGCTTGGTCGTTTTCTTAGGTTTTTCTTTTGGTAACGGGTCATTTCCGTAAGTTGCTCGTGATGCTTGGCGTACTTTGTCAGCTACGGTCTCGTCTCCGTCGTCCTCTAATACGATGGTGTTGCCAGAAAGCGGCTCTTGAGAGATGGTTGAGGCAAAACGAGCATAGAAGTTGTATGGTGGCTGGTTGGATATTTCGCTTTCTCTAATGTAGGGACTAAACAACGGTAGTAGCAGTTTTTCGTCAGCAGGGTTTCCAGTCCTAAAGCACATAACTGTACCAACATTAGCGAGCACAATCTGTACCATGCGCTGATCTTTCTGCTGAGAAGTGGACTGCTCCGCCATGGTTAGGAATAGCTTATATTTTCGTGACTCGCTAAGCATTTGTACGAATGATTGGGTAGCGAAGTTTTGAAACTCATCAACGTACAGATAGATTGGCTTACGTTCTGACTGGCGTAGACGAGCACGTCGTAAGCTCGCAAGTTGAAGCTTTGCTAAGACAGTTATACCGAATAACTCGGAGGTGTCTTCGCCAATAAGTCCCTTGGAGAAGTTGCAGATAAGTATCTTGCCCTCGTCGATGATCTCCTCAAAGTTGATGCTCGATTTCGGTTGCTCTAGTACTCGTTTAGCGCTCGCCGAGAACAAGAACCGGCCAATCTTAGCTGTAATACCAGCAGCCATTTTAACCTTCTGCATCTCACCAGCCTTGCCAAGTTCATGTTTCCAAAAGTTAACCAGATCTTTGTTATCGAGCTTAGCTACCACCTTTGTCCTATAGGTCGGATTGTTGAGTATTTCAAATATAGTAAAAATGGTGGCATCTTCAACAGTCAGCGCAGTCTGAATGGCGTTTCGCAGGACGTATTCGATACGATGGCCACCAGAGTCTTCTTCGGAGAAGATCTTTCGAAAGACAGACACTAACGCTTCAGTAACCAGGTCTTTTTCGCGTATCTCCTCGTCTTCAGTTAGTCCTTTAGGTATTTCAAGCAGGTTCATGCCAATTGGTCGAGTAATATCGTCAGGGTTAAAATACACGACATCTTTTACCCTATGCTCTGGCACATGTCTCAGTAGTGTTTCGGCCATGTCGCCGTGAGGATCGACAACCGCTAGCCCCTTGCCGTTTTGCATATCTTGCACTACGGCGTATTGAAGCATAGTTGTTTTACCATTGCCCGTGCCTCCAATAATGTAGATGTGTCGTTCTCGCTCAACTTCTGTTAGACCGATTGGTGTATGCACACCATGATGCGTATTTTCCCCTAAAATAACGTCAAAGTTAGGATCTTTCTTGAGCGAAATTGGCGCAGGCAACGTACGGCTCAGGGAGGTTACTAGGTTATCTGTCTTACTGATTCTGCTTGATGGGAAGTGATACAAGCTAGCAATTTCTGCCGCAGATAATATAAGCGACCGTTTTCTAAATAAGTTTGGAAGCCGTTCATTCGCTAGGCCTTTCCGCTGGTTTTCAACTAGCGGAAAGTGCATTTTTGCTCGAAGTCCTTGGTATGGCGGTACTGAGTAGCCATCGAGCGCAGATTTAAGAGCTGCCATCTGTCCCTTGGCATGTTTATTATTGGCTAAAATGCGTAAACTTACTTGAAACAACGGTTGCGTGACTTTTTGATGCATGGACTCCATTAGTTCTAGTTCAAAAGCACTTAGCGTTCGGGCTGGTCGCTGGCGTTTCTGTACCTGTGCCTGGTAGGAGGTGTCTTTGTAAGATTTATCTCGATGATATGTAGAAGTTGAACCGTGATACACATCACCAATTGCATCATTAATGTCGAGTAAGCCGCCACTAATCATGGCACCGGCTTTACTCATGCGTGATAGGCCACCGTGCGATACTTTGTGGAGTATATCTTCGTTTCCTAAGATCCGTCGAGACAAGCGAGTAGCTTCATTGAGTTTCACTGGCTTGATTACCAATTGCATGGTTAATTGTTCACCATCGCTGAGTTTTGTCATGGCAGCGGTCACATATGACAGTGGGTCTTGTTGCTCGAAGCTACGGGGTGCAGTGAGGGGTAATACATAGTGGTGTTGCTGTTTAAATTCAATGACATCTTCAGTTAGAGGTGGCGTGTAATCAATGAGCTTTACCTTTGCATCAGGTATGTAGGCGGCAATTGCCTTTTGTAAAATGTCTGACCAAACTTGCTCTATCTGTATTAGATAGCGAATACCGTCGTGTCTAGTAGAAACAATCTCAAAATCAATCACTGGTGCTCGATCTAACAAGCGCTCTTTTAGTGAGCGCGCTGCGCGGAGACCGTGTACTACAGAAAAGAGCTGAGTGGTGGATTCTGGTGTCTTCTCGATTGACGCAGGGGGTGTTAGCTCCAGCCAAACCATAAGGCGGTGCCTAAGGTGTTGTCGGTTAAGGTATCCTCTGACCAGAATAACAAGCCAATAAAGTAGAAACAGCGCTGCAAACAACGAGAGAATGATTAAGCAGTATCGGGCTATGGTAGCGAGGTAGGTTGTGGATTCCACGAAATATCTCCTATCTTGCCATGAATAAAGTTGAAATACTGAGCAGATTTAGCAGCAAAGGATCTTTCACTGACTACGTTCAGGTTTACCACATTCATCTCAGTTATCTTCCATTCACCGGTTTGAGGGTTTACTTCTTTTACAAAGGCAACGTGTCCCCACTTACCATCATCTGTCTGAAAGACAGCACCAACTTGAGGCGTGTGGTCAACTAAGTAGCCATCTTTTCTAGCACCATCGTCCCAAGTGTTAGCATTGCCCCAGGTTGTAGGTATAGGTTGACCTGCCCATAGTCTTTGGGCGTACGCCCAGTAGGTACAGTTGCCCCATTCGTATGTATTCCCCTCAACAGCAGCCCCCATATAAAACCCTTGTGTCTCTGCTGCTTCGGCACTTGGTGCAGCAGATAAAAACGACAGGACATTTTGCCCCATTGAGAACACGGCCATAACTGGTAAGGCTATAACTACAACAAGCGTTGCAGCGATAATACCAATGTACTTCTTAGTCGAGCCATTAAGAGTTAGGGTCAGCGCTGGGTTCACGAATCATGCATCTCCGCTGGGTTGGTTGTAATGAGAGGGTGTTCCTTGTCAGATGCCTTGACCGCTATCGCAACATGGTTTTGATCAGCAATAATTAGAGCATCACCTTTTTCACAAGTAAGAAGGTAGTTTTGCTCGTATTCACTTAGGTTAAACTCACTCACCACATTCTTAATGGTCGTTGTGTCTTGGCGCATAAGGATACGCAAAGCGCTTTGTGAAGCTATAGCTCGGCCATATTCACTCTTTAGGAAATCGTTAGCTTGCTGAGAGATGATGGAAACACCCAGGTAATATTTACGGGCCCGTCGAACTAAGCCAGCTACGAAGCGAGCACTTTCTTCATGTTCTAGCAACATCCAACCCTCATCTATTACCAGTAGTCGTTTTTCCGGCTTGGCTTTCACCTGGTTCTGCACGAAGTTAGAGATGATCAGCATCATGATCTGTCGTAAACTTTCTGGTAAATCTTTAATGTCAAAGATCACCAGACGGTTAGTAAGTTTGATATTGGTCTGAGCATTAAATACATGAGCAAGTGAACCAGAGATGTATTTTTCAAGTCGTTCGCAAAGCTGCAATCGCCCCATATTATTTAACTCGCCGTATAGGTCTTCAAGAAGCGGCATCTCGTCCTTGGCTTTCTTATAGATACTTAGAATTGCTTTATCTACCGCAGCTTTCTCACGAGCATTAAGCCCTTCCGCCATGAGACTAATAACTTCAGTTAGATCTTGAGCATGTTCTGATAGATCGCTACGGCTATGAAATGTCGTTGCTAGATCAAATGGGTTGATCTTTTCTTTGCTCTTAGCGGACAACTTAATATATGTGCCGTCTACTGATTCTGTAAGTTGCTTATATTCTCGCTCAGGGTCAATAACAATCACTTTAGTACCCTGCATAAGCTGGCGTAGTATTTCGACTTTAGTCGCATAGCTTTTTCCTGCACCGCTTTGGGCGAAAACGATGGAGTTGGCATTATGAAGACTAAATCTATCGAGGATGACCAGTGAGTTGTTAGACTTGTTGACGCCATACAAAATGCCCGATTCTTGGACTAATTCAGAACTCATAAACGGAAATGACAGCGCTGCTGAGGAGCTATCAAGATTGCGCTTCTGGTTTAGTTGGTCTTGGGCTCTTGGTAGGATGGATTGCAAAGCTTCTAGCTGTTGGTAACGGGCAGATTTTGAATAGAACAAACGAGCTGACATGGTTGTTTCGAGAAGCTTAGTGATCTTATCCAGCTCAGATAGTGATTCAGCACGCAGCGACACGTATATAGACATCTGGAACAGCTTTTCTTGGCCACGCTGAATCTTATCGCGTAGTTCCATGGCAGATTCTAGTGGGTCGGTAATTTCTGAGCCAATAATCTTACCTGCGCGCAGCATGGCTCGCTTGGTGGATTCCAATTCGGTGATCTTCCTGTGTAGCTTCGGTAGGGCTTGCAGGGCGTTTACTTCGTGCAGATGGTAGCTTATGTCGGCATCATGGTTGAAGTTAATGAGACTATCTAGCCAACCGCTAGAAGCCACAAACGGGTAGCCAGAGATAAATAGCGTGCGGATATACACGCCGTCTATACAAAGGGAGTCTATCTTTTCCTCTAGTCCTGAGTACGAGAGCACATCTAGGGTGTCTTGCTCGCCGAATAGTAACGACAGCTCTTTAGGTCGGTCGTCTCGTTCTTGTTTCCAAGTTTTGAGCTGGGTTACTGGATTATTCATCGTCTTCTCCTTTCTGAATGTACGAACTATGTATGAGATGTAAAGCTTGCTCAGTTAATGGCTGAATCTTGGCTTGCTCTGGATTGTAGAAGCTGTAGAACAGGTCGAGAATCTCAAGATCACCAAGTTGTCGTGCTTGCATACCAAGTCGCGATAAGCCTTTGCTTACAATGTCAGCAGTGAGTCCTAGCTGCTCTTTGACCAGTTCAAAGTCGTTCTTACTCTGACTGTTATGCGGGATAACAACGTAAAAGTTACGAGTTAGGATTTTATTGGTGCTAATAAGCTTTCGGATAAACGCGTCGTAGTTCTTTAGTTGTTGTCTATAGATTGGTTTCTTTTCTCCCTGCAATCGCTCACCCAGGTCATCAAGGTACTTGTCCATGTCAATTTCACGAATACGGACAATGATTTGCAAGGGACTCCCAATCGAGTTCAGAAAGCTTTCGTAGGTATCAATAATGGCATCTTGTTCGTCTTCGCTCTTAAGCTCGAAGTTAACGGACGATACCTGCAGAACAAGCCGGTATTGGCTACCTGGCAATATCAAGATCCCATCACGAATACCTTTAATATCTATCTGTTTGCGAGCACTAGCTTTGCTCTTTGACTTCTGTAATGCGAACATACAATTTTCCTTTCTTGTCTGCTTCATAGCGCACGTTAGCTGCTGGATTATTCATGAAGTTCAATGTACGGACTTTATCGGCAATCTCAAGTGGTGATGGCGTAATTTGTCTGGCGGTCGCTTTAACTTTCTCGGCAGGTGGTTCTTTAATGAGTAAGTCGCGGTATTGATCTCGACTAGCTTCGCTGTTCTTATTGAAAACGTACAAGCTCGGTCGTAAGTTGTAACGCAGTATGATAACCAGCCACAACAGCAAGATCTTGCCCTTGATACGGATAGCCATGAGCCAGCACAAGAAAGTTAGAGTGGCTATAAGGACAATCTTCAAGACTGAACTATGCAGGAGTGGCGGGAACAGCATGTAGATTACCCCACCAATAAATAGGGGTGTGGCAAGCAACATCAACTGTGAAAAACCAAGATTACCAGCAATACGGTCTTCGACAGTTGTGACTTGAGCGGGGACAACGGTAACTTTCATTTATTTCTCCATAACTTTCGGTGGTTTAAGATCTTGTTTACTACGCTTTGGTGCTTCGGTGGTTGTACCGGTCTTGGGACGAGGTGGCTTGGCTGTGTGGGTGACATCTGCACCAGTCTTTTTACTGGTGTAGTGTACAGTCTGCGGTGTGCCAGTTCTGACAGCTCGTTTTTCTGCACCTGTGACAACGCGTGACTGTTTTGCAGTGCCCGTTTTGCTCGAAACGGCTGTAACGGCTTTCTTGCTCTTGCCAGTCATGTAGCTAACCCCAGTTATGAATTGTCCGCCGAGCTTACGCGCTGTGCGGAGTCCGACACTTGCATATGAGAACTGCATCATGACCCCTTGTGTTTTTAGTAGTGCAATAATCGTAGCCAAGCCGGTAATCATTGATATTAGTACATTTGGAGGAACGCCAGGCGTTACCGAGGTAATACCAGTAAACAATGAGGCTGCCAGTTGCAAGATGATGACGTGAACGAATAATACAAAGATAGTCGTCAGGTAGGTCTTAGCGGCTGTTTCAGAAAAGTCTCTAAAACTAGGGATTAGCCAGATCAGTAGCACGATTGGCGCAAGTACCGTACCAACAAAAAGTGTCACTAAGCGACCAACGTAATAGACCAGCAGAATTAACGATAAGATCAGGAAAGCCAGCATTATGAGCAGAGATGCCACACCCTGTCGTCCGGTTTCTTCAACGACTTTTGTAAGCACCTCCCAAACTGAACCCGTGGCTCCCGCTGCATTTACCGCTCTAATCAGCGCGTTGGAAAGGGCTATAAAGCCATCAATGATGAAGATGGAGGTATTGAGCATCAGGAAGATCAGAGCAATACGTGGCAACAGGTGTTTAATCTCAATCTCTTCAAAGCCAAACGTGCTACTACTCATCACGTTAAAGCCGATCAGAACAACTACTAATACAAACAACGCGTCAGCAATACCTACCATTGCTACCCACAGATTAAACACACTCGGATTATCAGCCATGAGCGGTGTTGATCTCGTGAAGAATGATAGGGCTTCTAAGAACGGAGTGGCCACCGTCTGGATTATGTTGTTAAGCAATCCAGTTACAGCACGAATCAGAATATCAATCAGGCCGTTTGAGACCGGTGCTGGCTCTACCGGCATGAGTTGAGGCAAGTTACCGCCTGGGGTTGCGCTTGAACCGCTATAGGCATGAGTCAATATTGCGGTCAGTGTAGTTGCCGCCAGAACAATCACCAGACCAATGAGTGCATTACGGATAACCTTTTTTGCGTGCTCCAGATTTTCCGGCTTGCCAGTGCTCGTTATATAACCATAGCCACCGGTTATCAGGAAGAAAACACAGGCTAATGAAGCAAGCACGGATAGAGTACGTACTAAAGGAGTAACGTACTGCTCCATGACAGAAGCAGCCGCTGTAGCATCGGCTAGGACGGTAAGGCTCACGTGCGGAAGCCCTGCCATCATCATTACTTAATTTCCGAATGCGTTGGTTGCTAGCGTTGTAACAATTTGACTAATTACAAATGCGCCCAGAATGATTGCGAGACCAAAGGCAGAGGAGATCATTGTCCGTTTGGCACGATCTAGGTGTTCGGGATTACCTGAACTAGTAATGTAGCTAAAGCCAGCTACTACAAAGAAACCTGTTGCAATAAGCCCTGCTAGGCCAGCCATTACGGTGATGATGCTGCGGATAAAGTTCTCGACATTGCTAACGCCAGCGGTAGCGGCAAAGGCGGGATGAGCGTACAAAAGCTGTGTTCCTACTACCAGAAATGCTATGAGTTTTGTTTTAGTCGTAGACCGCATGTTACTCCTCCATTTGTATGTAACAAATTTAACACACGTTCTTGAAACTATGCAAACTTTATTGTATACATAAGCACTTTAGGGATTTTTCTGAAGCCAAGGTCTAGTGCGTCTCATGCTCCTCATGCTTTGTGCAGTCTTCTAGTTCAACCTCAATCGTAGCATGTTGTATGTCGTAGTCACTGCGTAGCTTGGCTTTTACCTCTTCCACGATTTTCCGGCTGTTCTTGAGTTCCGTTTCGTCTATAACAATGTGGCAACTGAGAGCGTTGTAGTCTGAGCGGATAGACCAGATGTGGAGGTCATCGACCTTTTCTACTTTCGGTAAGTCTTGAATAGCGGTTTGAATCGCATCAAGGTTTATGCTTTTCGGCACACCTTCCATGAGCACAACTGAGGCTTCTTTGAGAATCTGCCAAGCAGCAATCAGGAGCATGGTGGCGATGACAAAGCTAACGGCTGGATCAATCCAGGTTTGCTCAGTGAAGATGATCAGCACTCCAGCTACTAGTGCCATAAAAGAGGAGAAGATGTCTACGAGGTTTCCTAGAAACACGACGCGGGCATTGAGATCTTTCTTACTGCGTGCGGCAAAGTACGCCACCAGTCCATTACTGATAATCCCAACCAGCGCAATGCCGGCGACTAGGTAGCCTTTGACTGGCTCGGGGTGGTAGAGGCGTACGTAGGCTTCGCGGTAGATCAGGCTGGCGGCAACAATTAGGACAGTGGCGTTAATAGTGGCCGCTAAAATAGCCGCCCGCCCGTAGCCATATGTATGGCTATCCGATGCTCTACGCTTCGCAAAGCGACTAGCGTAGTAGGAAAAGCCAATGCTCATGCTGTCCGTTAGGTTATGGGCAGCATCCGAGATTAGGGTAAGCGAGTTAGACGCTAGCCCTGCAAAAAACTCCAACACCACAAAGCCGGTATTGATGAAGAAACCTATTTTTAGATTGTTATCGCCATTGTCGTGAGAATGTGCCATTACCTCATATTGTAGCAGCTATTGTGCTAGGTTAATTTGCTAATAGCCCAGTTGCGTCTTATATACCAGGAATTGCATTTAACGCTGGCTTTCTTTGGCATGATCTTCGGCGGTCTCACCTGGCGCTAAGCCGCTTCCACCGCTTGAAGGCATTTGTGACCCATCTGTACCAGGAGAAGCTCCAGTTGTTGGTGTTGACTGAACCGGGCGCGGCTGTGGCGTAATATTGGCTGCCTTTAAGGCGTCCTCTACAAATTTAGACAGGTCTTCAAGCGTACCTTTTGGGTTCTCGACTTTCTTGCCGTTTAGGGCGAAGGTCGGTGTCCCAGAACCGCCAATGCGCTTCACTTCTGCCAAATCGGCATTGATGACGCCATTGACATCTGAACTCATTCGGTCGGTTTTGAACTTAGCCATATCAAGACCTATAGACTGTGCGTAGCCATCAAAAGTTGTTTGCGGATCTTGCATCGTTTCCCACTGTTTTTGCCCTTGGAAGAGCTGGTCGTGCATTTCCCAAAATTTACCCTGCCGTGCTGCTGCTTCGGCAGAACGTGCCGCCTGGCGAGCAAATTTGTGATCGCCACCCTCAATAGGAAAATATTTAATCTCGAAACGTACCTGATCCTGGTATTTTTCTTTTAACTGCTTAACAAATGGGAAGTAGGCGTAGCAGGCTTCACATTGAAAATCTACGAATTCGGTTACCACAACCTTACTATCTGCTTTGCCGTAAACGTTTGATGAACCCTTGTTTCCAGCGGCGTCGGTACTCTCTCCGCTACTTTTGTTGGTTAGTTTGAAGATTCCAAACATACCTACAAGTATGACCATTAAAATAACAATAAATCTTTTATCCATATATTCCTTTCAAACTTAAATATTGAGTTTAGGAATATATCTCAGTAGCGAAGTTGTGTAGATAAAAGTTGTTTACGCATAAGGAGGCTGATCGGCACCATTGCCAGAATAGGTGCTGCATAAAGTAACGCGAGAGGGGTAGCAGCAGCGAACCACGTTAATGCAGTTGGCACCGGCTCCTTTTTATCTTCCTCCTCTTGCCGCTGACTGGTGTTTAGGCCGATGTG
>CAZHBD010000016.1:0-15278 GCA_964530555.1 uncultured Candidatus Saccharibacteria bacterium | reverse complement strand
CTTATATACTCCTGCCCATCATCAGAATCGGAGTTAATAGTATCAAAGTATACTTGTTGTTCATCAGAAGATTGTTGTGTTGGCGGGATAGCCCAATCAAAGCCCGTCATGTAGTTAAGAAGAGTGTTTTTAGTACGATTAGCTGAGATTATTAAACTTGCTACGTCATCAGTCCCACTCTGTCCCCACTTTGCTGTGTCAAGATTACGGTCAGCAGTATGTAGATCGTCGACGGTCTGCATATAGTCGGTAAGTTGATCTTGAGCGAATACTTTATCGAGCACCGTACGAAGCCGCCGCAGATAAAGCTCTCGGAGTTCCGGTTGATTATAAACCGGGCAGTACGTCCAACAGTATTCTAGGCGTGATCCACGGCTGTCATATGCACTTATGGTAGGGGATTTCTGGAAGTTACCTTCTCGATCCCAGATGAGCAGCGACCAGCGTTCATTATCATAATTAAAGTATTGCAATGTATTGCTATCTGAAGCCTGGTCCCATAAACCACCAGATGCAAGAGTAGACATAAAGTTGAATGAGTTTGGAATATCAAAACTATCAAGAACAAAATCTTTTTGGGCTTGGGAGTTGATGGTACTAGTAGAGTAGGTATTGTCGTAAAAATCATTGATCCGCGAAAAGTCGTTTGCTCCACTTACAATTTCATTTACATCTTCGTACAACTCACCATTATTGAAGCCATTTGCTTGGCGCCATTGTGACTGGAACTTGTTGGCAAAGATATATAGACCATCAAAATCGCCGTTTCGTTGCATACGTGCTGGAAGCATGTCGGCTACGGCAAGTCCAGCTTGCTGCGACAGCCAATTCATAGATGGCAGAATTGCAGTATTAGAATAATAGTTGTGAAGCATCTCGAATTCGTTGGTTGGCACTCCGTCACCACCAGCTATAGTTAAAGTGCTCCCGCTCGGAAGTTTAAACTTAAACGGTTTTTTTGGATCATATCGGGATACTTCGCCCCGAACTCTCACTCTAGATGAGTCGTACACATCATTGCCGTATACCACCACACAATCAAAGTACATATTATCTTCGAAGTGGTTTTCCATCATATCGGTGTAGTCGACATCAGGCATAAACCATTCGATAATTGGAGCATTAGAAGTAATGCTCGGGTCTTTAACGTAATACCCGTTATAGTCCATGGCTTCGTCAGCACTTGGGCTTGAGCTGGTGCCAGATGCATTGGTAGCTTCTACTTTGAACCTGACAAGCGTATTCATAGACTGACCAGGAATGTCTGCACCATACACATCGTCTCCCGAGCCGCCATCACCATGGGCTCCGTCGTCATACATTGTCAGGGTTACATCGCTGTCAAAGTTGGTTTTGTACTTGAGCTCAACACTGGTTATCCCGGTGCCGGTAACGTTAGCCGTTATCGTAACAACATCGTTTTCAGCTATGTCATTAGGGTCGTTGACACCCGAAATTTCGGGAAGATCAAGGCCCACGACGCTATTTGCAGCCAGGGGGGTTCCGCCGGTTGCAACACTTGCTGCCCAGTTAGTCGCCTGGGAAGGATCGAGTAACGTGTCTTTAAGCTCCATAGATGGCCCAGAGCCATCTGGACTGGTTGGCCAGGGGGCAGCATCGTCGTAATCAAGCGTACTTATAACATTTGCGCTATCATCAATAAGCGTTACCGTTTCACCGCCATTTGACAGATTGGTCGGGCTATACTGTACTGTAGCTACAACTCCGTACGTTGTCATGGTTTGAGCAATATTTGGCGAAATTACAAGATAGCCATGTGAAGGAATCATAGTTCCAGGATCAAAGGTAAGCGTAATGCCGGCGCTAAAACTCCAACCACCTAAGTCAATTGCCGATCCAGTTGTATTGTAGAGCTCAAGAAATTCGTCATTTTGGTTACCGGATGAGGGGTTGTACATAACTTCATTGATTTTGACGTCCCCAAGAGCAGCTGCAGAAACAGGAGATGACCCCGTAACCATGCCGAAGCTCAGTCCAGCCGTTATGACGCTTGCCAATAGTGTTGCTAGCCCTCTTTTTTTGACCATAAGAATTAACCATATTTTAGCACAAACCTTCTAAAGCATGTATAGCGTTAGCACTTTCTTGGTGCTGTCGGTAGCCGAATCCTGTTGACTATTTTTTTCGGCTTTTTTTCGGCGGATTGAGACGGCGTTCAGCCCAGGATGTAATACCCCGAAAGGCAACAAGCACCCATACTACATTTAGAATCAATGTGACGTAAATATGATGATGCAATTGATACGAGACAATGAGTCCTGCGCCAATCAAGTTATCAAATTCGTACAAAAACGACTTATTTGTCCATCGTCCAATGCTGGTTCGATAAAACCCTAACAAAACTAACAGAGCACCTAGAAAGCCAATGTAAGTATACGGATCCTGTAAGTTATTAACACCGCCCATTTTGTGACACTAGGTCCTCGGTAAGTGAGTTGCGAGATGGTCGAGGTTATATTCGTGACGAAGTAGTGGCTTGATATCATCCAACGAGACGTTAATCTTGACGCCGGGGTTCATCGTTCCGTAGGGGTCAAAGATGGTTTTGAGTTTCTGAAAGACTTTGTAGACTTCTTCGCCGTACAACTCATGCAAGTACGGTGCCCGTAGCCGCCCATCGCCGTGCTCGGCACTGGTACTACCACCCATGCGCATAACCATGTGATGATATTCATCCATCACCTTGAAGACTTTTTGGCGATCACCAATCTGGCTGAGGTCAAGAAATGGCTGGATATGCAGATTGGCATCTCCAGCGTGCCCCCAAATGGCTGACTTTAGATGATACTTATCAAATAGCTCATATACACCCTGGATGTACTCCTTGAACTGTCCAACCGGCACCGTGCCATCTTCAATAATCGGTAACGCCTTGCTTGTGCCTTCGGTATGTGCAATTACAGAAGCAGAACTATGGCGAATTTTCCAAAGCTTTTCTTTTTCCTCCTCTTCAGTTTCCACACGGTATGGCACCTGAAAGTGATTCAGAATTTTGACAGCTTTCTTGGCAAGTTTCTTCTGTACTCGCGGATTTGCATTATCAAACTCTATAAGAACAACCAACTGGTGAAACGGCTTGTCAACAATCCCTTTGAGTTGGTTGGGACTGTGCTCATCAAGGAATTCGAGCAAGTTTCGGTCGACAACTTCCATGGCACTCGGCATTTCTGGCAGTTTGCGCAGCTGTAGTACCGCTTCTTCGGCTACCTGGATATCATCAAAATACGCAGCTATCAAGGTGCTTTGCGGATTATATATCTCGGTATGCAGTGTAATTTCACTAATAATACCGAGCGTGCCTTGCGAGCCGACAAATAACGGGGAAAGGTCTACCGAACCATCTTTATGACGCACATCAAGTAAATCATAGCCTGCAGCGTTCTTAGTCGTTGCGAACTTCATAGTCTCGATAGCATTTTTATGTTCGTCCAGCAGTGCATCGAGGGCTCGATAAATTTCGCCTTCAAAGCTCGCTAGGCCCATCTTCTTGCTTATCTCTCGTTTGTTGTAACGACGCGTCTCAATTACCTCACCATTGGCCAGGACAACACGGAGACTCTTGACATACTTACGTGTACTGCCATATTTGACCGTTTTCTCACCGGACGCGTTATTTGCCACTGCGCCACCGATGCTTGAGTACTCAATTGAGGAAGGGTATGGTGGTAAAAACCGCCCATGTGTATGTAGCGTCTGCTGCAACTTGCCATAATTGATACCCGGCTCAACTATGACGTCGCCGCTTTTACCATCGAGCTCTAGAATGCGATGCATATGAGCGGGAAAGACCATAATAATCCCTTCGCCAATGGCCGCACCGGCTTGATCGGTGCCCATACCGCGAGCGGTTATCGGAATAACCCTACCTCGTTCGGCTAGCTGCCAAGTAAAGCGAGCTGTCTTACGGATGTCTTGTTCGTTTCTTGGATAAACTACCAGTGATGGAGTAACAGCAAATACGCTGCCGTCGGTCGCGAAGTATCGTCGCGCATCCTGAGCGGCGGTGACTTCGCCAGTAACATGTTCCTGCAAATAATGTGCAACTTTGCTCATACCCTCTATTTCTCAGTCGAATCAAGCATTAGTGTTTCTGCTAAGTATGATAGCACATTTGCTATCAACAAAAACTTCATCTAAAATTATCAGTCATAACACCTATGCCGCAGTGGTGAAATTGGTATACACGCTAGTACACCCCACAAACTAGGCGCTAACGCGACAGTTTGCGGGGACCCCAATACCCACTGTTGCAAGCGAACTGGAAAGCAGAGGTGTTTTATGCCGCAGTGGTGAAATTGGTATACACGCTACGTTCAGGACGTAGTGGGGGCAACCCCGTGGAGGTTCAAGTCCTCTCTGCGGCACCAAGCATAAGCTTATTTAGTTGATTTATTTTGAACGATTCGATCAAATTTGCACAAAAGGTTAATAGATACCTTTGGAGGATTTTCCGAAGATGGGAGTCTAAGGAAAAGCCGCAAGATCCTATGCAGATTGCGGCCGGAATGCTGTTTGTTTCCATATTCGAGGTACACGAGGCTTCCATAGCTGCCGCTAAGAAGGGATATTACAAAAGCCTAGGCACACTCGCTCGATCTAACATGGAGAGTCAAGCCGACGCAAAATGGATCTTTGGAGATCGTTCAAAAGCGGACGACAGGTCGGCTCGTTACATACTGGCAGCCTACGACCTGATTCGAAATGCAAAAGCGATTCTCGAGAAGCAAGGCACAGACCTAAGGTCATCATACTTGAGAGGCTATGGTGAATGGACAACCAGTACGATTGAAGATCGAATACAAAACCTAAGCGGCAATTCTGTTCAGTACGATTTTCTGTCCTACTTTGCGCATACAAATCCCTCTTACATTATGATGCAGCATGCTTGGACAAGCGACCATTTACTAAAATGGGAAACTGTGTTCGTACTTGGAGCTCTCTTATACATTGAAGTTGGGGGCGTCTTTACCGAAGCCGAGATCAGGAAGCTCAATCAATTCAGGGAAGAATGCATGGCATCCTGATCGATGACATGAGTTCAATTCCTCTCAGGCTGATTCAGACTCTCTAACAGCGCGCATGCACGACACAGCAACTCGATCAGTCGCAGACTGAGGTACTCGACCTCCGGATGGTTCCAACACCGTCCTGCCAAGGGCACCAAATTCATTATGTTTATTACTCTCAATGACTGAGGAAAAGTCGTATCCCCTAGATTTTGACGACGATGAACTTATCGTTAAAGTACGCTCCTATAATGTAGAACTCAAGAATACTAACTTCAGTGCTAACGCATCACTTATATTGGGGCCACTTATCGCCTCCGGCCAAAATGAACTGCTGCGACGTCGAATTATGCAGCTAGAAGATTCCACAGACAAAGTAGAGCGTGCAGTTAGAACACTGCATTTATCCTCTAAAGACAATGCGGAGTCGTCAAAGAAGTTAACTACGCTTACTCGACAACTCAAAACGATCACATCCAGAAACGCAGAAGAATCATCAATCAACTCCAAAACAGCTAAGACCCTAGCTTTTGCCTCAATCGGAATCGCAATCATTTCAGCGATTATGGCTGGCTACTTTGCTTGGTCCGCTAACAAGACGAGCAATAGTTGGCAAGAGAAACAACTTAGAGTACTTAACGAGCAGCTTGAGGAGCTTAAGAAGAAGTAGTGGTGCCTTGGATTGGCACTCTATATTTACAAGTGCTAAGCACTTTGGTAAAATACCGTTATCAATTGGAGGGCAAACTTCGGTTGAAGCGCCCCGCTGGCGCAATGGTAGACGCAAAGAGTTGTCATCTCTTCTGATCGTTAGATCTCTACCAGTTCGACTCTGGTGCGGGGTACCAAAAACGAGAAGAGCAGCCTGGTGACAACTAACAGCGCTGCTCTTTCTCTTTTTGGATAAAGAGGTTTCTATGAACGAAAAAGCACCTTGCGGTGCTCATCGTTGTCATCTCTTCTGATCGAGCTTGTGCTTAAGCATAAGCTAATAATTAGTATAGGATCCCCAGGTCGTGGCGTCAACAATAACTATTTACGGTTCAATTCCTCTCAGGCTCTTCAGGTTCTCCAACAGCGTGCAGGCTCGACACAGCAGCTCGATTACTCAATCGGCTGAGGCACGGTGCGGATGAGCCATTTGTCGACGGAGTAAAGAACTACTCAGTTCGCCTAAGTCAAGCAACCTGCTTTGACAAAGCTTGCGAGAAACGATGCGAGTGTACATACAATGATGCCGCCGCAAAACGATCAGGAGCCGACCCAAAAAACATTGATTGACGAACGCTTCGCATTAAATACCACATGTCACGCTCATTAATTTTGTACTTATCGCGCGAAAAGTACTTTGCTGCACTGAAAGCCCACATATGTAGTACGTTGTTTAATAAGACACTAGCAGGAATTAGTTTTGCAATTGGAGGAGCGTCTCTGGCCAGAAGGCTGTTATTCGGACCCAATAGCATAGCAGCTGTAAAGCACGCTGTAGTTGCCAGTCCTAACTTTGATAGATTTGCTTGATAGCTTGCAGAAACTAGTCCTTCCTTCATGGCACGATTGAGCATATCAGCACGAGCAATGGGGTCAAACTGTTGCAGTGGGTAACGATCTGCTTCATCACGAATTCGCTTTTCCGCTTCGGTGTTATTCATGACTAAAGTCACGTCTCTACGGCCTAATGTTGATACCAAGGTCGGTGGCTCAACTTCAGCTCCACCGAGTCTTATCTTGTCTCTTTGAGCAAAGCCACCAACAGTTGCTTCGCCAGCTGTATTAGCTTGCGACATAAATCTATGCTCCGTAGTATGCCCTTGCCTCCCTACAATACTTACTGTTCCTAGCCAAGCTAGAGCACGGACACGCTCTATTGCACGAACATTCAGAGACAACTGATCCAAATCAAAACCAACTGGCTGTCCTAGATTCCCAATAATTATATTGTCAGTATACTCTGCCACCTCTGTTACTGGCACATGCGTTGGAAATTTACTCATAACAAGTCAATAAAACATATTATAGCATGCTTTTTACTAATTTGCTTTTTTTATTAAAGGGTTTAATTTATTGGCTGGGGGACGGTGCGGATGAGCCATTTGTCGACATTGTTGTAGCGGTCGGCAGCAGAGTTGAAAGAGGTGGCACCAAAGTTAGCAATCTTGCCGCGCACCGCATACAGATAGCGGGGCTGATAAAGCGCGATGGCCGGTACATCGTTTTTCCAAGCATCTAAGAACGGTTTGTATTTGATGGCACGGATCACATCATCACTGCGCGTGCGGCCAGCTTCTAGTGCGCGATCGGCCTGAGGCGATTTGTATTCTGAAAAGTTCAAGCGGTTTGGCGAGCGAATATCGGCTTGTGAACTATGCCAATATACGAACACATCTGGATCAGCTCCCAGCGTAATGCCGTAGAGCAAGGCATCATAGTTGTGAAATGCCAAAGTAGACTGGAACTCTTCATCGCTTTGCTTACGGATCACTAGGTCCACCCCAACATTCTTCCATTGTTGTTTGAGCTGTTGAGCAACATAGTCATAGGCACTATTGGATTGAGTGTATAAGCTAAAGGACAAGGGCCGCTTATTTTTGCTACGCATACCATTGGGACCAACCTTCCAGTCGGCTTTGTCGAGCAGCTCTTTCGCCTTGTTGAGGTCATTCGAATTCTGGGCATTGGCTTTGTTATAACCAACCTGACTGGCCAGCAAGGGCTGGTTTGAGGGCAGGACGGGTCGTGCAAGACCTTTGAGAATGGCCGCTTCGTCGGTAGCATAGCCGAGGGCCTGGCGTACTTGTGGATCATTCAAAATATCGCCTGAGGTTTTAAAGAAAACTAACACCTGGCTGTTAAGCGGGATGTTGTAGTCGTAGATTGATGAATCGTTGCGCAAGCTTTCCGGCAAGACAGACAAGCCGGCTGCCGCGGTAATCTCGTTTTTGTGCAGGGCTTCGGCCAAGACTTTTTCATCACGGAAAGTACGAATGATTATCCGTTCGATTTTGGGAGCACCGGCGTGGTAGTTAGCATTCGGCACTAACCCAACGCGCTGCTCTCGTTCTTCGACTGTATCGCCGGAGACTTCGATACCATCCAGCTTGAATGGTCCCGCACCAATCGGTTTGTTGTTAAATGGGACTGATCGCAATTGGCTTGCAGGGTAGGATTCTAGCCGATGTTTGGGCACTATGCCATTTGTCATAGATAGCGGGAAAGCGCTCAGAACATTGGGGAGTACAAAGACCACCGTATCTGGCTTGGGTGCTGAAACTTTGATGCCCTGCCAGCTTGTAGCGAGCGGTGACTTTGCATCGGGGTTCTGGATGGTTTGATAAGTGTATACCACGTCAGCACTGGTCAAAGGCCGACCATCCTGCCAACGAAGGTTCGGCCGGAGATGCACGGTATAGGTCAGCCCCCGCTCATCAACTGACCAATCTTTGGCCAAATCGCCGGCTAGTCGATTATGCTGATCAAACTTAAACAAGCCGGCAAACACCAGTCGCGAAACACTACTGTCGACGCTACCGCTCGCATAAATAGGATTAGCATTACTGTAGGATCCCAGGATTCCTTCGGTAAAAATACCACCTGGGGCAGGCTGATCTGTGAGATAGTATTTACCGAGTGCTCGGGTTTGATAGAGCACGCCGCCAATCATCAGTACAAACAGCGTTACCCATGCAGCAATAAACCGTCGCACGCGGGTTAACCGACTGAATCGTTTGAAAAAATGCCGCTCCAAGCCTTCTTCGGCTTGCGAACCAAGCTCTTCGACTTGCCGCTTGCCCAAGCGAACCCGTCGCCGCCAGCGGAGTTTTGTTGTACGATCAATCACTAGTGTATGTTACCACAAGGGGTTTGGTGAGCATATCGCTCTATTTGATAATGCCCAGAATCAGGCTTAGCCCAAAGACAATAACCAAAATGATGGTTATCTGGTGTAGGCTTTTATCGGATCCTCGACGGACTGTGTTGACCTCAGCGCCACCACCAAGACCAGCGCCAAGGCTGGCGCCACGGGTCTGGACCAAAATCAAAATTGTTACGAGAATCATGCTCCCAAGAGCAATATAGTTGAATATATTCATCGTTCTTCTAGTATAGTCGTAACCAAGTAATTCACCAAGCCAATTACCATGCCCGCCAGCATGGCGGCACCGAAGTTAGTGACATGCAGTTGCGTATAAACTTTGCTGACCAGCATGACCATCAGACCGTTGATAACGATCATAAACAAGCCGAGGCTAAATAAAATAGCCGGTAATGACAGAATAATTACTACTGGTTTGATAACTGCGTTCACCAAGGCGAGCAACAAGCCAGAGACAATAATAACCCCGAGTCGTTGATCGTAATTGATTCGCCCGCCCAACAGACCGGCTGCGACCCAGAGACCAAAACCACAGACAAACCAGCGAATGAGAAATCGAGCAAACGGACGCTTCATAGTTATGTTTATTGTACCACAGCTGCGTCGAACGAATGTGATTAAAGTAAGTCTCTTGACAACTTGCGGCTGAGATTTTCGTAGCCGTCGGCCGTGATAACAACGTCATCCTCAATACGAATACCCGTGCCCTCTTCCGGCACATATATGCCAGGCTCAACGGTCAGCACCACGCCTGACTCCAGCGGTCGTTCGTAGTCACCGCCGTCGTGCACGTCCAGTCCCAGAAAGTGTGATGTGGCATGAGGAAAGTACTTCCGGATTTCGTCGTGTTCAACATTTTTTATCAGACCCAGACTTCGTAACTTTTCGCCCATAAATTGTTCGACATTTTTTTCGTTTTCCTTGATAGAAATACCAGGTTTTAACTGTGAAAATGCAAAGTCCTGCACCTCGCAGACCGCTTCATGTAGCTGTCGTTGTCGTTTGGTTGGCGTTCCCAGTGCATACGTACGAGTTATATCGGCCGAGTAGCGCTGTACTTGTGCGCCCGCATCGATGAGCAGCAATTGTCGTTTGTTTAAGACCTGGTTGTTCTGCTCGTAATGCATGGTACAGGCATTTGCGCCGCCTGCCACTATGGGTGCGTAGGCGTGCCCGTCGGCTGCCCTACGGCGAAACCCATAACCTAGTTCAGCCTCTACTTCGTATTCGTTTTGTAATTTTGATAGTTTACGCTGGACCTGCTTGAAGGTTGTAACACTGATGTCGACAGCCCGTTGTATCGCCGCGAGTTCGGGTGCTTGCTTCACCATACGCATCATAGCTAGGTGCTGCCGCAAATCGAGTGGTTCGAGTTCTGGATTGATATCTTTGATGCGTTGCATTAGAGCGGCACGGGCGGGGTTGGTGTAGAATCCAAAGACGTCGACATAGGCTGCCGGCGGGGCAAGCGTAGCAACGTGTTTGACCTTTCTGAGCTTGCCTTCGAGCTTTTTCCATCCCTGTTTCGCATCGTACATTTCAGCAATTCCAGATACCGCCCGCAGTTCTTCTTGCTCTAGGGCACCATCAAAAATCTCTGCCACCTCTGTACGTTGTGGCAATATGAGGTACTCTTTGTCCTTATCCATAACCAGAATAATGTCTGGCTTATCAATTCCGGTCAGATACCAAAAACTACTGTCTTGATGAAAGGGATAGGTGTTGTCCGAACCACGCTGCAGCAACCCTGCTGCAGTAAGCACAATCGGCGCCTTACCAGTAAACAGCTTACGAAGTCGCTCGCGGTTACCCGCGAAGAAATCGCTGGTGAAATAATCTCCCATGGAAACTTTAGTATAGCAAATCTACGATTCTTTTTTTGCAGCCCGCAGATACTGCCGAAGCACCGTAGCTTTTTTCTCACCCAACAATTTTTCCAGCTCGATCTGGCGCGCCTGGGCTACGCCACGCAAGCTGCCAAAAGTTTTGATGAGCTTTTTGCGCGTTGCCGGACCGATCCCCGGGACTTCATCCAGTACGCTGGCAGTTTGTCGCTTCACCTTTAGTACAGAGTGGTAACTGACTGCAAAGCGGTGCGACTCGTCACGGACACGCTGCAGCAGCTTGACGATGTGACTGTTATTCGGCAAGTCCACAAGGGTAAAATCTTCACTCGGCCGAGAAAAACCTCGTTGCTTGAGCACCACTTCTGGCCGCAGATCGGTCATCGGCCAATCATTTTTAACAACGATTTCCTCGTGTTTTTTCGCCAGACCAATGGCGGGGATTTTGATGTCCAGCTCGCTGAGTACCGACAAGGCCGCCCCCAACTGCCCCTTGCCTCCGTCAATCAGCAGCAACTCTGGCTTGCCCCACTGTATGACATTCTTTTCGGAAAAACGGCGCGTCATGGCTTCGCGCATGTGGGCGAAGTCGTCATTTCCCGGAATACGCATTTTGAATTTACGGTAGTTAGCTTTATCCGACACGCCATTCGTAAAAACCACCATACTTGCCACCGTGTCAGTACCGCTCATGTGGCTGATATCATAGCCTTCGATACGCTTTGGCACCTTGGCTAGTCCTAGCAGCTCGGTTAGTTCAATGAGCGCGTGGTCTTTGCTGAGATCCATGAACTCTTTGTCACTAAAAATGACCTGTTGGCCGAGGTTTTTGAGCGCAAACAGCTTGTTGCGTAGCTTGGCGGCATCTTCGAAGCGACTATCTTTTGATGCCTGTTTCATCTCTTTTTCGAACTCTTTGATCAGCCCAGCCCGCTGCCCCTGCAGCACACGTACCAACCGTTTGAGATCGGATTTGTAGGCTTTTTCGTCGAGCTCGCCAGTCTCTGGCCCGGGGCACAGACCGATGTGCGCTTGCAAGCAGGCTCGTTTGGGCAGCACGGTGTGTGTGGAATAAGGGAAAATACGACGTAAGTATTTGAGGGCACGCTTGAGGGCAAACGTGCTGAGGAACGGCCCATAGTAGGTCGCACCATCATCTAGAGGACGACGAGTAAGCGTAACTGTTGGATACAGACTTTTGAAATCGATCCGGACAAAACTCGACGACTTATCATCACGAAGTAAAATGTTGTAGCGTGGTAAGTAGCGCCGGATGAGTTCAGCCTCTAAAAACAGGGCCTCGATTTCGCTATCGACAACCTGCCAGTCAGTGTCTTCTATTTCACCGACCAGGAGATCGGTTTTGGGGTCACGTGCCCGGGATTTTTGGAAATACTGCCGAACTCGATTACGAAGCACGGCGGCTTTGCCGACGTAAATAATCTGCCCGGTTTTGTCCTTGTGAAAATAGACACCTGGCGCAGCGGGCAAACCTTTGAGCTTTTTCGCTAACCTCTCGTTCACCCTACTAGTATAGCCGAGACTCTAGGCTGGCGCATCTGGTGCTAACACGGCAGTAATATGTTGGAGTTTGCACGAAGCGACTTCTGCGGTGTCGATCGTTACCTCAGCGCCCGTCTCGTCCTTCTGTGTTTTGACAATTTTGTCGACAGTATCTTCCAGCTTTTTTTTGCCTTTGTTGCTATCGGCGAAGTCAAAGCTCACATGCACATCACCGGGGTCAACACCACGATCTTTAGCGATCTGTTCGGCTATACTATTAGCGAGTAGCTTTTGTACTGGGCTGCCGGCGTCATTTGCTTGGTTTACTACACATTCACCGATCCGTACACTTGCGGCTTTGAGTAAATCACCGGCCAATATAACAGGTACATTTTCGGGACTGTGTCGCTTACTTTCCTTACCAGTGCGCTGCACACAGGTATTCCAGCTGTCACCTTCTGACAAGACAGGTCGATCGAGCGGCAGCCCAAGTTCTGGCTGATCAAAGCCTGAGACAGACACCTTGACTTCCTCGCCATCAGGAGTAACCGTTATTTGGTCAGTTGTTGCGACCAATAAACCTGATAGTGGTAAACCCTCTTCATCGACTTTTTCGGTGCAGTCGGCCACTACGAAATGATGTAGATTACGCTCTAACTTAAGGTCTACTTTTGAAGAAATCCGAGCGGTTACGATGCCATGGTAATCTTCGACTTTAGTATGGACATTGCCAATCCCACCGTTAAGTTCCGTCGGATGATCTCCAAACCAGTCGCCCCACTCAAAGTCCTGGATGTCAGAGATTGTGTTGGCGATACTTCCTGCAGCTACAAGCGCAGCACCAATGCCTAATGCTCGCTTGATACGTCCAGGATGACGAGTTCGCGGCTCGTGTGGTTCTGCGGTTGGAGATCGCTCTCCATCAGGCACAACAGCCGGCGCAACTGGCGGTTCCAACCGCTGTTTAGGACCCTCGCTACTAGGCATAAAAGCTGGATGAAACTCAGCTCCTCTCTTTGGTGGCATGATTATTACTCCTTTCCTTGGTTTATTATCGTTGTAATTTGCTGCATAAGGCTACGTGCCGTAACTTTGTAAGTTGTGCCGTCAAGGTGCACTTCATCAGTGCTCATATGCTGCTTTCTCTCCTGGGCCGTATCAACGGCCTGGTCGATAGATATCGGCACAGCACCAGTCTCACTGGCAATGCTATCAATAATGTCATTGCGCGTCTTTCGCCGTTCTCCAGCAAGGGTGCCATCTTTAAACGAAAAGAGTCGTGGAATGAATATTCTAATTTCAGGGCGTTGTTTTCGCACCTCTTCAATAGTTTTTCGCAATGTTTCGGCATACTCCAACTCTGTTTCTGGCATGTTGGTACCAAGTGCGAGCACCACTGCATCAGCCAGACTAAGCGCAGTTTCACTTTCAACAACAGTTGCTCCATTGTCTTTTCCACGAGCAAGCGCGCGACCAACACGTGCGTTGACATCAATAACATGCAGGTTATAGTTTGACGCTTCCTGTAATAGCGTTTGCTTGTAACCAACGCTAAGTGAATCCCCGATAACAACCAAGCCATGAGGTTCCTGGGAGACTGGGGCAGTCATTGTAGATGTTGTCGTACTCGTAACCGGAGTCGCAGGCGAATCGGCGACAGGTTCTTGTGCGGCATCTTGAAACGCTGCTTGTGTTAGCAACATAGCCTGCCGATAAAGCATCCCGGTCACTCGGACATCGATGAGGGCTGCCCCTACTTCATTCAACAGTGCTTTTCCTCCTGCAGCTCCGTTGCCGGCCCCGTCCCCGTCGTAAAAGCCATGCGCTCCATTAGGAGGACATGGTTTGGAGGCCCACTCCTTACATATATCCCACTCAGCATCCACTAAACTTGCGTCCGGGTCGCCTTCAATGTATGCTTTGAGATTTTTCCGCTTTTGGTGTAACAGATACTCCTCAGTCAAATTATCCTGGAGCTCAGGCGTAAATACACTATCCATATCAACATGGGTTGACTGTATAGCAGAGCCAAGCGTGGGCGGAATCATTTGTGAACGACCAACAGCGAATAATCGATCGGGGTGTCCTTTTGGAAGTGCCTGCTTCTGTCTGATCTCTCTCAACGTAAGTTCGGTTATCTGCCGCCCATCTGGCAAGAAGTACTTACCATGAGCATCACCTGCAAGGCCATGATTGAAAGAAACATACGAGCCTTCACCGTGAGCGATCACATCAAGTAAACGTGCGATCGCTAATCGGTGGTTAAAATACAATGCCTTGGTAAAGGTTTCGTAGTCCTCTCGCAATGGCTCTCCGCCCGTAACTGAGGTATCTATGGAGCTTAATTCCTGAGAAAGTAATGTGGTGGTCGTGGCAGGGGTTTCAGTGGTTGTAGTCGTTTCTATTGTTGTCGATGTCGTTGTTGAGCCCATCGTTGAAGTGGTTGAAGTCGTTGCTTCAAGAGTAGTGGATGAAGGTTCTTCGACTACTGGAGGCATCTGTGCGTTTTGTAAAGATAATGTGCGTAGCAACTCTTGGTGAGCACTCTGACTCACATAATCTTGTGTTGGAACAACTAACAAGCCGTCGTTACTCTCCCGATTCATGAATTCCACCGCCTTTGGGTTCACACCAACTTTCTGTGCAAGCGCATGAGGATCAACCTGCCCTTGCACAGCATATACGACACGCCCTGGTAGCCGAACTTGATCATGGATCATGAGATCTTCATCAACCTGATTACTTGCCAAAACCGCATCTTCGGTTAGACCAAAGCGTTTTGCGACAGCTTGTACACTTACCGGCCGCTTTGTACCGACAACACCAGCAACTCCATGTACATTGATATGCTTGCCGGCCGGAATCTCCTTATCTCCCCATTGCGGATTAAGTTTTTCAAGTTCTGCTTTTGATATATGTAAATCAGCTGCGATTGCTCGTAAGTGAGTTGGATGCGATGGGGTATATACAAAGTGAATTAGTTTTTGAGGGGGCACAGTCTCTAGTGAATGCTCTTGCTTAGCAGAATGT
>CAZHBD010000015.1:0-15991 GCA_964530555.1 uncultured Candidatus Saccharibacteria bacterium | reverse complement strand
TTCTAATGATCCTGGGGTAACACCCGAACCAGCACCAGGTGGCGTGCTTGGGCCAGCTACTGACAACCCGCCAGTCGGCGCTACCATCGCACCTTCAACGCCAGCTGCTGACGCTCCTGCCACTGACGATAAACCAACCAACACGTTTAATAGCACCCCGTTGTCCATAGCTAACGAGCCAGTGATCACTCCTCCCGCTGCTGACCTGAGCGCTTCTAGCTCATCGCCGTCAGGCACAGACGCCCCTGCCGCTAGTGACGATTTGCTTAACATTAAACAACAAGCACTCCAAAGCCTCAACCCACTCCTCGGGCATCTCGACCAGTCACCTGAAGAAAAGTTCAAGACCACCATGATGATGATTCAGGCCAGTGATGACCAAAGTTTGATCAAAACCGCTTACGAGACAGCTCAACAGATTGCTGACGAGAAAGAAAAAGCCCAGGCACTGTTAGACGTCGTCAACGAAATCAATTACTTCACCCAGCAAGCCAAAGGTTAGTCTATTTTCTAGTGAAGAGCAGCCCAAGCGGCGATTTTTTTCCTTGTGTACGTGATACGAGCGGGCCACCCTTGTCATTTAAGTTTTTAGGAGGGAGTAGGTGCGTTCTGGCTTGCCAGATTCTGATTTATTCAGAAAGCACCGATGAGGGAACCTAAGGTTCACTCATTAGGCGCAAGCCGTTATTAATCGTCGCTATCGGGCCCAGTGTGCGGCAGGTCACCACTTGCCGGTGCAACTTGTGGCGTATTCGTGCTCGTTGAGCTCGTTTGCGGTGTTTGCCCACTATTGGAACTGTCCCCCTGGGTGTTGCCATCATCTTTCTTGGGCTCAGAACCAGCCGCACCCTGGTTGGTCGGCTTTTTAGCTTCTTGCTGAGCCTTTGTTGGAGGCTTAGGGTTCTTATTGGCCAGCTTTCGATACGCCCAGCGCCCGCCAAAGAATAACCCTGAAGCCACCAGCACAGTTACAACTAACGATAAGAAGGCGATAAGCCAGGCAATACCCATATGCTGGCGCCGCTCGGCGTCGTAATATTGCTGCACCTCTTCGGGCACTTTTTTATCTGTAGTTTTGCGACGAAACGGCAATCGAGCCATATTGCCTACCTCCTAAACGATAAGCGTAATTATACTACAAAATTGTCGATTTAGCAAAGTTTAGGCGGCGGGTTCGAGCATTTGTTCGATGGTGCTAATATGGGCAACCAACTGTGCTTGGGATTCTCGCCCCCGTCCTGTTAAGTTGGCTAGATTAGCAACTCTCCACACATCCCTAAGGAGGTGAAGCTGTCCTTGAGCAACATCTTTTGCTGTAAAGATCCCTTCCCTGCGGATAAGTGCCGCCTTACGGCCAAATTTCGGTATACCGTCTTTGCCCGGCATGGCAAAAGCCGAGAAGACTTTTTCGATGGCCACTAGCATCGCCGAAGCTAGAGAGGCATCACCACTAGTAAGCGCCGCTCGGGCATTCCCAGCTATAAAGGCTCGATGCAACCGCTCATCTTGCGCCGTGCGCTTATAGGCGTCAATCACCCCCGCTAAAGCTGTTTGCGCCAGACTAGATAATTGCTCTGGTGGGCCAGCAACCTCTGCCAGTCGTTTTACAAGGTTCTCGTAGGGCTTAGCCGTGCTGGATTCCTGCAAAGCCGTGTAAGCGACTCCCTCGACAGTTGAAGTGGGTCGTGGGATCAGGCCCGACTTGCCAAACGCTTGGCGTTCTAGCTCGAGCTGAATCATGTCGCGCCCCATAACCTTGGCAATCTCTTGCCCAATAAGACTATGTTGGAACTCTTCGGTTGGCCACCAACGTGCAAAAACATCATGCGGATCATTGTCGTCATAGGTGCGGCCATCTGGCTTGAAAACACCAGCTACGACCTCTGGATAGTAGGTTATGCCTTCTTCGGTCAGTAGAAAGGTGTCGATAGCAGCACCAATACCTGGCGAATCGGGGAGTAGCAACGGCTTGTCATCGGCTCGCGCCTGCGCATTGTACAGGACCGCTTCAGCGACCACTTCAAGCGGTAAAACTTCGGTCGCCAACCAGTTCTGGCGGCGTTGCGCATGTTTTTCTATCAGTACACTTGCAGCCGGTTTGGTGGCTTCCAAAAACGCACCATTAAAACTCGCTAAATCTAGTTCACTCATACGGTGATTGTAGCCTGCTCAGTCGTTCCAACCAAGCATAAGCAAAATAAAAAGAGGCCACTGACGGCCTCTTTTTTAGATGGCTGCGAAGCTACATCATCCCCATGCCACCGCCCATGCCACCTCCGGCAGGAGCGGGAGCTTCTTTTTCGGGTACATCAACCACCAACGCACCCATAGTCATGCTCGTCCCGGCTATGCTCACCGAGTTCTGAATCGCTTCGCGCGTAACGCGTACCGGATCGACAACACCGTTCGCTTTGAGGTCTACCAACTTGGTTGGATCGTTCACGTTTACACCGTGACCAGCCTTGGCGGCCTTAACTTGCGGCAACCACTCATCTGGGTTTTGCCCAGCGTTAGATAGAATTATGCGGAATGGCTGCTCGAGAGCATTCTGTAATAAAGTTGCTCCGGCAGCTGCCGAATCGTGCCCCGCTGTTTTGATCTGACCAGCTAGATTTACTAGGGTTACCCCACCACCGGGGACAATACCTTCGTCCAAGGCAGCTTTGGTTGCAGCTACGGCGTCGTCTACACGAAACTTCTTCTCTTCGATTTCGGTCTCGGTCGCGCCACCAACTTTGA
Organism: uncultured Candidatus Saccharibacteria bacterium; assembly: GCA_964530555.1. GTDB lineage: Bacteria > Patescibacteriota > Saccharimonadia > Saccharimonadales > AWTP1-31 > CAZHBD01. The sequence goes on along the minus strand of CAZHBD010000015.1, from coordinate 13,252 downwards.
TAACAGCAACTTTACCCTGTAGGCTGGCGCGTCGTTTTTGTAGGTCTTCACGGTCATACTCACTTGTCGCCGCGGCTTCCTGGCCGGCAATCTGGGCAATGCGAGCTTTTACAGATGATGCTGAGCCAGCGCCTTCGATGATAGTTGTCTCGTCCTTGGTGACGATCACGCGGCGCGCACTTCCCAGGTCGCTTAGTTCTACTGATTCAAAATCCGTACCCTGTTCGTCGCTAATGACCGTTCCACCAGTCAGGATAGCAATGTCCTCGAGGCGGTCTTTGCGCTTATCCCCAAAACTTGGGGCTTTGATCGCTACAGTGTTAAACACACCCTTTAGCTTGTTGAGCACCAGGGTAGTCAGTGCCTCGCCTTCGACATCCTCAGCAATCATGACGAGGTCTTTTTTGCCCGAAGCAGCCAGCTTCTCGAGAACCGGCAAGAATTCCTGGACAGAGCTCAGTTTTTTATCGGTAATCAGAATGGCAGGCTTGTCCATCACCGCTTCCATGCGTGATGCATCAGTCACCATGAATGAGCTCACAAAACCTCGGTCCATAGTAAAGCCTTCAACTACTTCGCTCTCGAGAGCCAAGCCTTGGCCTTCTTCGACTGTTACGACACCGTCCTTGCCAATCTTCTCGATAACTTCAGCGATAAGCTCACCAATTTCGGCATCGCCCGCACTGATGGTCGCAACTTCAGCAACGCGCTTCTTTTGGCTCTTGATATCTTCCGACATACCACTGAGCTTCTTGAGAACATCTTGCGCAGCAGCTTCTAGGCCTTTGCGGAGTTGCATCGGGTTGTGCCCGGCAGCAATCAACTTATTGGCCTCGTTCAGGATATGGTAGGTCAACACTGTAACAGTGGTTGTACCATCACCTGCCACATCGTTCATCTTGCTGGCAGCCTGTTTGATCAGCTCAGCGCCAACTTTATAACCCAACGTTTCGTCATCTTGATCAGCCAGATCGATTTCTTTAGCTACGGTAACCCCGTCGTGGGTAACGGTTGGGCTCCCGTACGCTTTGTTAATCACTACGTTGCGACCTTTTGGCCCCATGGTCGTCTTAACCGCGTTGTATAGAATTTCTGCTCCACCCAACACACGTTTGCGGGCATCTTCGTCGTAAAATACTTTTTTCGCCATAAGTTCTTTTCGGGTAATGAGACAAACTTGAGGTTTTCCTCATCGCACCGGGCACGAAACGAATTCGTTGCTCGGGCTGCTCTTTCCCCTACTTCTCCTTTCCCTATTTAACGGTTGCAATTATGTTTTGTCGGAATACTAGAATGTACTCTTCTTTGCCCACTTTTACAGTTGTGGCCTCGTACTCGTTCTTATAAATCACCCGATCACCGACTTTGACTTCGCGTACCGCCTCGCCAACCGCGACGACCTTGGCGATCTTTGGTTTTTCCTGTGCGTTGCCTGGCAGGTACAACCCGCTGGCAGTTTTAGCTTGCGCTTCTTCGGCTTGGACGACAATGTAATCGGCCATTGGCTGAATGTTTAAACCCATAAATACCTCCGTTTTTTTGATCAACCGTTAGCACTTTTTATGCTTGAGTGCTAACTTTCAGCACTCATAATAGCTGAGTGCTAAAGCGCCCGTCAAGCCTCTCTATCTCGGCGCTGTAGTTGCTGTGGCATGTTTCAGTGCCACGCCAGCCAATTGAGCAACAAATAGATCTCTTGCGCTCTCGTCTACGCCACGAATCGGCGAGTAAGCTCCGTCAAATTCAGCTCCCAGCAACTCGTATGCATCTGACTGCGAAATGACTATAATTCCAGAATAGCGTCGCACGTTTGGATCATCCTCCGTTAAATTTGGTGGCAGCTGTGACATATCCAGACCTATCGCCGGAAGTGGGTCTGGGCATGCCTGACCATGGCTGCTTTCGAGAGCAACACGTATAAAGCCTGCTGGATGTCGTCCGAGGCTTAGCCTATGCGGCGCCCTAGGCAAGGCTCGCGCATCAGCCCCAAGTGTAATGCGGTTTGACTCTGTTGAAACCACTGGTATAACGCACCCAACAGTTCGAACACCGCTTTTGAGTGCATGATCAAATTGGTTATGTATGCTTGCTGCAAATTCCGGGTTACTCATAGTATTTGATGCAAAGCCCAAAACTATACCATCCAGAGCATCAGTTTTCAAGTGTTACAATAGTCCTTATGGCTAAATCAATCTTGATGTGCGCACCCGAATTTTTTGACATAGAATACGAGATTAACCCCTGGATGCACACCGACAATCAAGTCAATAAGACCGAGGCAAAGACGCAGTGGCAATACTTGTACAAGATTTATACCGAGAAGCTGAGTTGGGACGTACAGCTTATCGACCCCGTTCCTAATCTTCCCGATATGGTATTTACTGCCAATGGCGCCCTACTCTACAAAGGCAAGGTGGCCTTACCACGTTTTCGCCAACCAGATCGCCAACCTGAAACTGCCAAGTTTGAGGCATGGTTTCGCTCGACCGGCTACAAAGATTTGTTCATCCCTAAGTATGATTTCGAGGGCGAAGGCGACGCCTTGTTTTGGAATGACATTTTGTTCGCCGGCTTCCCCTGGCGCACCGACAAACCGGCTCACGCCGAATTGGCCGATTTTTTTGGAGTAAAAGTGATTAGTTTGCAGCTTGCTGACGCCCGTTTTTACCATCTCGACACTGCTATGACCATCGTTAGCAGCGATACGGTGGCCCTCTATCCAAAAGCCTTTACCGAAGAGGCTTTGGCGAAGGTACATGAGCTTGTGCCTCATGTCATTGAAGCCAATGACAGTGATGGGCTGGCCTACGGGCTCAACGCCATGAGCGATGGTCACAGCATCGTGGTGCCCGACAAAGCAACCGGTTTGATCGAGGAATACAAACGCCGTGGTATGATTGTCCACCCCTGTTCCATCACCGAATATCAGAAATCGGGTGGTGGCGTGAAATGCCTTACCCTCGAACTCCGCTAGCCCTATAACTTGCCAAAAACACAAAATTATGCTAATGTTTTAGCATGAATTCATTGCCTGCTGCTCCCCTTCCCGAAGGTGATATTTCGCCGAGCGAATGGAGTAATAACCTGCACGAACATAGCGCACTGCCAGATAAGATTGTCCGTGCAACTGGTACTCTCAGCTTCACCGAAGACTTTTTTGTACCAGGCCTCAAGCCAGATGTAGTACAGGCAAATATCGACGGGTTAAATCAAGCTGCAAAGCTTTTTCAAGAGCTAACCGAAGAATATGGCATTCGTCACGCCGGATTCAGGCCTATGGTTGGCGAGTTAGAAAACGGTGGTAAGGGAGCGTATATTATTTCGGACAAAATTGATGGCTATCAGTACCACGCAACAAATACCGACACAACAGATAAGGGGCGCAGTCAGATCAAGCTGGTACCAGCGCACCAAGTTGCTGCTGAGGATTTGTTGAATAAGCTGAGTACCTACTGGGTCAAAAAAAGCATCGGCCAGGAACTCCTGAGCGATATCTACTCACTTGATCAATATGTCTATACAGACCCAACCGAAGAAAAACCTCATGGTGAATTTGTACTGGTAGATATGGACCCTGAGACTCGAACAGCCGACCAGTCACTTACCTACAGCTGGAAAAGCTTACAGCAACTGGCCAAAACGGTGCTGGGCGATGATGGCGAACAGCAGTGGGAACACAATATCGACAACGCGCTTGACCAGCAATACGCTGCTTAGGAGCGTTTTTTCAGCGCGGCTCGGGCAACCGAGACCTCGTCATACGGGCGCTTAGTCACCCGCCGTGGATCAGAATCGTTTTGTAGTTCGTGGCGCAACTCGGCTGCCTGTGGCCCGTTGGTCAGAATGGACTTTTCGTGGCCTTTGCCGAGCAGCAGAATAACGTCGCCCTTGGTCGCAAGCTCTATGGCTTTTTGCACAGCAGCTTCTCGCTCATGAATCAGTAGCAAGTTTTTGCCCTTTGTTTTGCCCGACTTTTCTGCCCCACTAGCGATTTGGTCCAAAATGAGTTGCCCATCGATGTCGCGATCGTCCTCTTCGGTCACAATCACTAAGTCACAATATTTGCCAGCAATTCTCCCCTGCTCTGCACGTTTAGCCTCATCACGGCGTCCCGCACTCCCAAATACAGCAATCAGCTTGCCTTTGGTAATTGGTTTGATTTCATTGAATAATTTCTCGAAGCTCTCGGGCGTGTGGGCATAATCTACGATGACTTCAAAGTCCTGTCCTTCGTCGACTCGCGTCATGCGACCTTCAACGCTGTCTAGACTAGCAATTCCCTGCTCAATCTGTTCTTTGGTCATGCCGATAGCTCGTCCTACCCCAACTGCAGCTAAAGAGTTATAGACATTGAAACTGCCTGGCAAGTGACACGTAATCTGGTAGCTATCCTCGCCAATGGTTGCAGTAAAGTTGTTTCCAGAAGGCGTGGCAGCAATTTTTGTAGCCCGCAACTCACCCTTGTGAATGCCGTAGCGAACCGGATTGCTTATAGCTTTGGCAAACACTTCGCCGTTGGGGTCATCAGCATTTGCTACGCCAACACGTAAGCCCTTGTGATTTTTGTCTGCTTGAACAAATAATCGCTTCTTGGCCTCGCGGTATCGTTCGAACGTTCGATGATAATCTAAGTGTTCATGCCCCAAGTTTGTGAAGACCGCGACCGAATACGGCACACCCCATACTCGATGCTGTGCCAAGGCATGGCTTGTCGTTTCGAGCACTAACCATTCAGCACCACTGGCCTGGACCTTTTTCAGCAAGTCCACAAGCGGAAAGGCCCCCATGGTGGTCATACGGCTCGGGTTGGGCTGCACGCCCTTACCATCGCCAAAGTCCACCGAAATAGTGGTGATCATAGCTACTTTGTAACCGGCGTTACGAAGCATTTGCGTAATCAGTGTGCTGGTAGTTGTTTTGCCATCAGTCCCTGTCACTCCGATGACTTTCAGGTTACGTGCTGGATAACCACCCATTGTCTGCGCCACAATTGCCTCTACCCAGTGCCCATACGGCTCAATTGAGCGAAATAACTCCGAGGGTATAACTTTTTTGACGACGTCTCGAAATCCCATTAACTACAGTATACTTGATGCATTATGCGTGTGTTAGGAATCGAGACCAGCTGTGACGAAACTGCTGCTGCAGTCGTTGAGGATGGCTATAAGCTACTGAGCAATGTGGTAGCTACCTCACTGGATTTGCATGCCAAATACGGCGGCGTGATCCCTGAGATCGCCGCGCGCAGCCATATCGAGTCGATTATGCCCGTCATCGAAGAAGCTCTAGAGCAAGCCAAGTGTACGTGGGATGAGGTCGACGCTATTGCTGTAACCTACGGCGCCGGACTCGGTGGTTGCCTGTTAGTCGGCGTGATGACCGCCCGCACCCTGGCCATCACCCAGAACAAACCACTGTATGCTATTAACCACGTCGAAGGCCATGTCTATGCCAACTTCTTAACCGAGACAACGCTACCTGGATATCAGCTACCGCCCCAACAGCCTGCGTTCCCGGTGTTGGCGCTTATTGTTAGTGGTGGACATAGTCAGTTGGTAATTTTCAAAGATCATTTTGATTACCAATTGCTGGGGCAGACGCACGACGACGCCATCGGTGAAGCCTTTGATAAGGTCGCCAAGATTCTGGGCCTGCCCTACCCTGGCGGCCCGAGCATCGAAAAGGTGAGCCATGGCGGTGATGCCCAGGCCTATTCGTTCCCAAAAGCCAAGATGCCCGGCTACAACTTCAGCTTTAGCGGCGTCAAAACAGCCGTTTTGCGCGCTGTTCAAGCAGAATGTGGGAAAAGCCACGACTTCCCCAGTTTTAAGCTAGCAGAGCTACTGTCTGAAGCTCAGAAAGCAAATTTTGCTGCTAGCTTCCAGCAGATCGCAGTAGAGACTGTCGTCGACAAGACCATTCAAGCATATGAAGAGTTTCGACCGAAGTCAGTGGTTATTGCAGGTGGCGTTGCTGCCTCCCCTGCTCTTCGGCAAGAACTAGCCAGTCGGCTGCCGATTGCTATCGCTTACACCGATATGAAGCTGTGCACCGACAACGGCGCCATGATTGCCACCCTGGGTTGCTTCAAGTTAAAACATAACCAGCCTACAGCCGACCCTTACGCTCTCGAAACCGCCCCTAACCTGTCAATGTAATTAGCCAGTAGTTACGGATGAAAATCTAAACGAATCGCCAATATTGGCTGGGATGGCTGAATCAAGAGTTGGGTAAGCTTGGGAGTTATCAACATAAGGCATACTCATATAGAACGCGTTGTGCTCCGGTGTTGGCGCTTCGGTACCACCTATACCATCCTTGCCTACGCGCACCAAGTACTGGTCAAACGAGGTATGCCTGCTAGCAGTAATTACCTCCCCCAGGGCATTACATAGTGATTCTTGGCCAAGGGCAGTAATTTTTTTTATCGTTTCTGGGGCTATATCCGCTAAACCGGCCGGATCATCAATTTTTACATTAGTGGTTGCCTGACAAGCTTCAACAAGCGTCCCTGTTGTGTCAGGGTAGTCTGGTCGCACAAACGAGATATTTACCGCCCCTTTAGTACTCGTCAGGACATTTGGGGCTTTAGGACCACCTTCAGCACCAAAGGTCCCTAGGTCTACACTACTCGGCACGGCGAAAATAGTAATGGGCTTATCTTGAGGATCAACCCGAAATTTTATCGATCGTTCAGAAACAACCTGGTAATCGCTGTCCCCTTCTGTAACTGGTGCTGTAAAGCTTGCGCCACTGTGCGCAAAAGTATCAAACAGCTCGAGATTATGTTTGAACTTGTCCAACTGCTCCGTTGACAGTGGCCCAGTCGAGAACTCGCCACCAGCTTGCACGATTCGCACATTCCTATTGCCAAGCGTGAAGGTGCTCAGTTCCTTAAATGGCATATCGATCAGCTTGTCGGCAGGCAGATCTGCGCTCGTGACCGATCGCAACATCTCTTGAAGATCGCTCGGCATTGGGGTACGACTTTCAGGTGTTGCAGGAACGGTAGGACCAACAGACTGACTAGCTTCGGCCGTTGGTTTTTGGTGAGCTTCAGTGTCTCTCTCAGTTGAACAACCGGCAAGTAAAGCGGCAGTTAGACCAACCCCCAGCAATATTGCTGGCCGACGTACACGACGATGTGGCGCCGTAAGTCCATCTGTTGGTTCTATTGTTTTTGTTTTCATTGTTAATATGTACTATAGCAAATTTCTTATGCTTTGTCAATGTTGCATGCTTATGGTTAAAGGCGTAGACTAGGTTCGAAAACAAACATTGTTAAAGTGTGGTCTGGCTTCGGCCAGATCACACCACAATTTAGAAACGGGTGGGCAATGTACATGAGGACTTCTGCAAGAAAAAGTTCTGGTGTTTGTTGCTTATGTTTTTCACGTGAATCAACTGCTTATTTTGGTTTGCATTACAGAGGTGATATCATGATAGGCATGAACAGGATAGGGAAGAGTAACGATATAAACGTTCCCAGCGGCGGCATCCGCTCTGTGGCAGTGCGTTAACACCCCTACACAACGCATTATTAACAGAGGTATGCATGAAACTATCCAAAAATTACGAGCCAAATAAATACGAAGATAAAATCTACAAATTCTGGGAAGAGCAGGGGGCATTTACTCCTGAACATCGGGGAAGTGACCAAAGTTTTAGCATCGTCATCCCTCCACCCAATGCCAATGGCAATCTACACATGGGCCATGCACTCACTCTTGCACTAGAAGATATTGCGGTGCGTTACCACCGTATGAAAGGGGAGGCGAGTCTGCTATTGCCAGGCGCCGACCATGCCGGATTTGAAACTCAAGTGGTGTACGAAAAACAGCTGACTAAAGAAGGGAAGAGCCGTTTTGACTTCAGCAGGGAAGAGCTATACCAGCGCATTTGGGATTTTGTGGCCGAGAACAAGGACAATTACCAGACACAGTTCCGCAAACTCGGCGCGAGTGTCGACTGGAATCGCTACGCCTACACTTTGGACGAAAAAATTATTAAACGCGCCTATGCGACGTTCAAAAAGATGTGGGATGAAGGACTCATCTATAGGGGTGAGCGCCTGGTCAACTTCTGTACCTTCCATGGTACTAGTTTTGCCGATATCGAAGTGGTGCACAGAGAAGAACAGGGCAAACTGTATTACATCCATTACCCCTTAACGGAGGGGAGGGGAGGCATAACTGTTGCGACCACACGGCCCGAAACCATGCTAGGCGATACTGCGGTTGCCGTACATCCCAAAGATAAGAAGCTAGCCAAATACATCGGTAAAACCGTTCGATTACCACTCACCAACCGCGATATCCCAGTGATTGCCGACGAGATGGTCGACCGTGAGTTCGGCACAGGTGCAGTTAAAATTACTCCTGCACATGATCCTAACGACTACGAAGTTGCCGAACGCCACGATCTGCCAAGAATGACCGTTATCGATTTTGAAGGCAACATGGGCCATGACGTGCCCGCCGAATACCGTGGTTTGAGTGTCGCCGAAGCTCGCGAAATGATAGTCACTGACCTTAAGGAACTGGGCATCTTGGAGAAAGTGGAAGAGCACATGCACAGTGTAGGGCACTGTTACAAGTGTGGCACGGTAATCCAACCACTGCTCCGTGAACAGTGGTTTATCAATATGAAGCCATTGTCAGAAGCTGCCATCACAGCGTTGGAAGAAAATCGGATCACCTTTTACCCCGCTACCAAACGTAAACAACTGATACAGTATCTCAAGGGCTTAAAGGATTGGAACATTAGTCGCCAAATAGCCTGGGGTATTCCCATCCCGGCCTTTCAAAATCTGGATGACCCAGACGAATGGATATTCGATGAGCGCGTTGACCAGGAAGAGATAAAAATTGGCAATAAAACCTACCGGCGAGATCCTGATGTTTTCGACACTTGGTTTTCTAGCTCCAGTTGGCCCTATGCTACGCTTGACTACCCAGATGGCCCCGACTTTAGTGAGTTTTACCCCTTGAGTTTAATGGAAACCGGCGGTGAGATCCTCTACCCATGGGTTTCTCGCATGATCATGCTCGGTCTTTATAACACTGGTCAAGTACCGTTCAAAGCGGTCTATATTCATGGTTACGTCATGGCAGAAGACGGCAGCAAAATGAGCAAGTCCGTCGGCAATGTCGTTGATCCGCTGCCCGTGATTGAGCAGTATGGATCCGACGCCCTTCGCATGGGAATTGTCAGCGGGCGCGTACCAGCAGTAAACCGTGGCTACGACCGACGTCGTGTAGAAGAAGCACGCAACTTTGCCAATAAACTATGGAACATCGCACGTTTTATTCAGGAAATAAAAGGTGACGAACCCGCTATTAGTGAACCCTGGCCAAACAGCCCGGCGGACAACTGGATATTGACTAATTTACAACATTTAACAGATCGATTGGCTTCAGATTTAGAGGATTATCGCTTTGCTGAAGCTTATGAAAAACTCTACCATTTTGTATGGGATTACTTTGCCGACTGGTATATCGAAGCCTCCAAGGCTGCACCCAATACCAGCATGCTCGAGTACGTCCTCAACAGCGTGCTCAAGCTAGCTCATCCATTCGCACCTTTTCTGACCGAAGCTATCTGGCAAGAACTGGATTGGTTTAACGGCCTCCTGGCTATTCAGAGTTGGCCGGAGGTTCCTGCTGCTGACAAAGCATTGGCAAAACAGTTTACTGATGTAAAAGCGATTGTCAGCGAAATCCGGCAGCTAACTCGGGCAATGCGGCTTACTAAGCCCACCGTGCTGCACCAAGAAGTAAAATTCATGGAAGACAACGGCGAGTTAATTAAGCGTCTGGCGCGCTCAGGGGACATCGAGCTCCTTGAAGCGGGCAGGGGAGGGCTCAACCTGACGACTACTCGGCGCAAGGTATGGATTGAGGTAGATCAGAGTACAATACGTCACTACCGCTCAGAACTCGAAGCAGCCTTGAATGAGCAAAAACAACTGATCAAGAATCTAAGACATCGGCTCGATAATCACAGCTATGTCAAAAATGCCCCCGAGAAAGTTGTGCAACAGACGCGTGATCAGTTAACGGAGGCCGAGCAAAGGGCCGCTCAACTCAGTGACGAATTAAAAAACCTGTAACGCTTGCGTCTCATAAAAAATCGGTAAGCTAAATGAATATGAATATACTGAGAAACCCTAGCGAATTAGCCGGTTATCCCGAACATGACCCGGTAGTTACCGTGTTGCGAGCCGCTGTAATTGGGCTAGCCAAAGCGGTTGGCAAGCCACTACTGGCGGAAACTTTCGATCCAACAACATTGCCAGTTGCTGTCGTGCCCATACCCGTTGAGACCGCCGGTATGCCTCGGCTTATTGATCACCGTCAGATTATTGCTCAGCAGGCTCCAGGGCTGCGCGGACGCGCTCAGTAGACTCTAGCGGATCGTAATCGTTGAACCACATCACATGCCAACCTCGTTCCTGGGCTGGGATTAAGTTAGCGCGACTGTCATCCACTAGCAGAATCTCACTGGCTAGGGCTTTGGCCATATCTTCGCCTACAGCGTAGATCTTTGGGTCTGGCTTGATAATCCCCACCTCTGACGAATCGACAATTGCGCTGTAGTCGACCGCCGGCAAGAGCTTATGCTTGAGCATGTCCTCTACAAAACCCCTACCAATATTGCTCATAAGACCAACGCGGTAGTGACGTGCCGCCCACTGCACCAACTCGTGCATCTCCGGGATGGGATCGACGGCCTGCAGGTAATAACTTTGCCAATCAATCCGCTCGACACCCAGGTCTTTGGCGAAGGCACGGTTAAAGTCGGCAATCGATAGTTTACCTGTGCAAATTTCGTCGTTATAGCGCCAGAAGGCCGTTTCGATAATATCCGGGGATGCACCAGTCTCCTTAGCAATAGCCGTAAACGCTCGGTGAAAAAAACGCACCAAACAGCCGTTGATATCAAAATAAATAAAGCTGACACCGCTGCGCGTTTTACGTTTTAGCGCCGATTTGGCGGGGCTCGCGCCTACTAGCTCATCGAGGGACAGGCCCAGAACCTCGGCGATTGTCCGTATCGTGAAGATCGAAGGCGCCTTGATAGCCCCTCGTTCGATCTTGGCCAACGTTGAATAGCTCAAGTGTGCCTTTTGGCATAGCTGCTGCTGCGTCATCCCTGCATGTTGCCGCGCGTGCTGCAGCACTGCCCCCAAGGACTTTTCGTCCACCACATTCATAGCCATATAGTACCAGTTGAGGTCAATTTTTGCGAGAAAATAACACTAAAAGGCTAGTGTCAGTGAGGCACAAACGTAATGAACAAAGTATAAAAGATGACTAGAGCAACCGCCCCCACTGCAGAAGCGGCGATTAACGACTGCTTGGTGATACCGCCATTGCGATGCTGAACTTTGTTATAGACCCACGCCCCCACACCAAGGGCAAAAAGTAATGCTAGAAGAAACGGGCTCATGCTTGTATTGTACCCTAAAAGGCAATTTTCTGAGCCATAGCAGCGAGCGCCGCGTGGTCTGGCTCAGACTCCGCATCGGGCATCCGACGATATTCTTCGCCGCTATCGATCGGAAAGACCGTAACGTGCACATGCGGGACATCGAGGCCTTCAATCATCACGCCAATCCGCTTTTTTTCAGGGAATACTCCTTTGAGCCGGCCAGCTATCTTGCGAACCGCGCGCCACAGCGCATCCGCGTCTGCAGCATCAAGATCGAGAAAAGTCGGCGCCGGTGTTTTACTCACCACCAGCACGTGACCAGGTTGGATTGGATGGATGTCGAGAAACGCAAAGTTCTTTTCGTCCTCATACACTTTGTGGCAGGGGATTTCGCCCTTGATGATTTTAGTAAAAATAGTCTCTTCCATGCGCTCATTGTACCGCCCACGGTGGGCAAATGCCATTGGGGCGCGTAGAATGAACTTATGCTTAGAAAAACTATCATCGGCGTCCTGGCAAGCATCTTGGGCGGCACACTACTATTGTTCTTCGTTTCAACTCTTATCACCACTGCTGTTAGACCTAGTGGTATCAAATCTTGGGTCGCCAGCAGCGGCCTGTACACATCTGTGGTGGACAATGTTTTAAAACAAGCCGAAACAAAGGCTGCAGAGCAAGGCGACAAGCTTGATATAGGCGGTCTAAGCCTCAAGGACCCGGCCGTACAACGTGCCGCCAACGAAGCCCTGACCCCAAGCTTCTTGCAAGCGAGTAGTGAGAAGATCGTTGACGGCAGTTTTGAGTGGCTCGATGGCAAAAGCGAAAAACCAAACTTTGCGATCGACCTGGCACCGATTAAGCAACGGTTTGCCGATAGTCTCGCCGCGTATGCCAAGCAACGTTATGTAACACTGCCGGATTGCGCACCACGTACGCTACCCACCTCGACAGACGCACTAACCATTAACTGTAAGCCGGCCGTCAGTTTTGACCTTAATGCCCAGATCGAGCAGTTCCGTAATCAAATATTGCAGAGTGAAGACTTCTTACCTAGAACCGTGCTCAGCCCTGACACCCTGCAGTCAAATGACCAGCCCGGACAGCAACCTTTTAGCCAACGCTATAAAGAAGTGCCCCAAGCGTACCAAAAAGCCCGTATGCTGCCTGGTATCTTGGCGGGTATGGCCCTCGTCTTTGCAACCGCCATCATCTTCTTCAGTGAGCCAAAGAAACATGGCTTACGCCGCGTTGGGTGGAGCGTACTGATCGCTGGGGTTACTGCCAGCATCCTCACCGTGTTGTTATCAGCCGGTTTTGCCAAAGGACGCGATAAGATCACGAGCGATCCTACTTTTGCCTCAAGCTTCAAAGATAGTGCGGTAAAGTTGCTCGACGCAGCACAGCATGATTTTATGCGCCACGCTCTGGTGATTTGCGTTTTGTACATAGTTGTTGGAACCGGAATTGTAGTCGGCTTGTGGGTCTACCATCGTCGCCTAAAACCAACTCCGCCACCGGGCGCCGGCAGAATCATCGCTAGCTAAATGTAGCCCTTATCTCTCCGATCAAAGTGTTTCGTTGCCTAGAACTTTTTAAGGTTTTTGCAGCACTAAAACAATCGACCGTCATCATAAAAGGACTGGCTAGCTTCAAAATCTAGGCCTTCTTGCGGTTGAACGGTGTTGCAGTGAACAACTGCTACGGTATGTTGCTCTGTGCCACCATCCCATGATCCACCAGCCAAAATAGACCGACCTAGTAAAGGAATTTCGGCCTCGCAGTGTGTACAGTTCCCTACCGCCAAGGCACTCAACTCAAC
>CAZHBD010000014.1:0-17746 GCA_964530555.1 uncultured Candidatus Saccharibacteria bacterium | reverse complement strand
CTGTGCTGTAACTTGGATCTTGAACAGTATCGAGCAATCCTGCTAAGGGCTGCAAACGCCCCATTCTCGTTGCCAATTCTAGTTTTTCCTTTGTAAACTCGGGTAGGCCGGCCAACTTAGAAGACCCGCCCACTAAGACAACTCCGCCAGGCAACTTTCGCGAACGCTGGATCTTCTTCAGTTCCTTATCCACATATTCAAGCAACTCCTCGACGCGCGCCTCAATGATCATATGGATATCCTCCGCATCAAATTCGTGTCGTACTTTATTAACGACCAGTGAAACCACCCCTGTTTTAGCATGCCTGCCCAAACCACCATGATTAAGTTTTACCTGCTCAGCAATATCGAGATCGGTTTTTAGGCCAATAGCTAGATCGTTCGTTATGTGTATACCACCAATAGGAATGACGGCTACATGCTGGACTTCACCTTCTTCGAGGACCACGGCATTGGTCGTTCCAGCTCCAATGTCGAGCAGCAATGTACCGGCTTCCTTTTGCTGTCTTGTCAGCACTGCTTCGGCAGCAGCCAAACTAGATACGGTGTGATGGCTGGCGGTTACATGAGCTTTTTCCAGCACCAAATCAAGATTACGAAGATTTGGCGTAGCTGCCGTAACAATATGGGTATCTACTTCAAGACGTACACCTTGCATTCCTACGGGGTCCTTAATGTTATCTTGCCCATCAAGGCGGTAGTTTTTGGCAAAAACCTGAATAATCTCTCTATTGGGTGGCAACTTTACAATTGTGGCCGCCTCTTCAACGCGCAGTCGATCATCGGCACTAATTTCACGATTACCGGCACTGATCGCAATAACCCCCCGAGAATTAATGCCTAGTACATGGGACCCATTAACGTTTATAGTCGCATGGCTAACGTGCACACCCGAAACACGCTCAGCCTCAGTGACCGCGTCGACAATAGCCCCCGCAACATCATCAGCGTGTACAACCACCCCTTTGCGCATACCAAGATTTGGTGCACTACCGTGTCCAATAATTGACAGGATATTAGTCTCACCTGTTTCCAATGTACCAATAACACATCGTACCGTGCTGGTACCAATATCAAGGCCTACGAACTGCCCAGCGGCTTGTTCACGCATGTGGCCAGTATACAATCATTTAGCACTTCTCTACAAGCTGCTCATGCTTGCGTCAAGATCTCTGCCCCATCGGCGGTCACTAGAACCGTGTGCTCAAACTGTGCTGATAGGCTGCCGTCAGCCGTCCACAAGGTCCAGCCGTCAACGTCCATTAATATGTCTTCCCTGCCTAATGTCGTTATTGGCTCTATGGCTATCGTCATGCCAGCCTGTAAGATAGGACCGGTGCCTGCCTTACCAAAGTTTGGTATGTTTGGCTCCTCGTGTAAGTCGTGCCCAACTCCATGGCCTACCAGATCACGTACGATGCCAAGTTTGTACTTGTGTAGTACTTTTTCAATTGCCGCGGAGATATCACCGACTCTACAGCCGGCTGTAACAGCCGAAATACCCGCCGCCAAAGCCTCTTCGGTGCCAGTAATCAGTCGTTTGACATCAGGCTGCGGTTTTCCAACTACCACCGTAACCCCAGCATCAGTAATCATGGCTTTGTATCGCACGCCGAAATCAAAGTTAATGACATCACCTTCTTCAAAGGGCTGATCAGTCGGGATGCTGTGTTGCACCTGATTATTAACTGAGATACAGATGATATCTGGGTAACCGTGAAAGCCTTTAAACGCCGGCTCTCCTCCTAGTTCACGTAATTTTTTAGCGGCGAGCGCCGACATTTCTTTGGGCGTTCGACCAACTTTGGTTTCGTGGCGCATTAGCTGCAGAACCTCAGCAAGCATATTCCCGCTTATTCGCATGGCGGCTATCTCTTCAGAGGTTTTCACTCGAGTAAACGCCATGCATTAGCCTTGGAGTGCTTTGACAATATCAGCGTGTACGGCTTCAGGTGACTGGTCGCCATTGATTCGAAAAACTGGCACCCCCTTACTGCTGAGGTATCCCAGAATTGGCTCAGTTGCTCGATGATACTCGGCAAACCGCTTAGAGATGCTATCCTCGGTATCGTCAGTTCGCCCACGCTGCAAGAGCCGGGCCCGAACTACTGACTCGGCAATTTCGAGATGCAACACGGCATCAATGGTAAATCGACCGGCCTGAACTTGCTCAAGCAGCCAATCGGCTTGCGGAATACTCCGCGGCGTACCGTCAATCAAGCATTTCTTTAAATCTGGCACTTCAGCCAGCGCTTTGCCAATCATTTCATAGATTTCGTCATCTCTCAGCAAAATACCTTGATGCATACGCTGCTTTTGATCATCAGTTGCGTACTGTCGCAACAGATCACCAGTGGAAATCAGCGAGTAGTTGTTTTCTTCTACAAGCATCTTGGCCTGCGTGCCTTTGCCGGCACCAGCAAGTCCCATAATGACGATCATGAGCCCAGGAGCTCCTTGGCTATACGAGCAATAATCGCACCATCTGCCGAACCCGCCGTCTTGGCCTTTACTGCACCAATGACCGTACCCATCTGCTGCGGCGTCGTAGCCTGTCGCTGCTCAATTGCTTGTGATACCAGGATACGTATCTCGTCTTCACTGAGCTGTTTTGGCAAATACCGCTCAATGACTGCTTTCTCTGACTCTTCTTGTTCTGCACGACTCACGTCGCTTCCCTGACGGTATAAATCTGCACTTTCTTGCCGTTTCTTAGCTTCTTTCTGAAGTAGTAGCGTCACAGCTGGGTCACCGAGACCTTCTTCTCGTTTGCCTTCGGCAACTTCAGCGTAGAGTATTACGCTCTTAAGACCACGCAAGACGGCAACCAGCTGCTTATCGCCAGCTAACATGGCCCGTTTTAGATCGCTATCAATCTGTTCTTTTATTGTCATACGCTACTAGTCTAGCAGATTTGTTTGCCAAACCTGCGCCAGATTATCGCTGGCCCAGCTTAATCTTTTTCAGCTTGAGTGCTTTTCGCTCACGACGAACGATTGCCTTTTGACGACGGTCGCGCTTGCTTAACGGTTTTTCAAAAAACTGACTTTGCTTTGCTGTAGCCAGTAAGCCAGATTGTTGAACCTTGCGGTTAAAGCGTCGCAGCAGGTTCTCAAACGACTCTTTTGAATCTTTACGTGTTACTTGAATCATGGATAAAACTATACGCTAACAGAGACAGTTTTGCAAGCTTAGTGGTTGGGATTGCGTTTTTGGTTTTGGCGTTGTGATTTCAACACAATACTTTGAAGTTCTTTAAAGATCGCGAACTGCTTATTGGTGTGGTAAATCTTGGTGTTGCCTTGCTTTTCAGAAATTAAAAAGCCAATTTTTTCTAAACGCTTTAGCTCGCGTTGAATATTCCCGGCATCTTCTTTGATGAGCTTAGCTAGACCCCGTACATGGGTCTTAAAGTCGGGGTACTTAGCGTACACAACGATAATTTTGCGTCGAACTCGTGAAGTGATAAATACGTCTAACATAAGCTCTTTTATTGTTATTCAAACAACGTAAGTTTCAGTATAGCCAGACTTTTGCCCGAATTCAATACTTAATCTCATGTACCGCTATAATAAGGGTATGTACTACCGTGTTTGGGTGGCCAGCCAGCAGTTTCATGGTGATGAGCCACTAACCTATGCCTACGATGGCAAACTAGGCAAAGGGCAGCTAGTATTTGCTACGCTACGCAACAAACGAGTTCCCGGCATCGTTGTCAGCTCCTCGCCCAAGCCAGTTTTCCCTACTAAACCAATTGCGAAGACCTTGGATGGTTTAATTCTACCGAGCTCAAGCTTAGCGTTATTGGAGTGGCTCCTCGATTATTACCCTGCCCCGTCGGGATTGACCGTATCTCAGTTTGTACCGTCAGCACTACTTGTAAAAAAAGAGCATCAAGCCACGTCCCACAAATCAAAAGAGAAAAATACTCCATTGCCTGCATTAACACCCGGTCAGCGCGTGGTACTGGAACAGCTCGCAGAAAGTGATCAAGCAACCTCCCTGCTCCACGGAGTGACCGGTAGTGGCAAGACTCGTATCTACCTGGAACGAACTTTGCAGATGTTACAGCTGAATAAAAGTGTTTTGATTCTGACCCCAGAGATCAGTTTAACGTCGCCATTAGTTAAGACGTTTTCAGATACGGTCTCGGTACCCGTGATTGTCATTCACTCGGGGCTGAGCGACAAACAACGGCGTGAAGCCTGGCTGCAAGTTCTCCTGAGCTCCGAACCGCAAGTTGTTATTGGGCCACGCTCAGCACTGTTCTCACCATTTACTAATCTTGGATTAATTGTTATTGATGAAGCGCATGATACTGCCTACAAACAAGATCAAGCCCCGTACTACCAGGCTCAACGAGTCGCAAGCAAGTTAGCTCAGCTGCATCACGCTCAGTTGATTCTGGGGAGCGCCACTCCGAGTATCGCTGATTACTATATCGCTAGCGCAAAAAAACTGAATATATTGCGTCTGGACAAGCGAGCGATCTCAAGCCCGTACACCGGGGCAAGCGTACATATCATCGACGCGCGCGATCGAGATAATTTTACAAAGGACGCCTATATTTCAAACCTCTTACTGGAAACGATTGAAAACTCATTAGCGGCTAGCGAGCAATCCTTGGTCTTTTTAAATCGGCGCGGAACTGCACGCGTCGTATTGTGCCAGATGTGCGGATGGCAGGCTACTTGCCAAAACTGCGACCTCCCCCTGACCTATCACGATGACCAACATCAGCTACGCTGTCACACCTGCGGGACAGTGTGGCCGGCAGTTACGAGCTGCCCACAATGTCGAGGCACAGACGTGCTATACAGAAGTATTGGTACTAAAGCGGTTACCGATAATCTAAAGCGACACTTCCCCGAGGCGAACATTCGACGCTTTGATAGCGATAACATCAAACGAGAAAGTTTTGAACAAAATTACAGCGAAGTCGCTGACGGCAAGGTCGACATCGTTGTCGGCACCCAGTTGTTAATCAAAGGCCACGACCTGCCACGTCTTAGCACAGTCGGTGTTATCTCAGCAGATAGCAGCCTAACATTCCCTGATTACACAGCAGAAGAACAAACTTACCAGCTGTTATCTCAAGTGATTGGTCGTGTGGGACGCGGTCACCGACCAGGAACGGCAATTATCCAGACACTACAGCCCACTAATCGCGCCATATTAGCTGCGGTCCATAATAGCTGGAAGACTTTCTATGATGAACAAATTCAGGAACGGCAAGCCTATAACTATCCTCCGTTTGTACAGCTCCTCAAGCTACAATGCGCCCGCGCAAGCAGTGCTGCTGCCCAGAAAGCAGCTGCAAGCCTGAAGGACACCTTACTGGGACTTCACCTACCTGTCCAGATTTTTGGTCCATCACCGCGTTTCATTGAAAAAGCTCAAAACAAATATCGCTGGCAGCTTATCGTAAAGGCCAAAGCCCGCGCACCCCTGTTAGAAATTATTCACCACTTACCGCCAAACTGGACTCATGACCTCGACCCTATCAATCTGTTGTAAACTTCTCATTTTTCTAGGCGTTATCTGTTATACTGCTGCCAATGGCCGCAACAAAAGACAATATTATTACATTGCCGCATGCTTCCCTACGTCAACGCTCAAAACGAATTGGTCTGGTGACCGATGAAGTTCGTCAACTTGTCGAGAATATGCAAACCGCTACACTCGACTGGGAGGACAGCCGAGAGCATGAGCTTGCGGTAGCCCTGGCCGCCGTACAGATCGACGAACTCTACCGCGTCGTGATCATACGCAGCAACTTTGAGGACAAAAAAGACCGAAGTTTTCACGTCTTTATCAACCCAGAGATCACAAAATATGAAGGCGAGGTTGAGGAGGACTATGAAGGCTGCCTAAGCGTCCGCGACGTCTATGGCCGCGTACCACGGCATACAAAAGTCCGCATAAAGGCACTAAACCTACAGGGCAAAGCCATAAATATCAAAGCCGAAGGTTTCTTGGCGCGTGTTTTCCAGCACGAGATTGATCACACCCATGGAAAACTATTTGTGGATTTAATTAAAGATAAAACTGACGCTTTTTATAAGCTACAATCTGATGGGAAGCTGGCACCACTTGATTATGAAAAAGACATCAAAAACAGTCATATTCTTTGGTAACGAGCGTCTTGCAACCGCGGTAACCACAACCGCCCCTGTTTTACGTGCACTAATAGATGCTGGTTACCAAATTGAAGCAGTCATCACCAGCCACCAGAATCCTGTGTCCCATCAAAAAAGAGACCTCGAGATTGGTGCTGTCGCTCAAGAGCATGGAATCCCTGTCATCTTGCTTGGCCAGAGTATTCCCCTGATCAAAAAAGTACAGAAACACCAAGCCGACACCGCCGTGTTAGTTGCCTTTGGGAAGATTATACCCCAGTCCGTAATCGAACTATTCCCTAACGGAATTATCAACCTCCACCCCTCTCTCCTACCTCAGTTAAGAGGCTCAACACCTATTGAGAGTGCCATACTACAAGGCTTAACCCGCACAGGTGTTTCTATCATGAAGATCTCCTCCGAAATGGATGCTGGTCCGATATTTGCTCAGCAGGAGGTCAGCTTAACTGGGACAGAGACGAAATTTGAGCTGGCCGCAAAGCTTAATGAGATTGGCTCCAAATTACTTGTCACTCATCTGCCTGAAATAATAGATGGCACCCTGCATGCCCAAGAACAAAACAACTCGGCCGCAACCTACACGCCGCGTATCAGCAAAGAAGATGGCATTATTGATTGGCATAAAACTGCCCAACAACTGGAGCGTGAGGTACGTGCTTATCTAGGCTGGCCAGGTAGCAGAACCACACTCGGTACTATTGACGTTACGATAACCCAAGCGAGTGTTGCTCAGTTGAGGAGCGTTGCTGAGCCAGGCACTCTCAGAGCCGAAAAACAGGAGTTTTTTGTTGCCACATCACAGGGCTGGCTTGCCATACAACGTCTTAAGCCCGCCGGTAAAGCAGAGATGGATAGTGCAAGTTTTCTTGCCGGCTACAGAGATAGACTGTAACTTAGGCAGCATGCTGCTGAATATTCTGCTGATTGTCATCTAATTGAGTAGGCGTAGTTGGAGGTGCTTGAGGAGGCTGCGGATACTGTGGTTGTGGCGTGGACGGAATCTGTGCGGTTTGTTGTGGTGGGTACTGATATTGGGGGGCTGGCGCGGGAGCTTGAGGCATTGGGGCGGTTTGAGGCTGGGCCATTGGCTGATGCTGAGGTGCAGGATATGGCGCCTGTGGCATAGCCTGGGCCATCTGCTGGCTAGCGGCAACGATCTGTGGCGCAGCCGTCTTGATCTCAGCTTTTAACTTCTCCAACTCATCAGCAACCACTTGTTTATAGTTAGGGAAATTGGTCTCGAGCCACTTCAGTGCACCCGCTTCGTCATTACGTTCGATAAACGCCTCGAACTCATCAAGCTGCTCATTCGTCATTTGCTCCGCTAGCTTCATACCTACACGCATTTCTAGAGTTTCATATATATGATTGAGCATGCGGTTCTTCTCTTGCGCAGGCAACGCGCCAAGACCAAGCTCTCTAAGTAAGTTATCATCTAATTTAAACATGGTTTCTCCTTTGGTATTGTATCAGATTATCGGGCGAATATAATAACAGCGAATAGGAAGATAATGATCACAATCATAGCGATCCACAGCATTGGTGAGGTAGCTTGTTCTGATTTTGGTCGGTACTGTTGCATTGCTTGAGGTCGATGGTCAGACGTAGAGCTGTTTATTACTGTCGAATTGCCCTGAGGGATAAATGACAAAGCGGGACCACCAGCCGAAGCTCCGCCAACAGCCTGCGAACCCCCACCTCGTGATTCATGAAGCTTTTCGTACAACGACTCTACAGCAATTTGCTGTTCGAGCAACCTGTCTGGCGAATTCGTTTTAACTTCTTTTCGCTGTGCTACTATCTGTTCAATCGCAGGATTTGCTAGTGACATCTCTTGATGCGTCTGCATGACCTCGGTATCAGGCACTCGCTCTAAAACGCTTTGAGCAGCATCGTTAGCTATAGTCTTTTCGACAGCAACTTGCGTTACAATAGCCTGCTCTGGGCGAGAAATAGGTTGCTGTGCAATAACTTCGTTACGCTCTTCTGCTTGTCGACGCAGTCGTTTTAGCTGCTCGTCAGTTTCCTGCTGCTGTTTCTTGTTGGCCTCTAGCGCAGCTTGATGAGCTTGCTCTTGCGCTGCAATGGATGCACGAATCTCTTTATGATCAGCCTCGTTTTTCCGTTTTATCTTGCCTTCCCGGCGACGAGCCGCCACATAATCAACCAAATCGACCAGTAACAAGCCGGCGATAGCTCGCCGTCGAATATTATGATTATTCGTAATATTATGGTTGTGGATAGTATTGTAATGATTTGGACCGTGAACAACATTGATGATAGGGGGCATCATCGGGCCTCCTCCGTGGCCGCCACCGCCATGGTGACCTCCGCCGCCTCCGGTACCACCATGACCACCACCTCCTGTTGTACCACCTCCTGTTCCGCCTGAGCCACCGCCGTGGCCCCTACCACCAGCACCAGAACCACCTCCGTTGTCGTGGGCGGCATTCCTAGTGTGAAGAGGAGGCGCCGTAAACATTGGTCGATACGGACTGTGGCGTTGTGTGCTAGCTGTACTTGCTGTTCCTGAAACTAGTTCATCGTCGTCTATCCTTTCCAACTGATTTAACTCCGTGGCTAATGGGTCGACGGGCGGCAACTCAAGCGCTTCTTCCTGTTGCTTACGTAGCTCTGCTGCATCATCAAGGGACTCAGAGTCGTCAATATTTCCCTCAACCGGCAATTGCGGCAGTATTTGATGTGCTCCCTCGGTGTTTTTCTCTTCGTCTTCTTTCTCATTATTCAGCGAGCGATCAAACAAGCCGTGCAACGTCCCGCTAGGCACCCCACGGCGTTCACGGTGCGCCAAGGCATCGAGAGCAACCTCTCTCCGGTTATGCTTCGTTCGATTCTCGGCCGCTTCTTTCTCTTCCTCGTCATCACTCGTAAGCTCATGCCACGTTTTTTCCTCTTCGGCATGGCCCTGCAAACTACGCATCGCATGATGCAGACGCCGTTTACGAGCTTCTATCGATTGCTGCTCGCTGTCTCGCTCATCCCCACCTGGTCGCGGTCGCTCTTCCATAGTTCTACCTATAGCTTACGGGTTACCGTTTCGCGGGTAAAGACTTCGATCACGTCATCTTCTTCGAGCTGGATTTTGCTCGTGGTAGCAAGATTCATACCGCACATTTCACCCTCGACAATTTCTTTAGCATCTTGTGGGCCGCGCTTAAGGTTGGTTAGCGTTGCCTCACCGATTGCTTCCTTACCTCGCCAAATTCGTACTAGAGCCGGCAACGTCAGCTTGCCCTTTGTCACCTCACCACCGCAAATAATTTCCGTTTTGGTCGTCTTAAATATGCCCTTGACCTTAAGCCTGCCGAGCTCCGTTTCAACCTCTTCTGGGGCTAACAATGTACTGAGTTCTTCTCGACAGTTATCAATAAGTTCGTAAATAACCGAATAGAGCCGCACCGTGACTTTGTCGCGCGCAGCAAGGCGCTTAACATTTGTCGGCAACAGGACATTAAATCCGTAAATTAAGGCATCAGATGTATGGGCCAGATGGATGTCACTTTCGCTAACTGCACCAACACCGCTGCTAACCACACGAACCGCCACCTCTTCGTTATCGAGCGTTTTTAGACTGTCAATTACCGAGGTAAGCGACCCTTGAACGTCGGCCTTGATAATAATTGGAAGCTCACTAACTTGATTGCTTCGATTGATAATACGAATCAACTCACCTCCAGTGAGATCTTGGCGATTAACACCAGATTTTTGTTGACGGGCAGCTTGTTCTGCGACTGCACGGGCTTCTTTCTCGTTAGCAACAACCGTAAATTCATCTCCAAATTCCGGCAACTGCTTGAATCCAGTTATTAGTACAGGAGTAGAAGGCCCAGCTTGCTTGAGTGGCTGCTTGGTGGGGGACTCGAGATTACGAATCTTGGCATAGGTCGAGCCTGCAACGACAGCATCACCACTTTTTAGGATGCCCTCGTCGACCAGACAAATTGCCACTGGGCCTCGACCCTGTTCTTGGTGTGCCTCAATCACTAAACCTTTTGCCGGTACATCGACCGGAGCCTTCAGGTCTTCGACATCGGCCACTAATAGAACCATGTCAAGCAACTCATTGATACCCTGCTTGGTTTTGGCCGACACTTCTTGTACAACCGTATCGCCACCCCACTCCTCAACCAGTAAATCCTGCTCCGCAAGCTGCTGTTTCAGTTGGGGGATATTGGCGCCTTCCTTGTCGATCTTGTTAATGGCAACAATCATCTTAACGCCAGCGGTTCTAGCAAATCGAATTGCCTCAATAGTCTGAGGCTTCACGCCATCATCGGCAGCCACCACGATTATTACCAGATCAGTAAGTTGAGCCCCATGCTCACGCAGTGCTGCAAATGCCTCGTGGCCGGGTGTATCTAGAAAAGTAATCGCACGTCCATTGTGAGTAATCTGATAAGCTGAGATGTGCTGCGTGATGCCCCCCGCTTCTCCTTTGGCGGTGTCTTCACCACGAATCGCATCTAGTAAGGATGTCTTGCCGTGGTCCACATGCCCCATTACAGCGATGATCGGGGGTCGCGACTCACCTTCGGCGTTATCACGACGCACTCGTGGGCTAGCTGCTACAGCCGTTTTCTTCTGCAGTTCCACTGCTATGCCCAATTCTTCAACAATAATCTGAGCTGTATCAAAATCAATACGCTCGTTAACAGTAGCCATTACCCCGTTCTTCATTAACTCGCCGATTAAGCGAGTTACCGGGATGGACAACTTCTCTGCCAGGTCGCCGACAGTGATTTGTTCTTCGATTTCGATGGTTCTTTTTTCCACTGTCGATCCTTTCCTGGGTTATAGGTACTACATAGTCAGACTATTTAGTGTCTTTTAGACTCAACGCAATCTTGCGCGCTTCAGTATCAATGTCGATAACCTTGAACTGCTTCTTTTCGTTCAGCTGAAAGAGCTTTTCTGGGTCAACACCATCGTCATCGCTCATTTCAGAGACATGTACCAGCGCTTCTACGCTTGGGCTTAGTTGCACGAAGGCACCGAACGGAGTGATTCGAGTAATCTTACCTTCAACCATTTCACCCTTCTTGAAGGCTTTTACTTCTTGTAGCCATGGGTCTTCGCTCATTTGCTTGATGCTTAGGCTTAAACGATCCTTATCAATAGAAATGATCTTAGCTTGTACCTTCTGACCAGTCTTCACATATTTTCGAGGATCTTCAACGCGCTCCCAAGAAATTTCTGAGATGTGCACCAGGCCTTCGATACCGTCAACATTCACGAAGGCACCGAAATCGATAACCCCAGTTACTACGCCTTCAACAACGTCGCCAACTTTCAGCTCGGTAAGGCGAGCTTGCATATCATCCTTGATAGCTTCTTTTTCTGAGAAGATCAGTTTGTTATCCTTGCGACTAACATCGAGGATACGAACACGAATTGGTTGATTAACCAGGGCGTTCAGTTTTTGGAGAATCTCGTCTTTGTCGGCGCCAGAAACTCGTGGGTAGTGTCCAGCCGCCAATTGACTAACCGGCAAAAAGCCACGAATGCCTTCGAGCTCAACCAATAGACCACCACGGTTGGCGTCGTATGGGCTGATCTCAATGATTTCTCCGGCATCAAATACACGCTGAAGTTCGTCCCAGCCACGATCTTTGGCAGCTCGCTTCATGCTGAGCAGCGCGTAACCTTCGTCCATCTCTGGATCGACAATACTAGTTGTCACTTTTTCGCCTGGCTCAAGCTTTTGACCATGACCAATCTCGCGACGCATAACAACACCAACGCCATTGGCGCCCAGATCTACCCAGACTTCATTTTTACGCACCGAAGTAATCGTGCCTTCGACAACGTCACCTGACTTTAAATGTTTGATATCGGTGGATGCCAGCAAGTCATCCATAGTTATTGCTGATTTTGACATGTTTCCCATGCCTCCTTGTAATGTATTTCTGACAAACTCTAAGCAAAGAGTCTGTTAGTTAGTTCTAATTATATCTGGTGCGCCCCTGGAAGTCAAAGCAAGAGTATTTTGTTCAATGGATAGTACGGTTATACTAGATACCATGTACCTAGCCATAGATATCGGGGGCACCAAAACACTGCTGGCAATTTTTTCTAATGACGGTAAGATTGTGCAGAGACATAAGTTCGCAACCCCTTTAGAGTACGCTGATTTCTTAAAAACACTTCAGAAGGAACTTAAGCTGCTCCGTCATCATGATTTTGAGCGGATCGTAGTCGCTGTACCAGCCCGTCTTGATCACGAACACGGCGTTGCAGTGGCTTTTGGTAATCGCCCCTGGGAACGAGTACCCATCAGAAAAGACCTCGAACATATCTTACAAGCCCCTGTAATACTCGGCAATGATGCAAAGTTGGCCGGTCTTTCAGAAGCGTTACTTATCACACATGAGTTTAGGAAAGTATTATATATAACCATCAGTACTGGTATTAACTCTGCACTTATCATTGATGGTAAGCTTGATCGAAATACTCTTGATAGCGAAGCTGGCCAGCTACTCCTTGAGTACAACGGTCGACTGACTGATTGGGAAGATTTTGGCTCGGGACGTGCATTTCAAACGAAGTTTGGAAAACGTGTTAGCGATATCACCGATCCGCACGCCTGGTACTACATTGCACGCAATATCGCCATCGGACTCGTTGATCTTATGGCAACATATATGCCTGAAGTTATCGTGCTCGGTGGCGGTGTTGGCCAGCATCTTGATAAGTTTGAAGACAGGCTGCTTGAAGAGCTGAAAATCTACGAAAACCCCATGCTACCTATTCCTGCCATACGAAAAGCACAACGCGCTGAAGAGGCAGTAATATATGGGTGCTACGAGGTGGCAAGCCGTGGCCACATCTAACCTACTAGGCCGTTTGCAACTGAATAATCCAACGGTAGTCTTTCAAGCTGGGCTTTCATTTATGTGGTCACCGTCACAACAAGTCGTCCACTATCGTGCTGAAGCTTTGGCCAGCGCCGAGGGTCAATGGTCACTTATTCACGAGCTCGCTCACGCCTTATTAGACCACCAAACCTTTACCACCGATTTCGAACTTCTGCAGATGGAAGTTGCTGCCTGGGAGAAAGCCAAGGTCCTCGCAAAACAATACAATGTCGTTATGGACGAGGATCATATTCAAGATTGCTTAGACACCTACCGCGATTGGCTCTATCAGCGTAGCACCTGCCCCACTTGTACTAGCTGCGGCATGCAAATTGATCAAGCTACATACCAGTGCTTGAATTGCAAAACAACCTGGCAGGTTTCGGCTTCACGCCTGTGCCGACCCTATCGGCGCAAACAAAAAGTCCTGAGCTAAACTCAGGACTTTTGGAAAACCTAGAGATTACTTAGGCTTTTTTACTGCGGCGACTAATACGGCCACCTTTAGCACCAGCAATACGAGCTAGTTCACGGTTAGCGAAAAAGCCACCGGTTCGGCCCTTTTTGCCACCCATTGCGCCGATACGTGCATAAAAATCTGCACCGTATTTGCTTTTGTTTGTAGAAGCAGCTGCTTTGCCGCCTTGCTTAGTTCCAGCCATTATTGGCCTCCCATTATAAGTTTACGTGCCCCACCTTGGCCTCCCTGGGGAATAAAAAAGCCCCAGCACGCTGGAGCCCTCTATTCCTTTCAGAATTACGCTTATGATATCACCTCTTCCCGCTAATGTCAATGCCTTATACTAGTAGTGATGTCTGAACTTAACGATCTCAAAACCCGTCATCGGGATGTAAAAGTAATTAGTGACGATAAGAAATTAAAGCTTCTGGCGTCCGGCAATGCACTTGGCCTCCGTTTGATTAGCTACACCGACCGCATTAGCGCGGAGAAGTTCCTCGAAGAGGGCCTACCCTTTGGAACAAGCTTGGGAGCCAGCGAGCTGGAAACAGTCTTTGTGCCTTTACTGAGCGCTAACCATGATGGATCGCTTAAGTATCAACCGGCTGGTGATCCTGACTCAGTGACACAAACCAACATCAACCTTCTTGCCACCCGTAAACGTCTTGTAACCGGCTGGTCAACGTGCACGATGTTAATCGTCTTCCCTGATGATGTCACGCGTTACCGCCAGATTAGCGAACTCCAGGCACAGCGCGCACCAAACGATGCATATACAGCTGAGGAAATTTATATCACCCTAACGCGCCAGTGGCTCAATCGGTTCGTCGACTTCAATAACGCTGGTCAACAAATCGTTCCCCGAGCGTTCATCGGAGGCTTTGTTGACCTAGATGAAAAAGAGTTAGTGATGAACATACACTACAGCGAAAGTTTCGTTCAGTCCGAAGAAGCAAAACGCCGCTTGCCGAGTACGAGCAATTAACGCTCGTGCCAAAAACAGAGCTTATACCCATCCGGGTCTTTGAGGATGAACTCTCTGTTTCCCCACTCCCAGTCACGCGGCTCAGTACTTGGTCGTAAACCGAGCTGCAATTGGCGCTGATATTCCCTATCCACATCGTCAACATGTATGTATACGTACATGCCTTTGCCTTTCTCGCCAGCCAATGAATCACCAGCAAATTCATCTTCATCACGCATATTCACCAAGACCACCTCAAACTGGCCTAGCTTAACCTCTGAGTAGCCAGTCGTTGAACGGGTAACCTCAAAGCCTAGCTTCTTGTAAAACTTCTCGCTCAGTTTATTTTCCTGAACCCAGAGCAATATGTTTGTAACACGCATAGTTCCATTCTCTTGTAGTTATCTGTACTTTCAAAGTTATAATTACAACGAAATGTATCGGGTAATCTTGCGGTACACTAAATATATGGGATTTATCTTCGTTGCAAGCTATATAGTAGTCGTGGGCGTTGCCACCTTTCTCATGAAAGTCGGGCTTAAAAGCATGACGCCGTACCAGATGAATTTTTTAATGGGTCTAGGCATGTGCTCATTACCGGACTCCCGGCACTATGGCTTGCCCAGCGTTCACTTAAAGTGCCAACTAAAGAGAGCTCCCTCTTGGGCTGGGTATTGGTATAGCTATGGCCCTGGGTTCGATCTTGTACGTTCTGGCTCTCAATAAACTCAGCGCCAGTGTTGCATCGGTACTGGCAGCAACTTATGTAGGAGTTGTGGTAATCCTGTCGGTTGTCTTTTTAAAAGAATCTTTTGACCTTATAAAGGCAGCCGGCCTCCTACTCACTTTTGTTGGGGCTCTGCTTTTGACCTACCGATCATAGGGCTTACAAGTTTACTTTAATTACAGTCGCCTGAAGCGGTACAAATCCCCGCTTCTCGTCAAATGGTTGCGAAATAGATCCTACCGGTTGATCAAGCTCAAGCAGTACAGAAGCAATAAACATGCCATGGCTGAAATAAATCTGGTACGCCAGTTCACCCGACCTAACCAATTCGATGAATTTTTGTGCCCTCTCAAGTGACTCTGAGGGAGCCCACCGTTCTTTTCGATGTCTGTCAATAACATCCACGCCAGACATGACATCTCTGTCAACATCCGACTCGTTAATCAAAGAGGATGTGTCGATCTTCGTGAATCCTGCATGTTCAGCCGTTTGTTGTGGGCGCGTAAATTCAGAGGCTAAAACCGGCCGATCATAATGAAGTGGATCAATGCCATAGGTTTCGCGAAAAACATACCCTAACCCCTGGGCCTGACTAATCCCTCTTTCGGTCAGAGGGCTCTTAACATTTCCGAAAGCAGCAAAATTTCGTTTGTTTGCGTGTGATTGTGCATGTCTAACGAGCAAAACCTCAGTCATACTTACAACTTGAGAAGTTTTAGAGCACTATGCACAACGAATGCCGGCCAGACGCAGGCCTTAATAACTGCTACTAGGAAGCCGCCAAAACCTTGCGAGTGCTGGACAAAATAGACCAGCGCCCCAATCCAGGCCAAAAACAGTGTTCCGCCAACCGGACCGCCCTTGTTAACAACTTTTATTGTTTTATCTCGTTTCACGTTAATCCCCCTATCCGGATTTAATCACGTTAATCATTTTTAGTAAAAAAGGAAATTTGTAACCCTTCCGGGTCATAAATTCCGAACGATGTATCACCCCACTGATTATGTCTGAGTTCGTGCTCTAGGGCGCACGCGTCTTTTAGCTTACGGTACAGTGCCGTAACATCTTCTACTTCCAGAGACAGACCCGTCCCGGCATAAGGTTGATGTTCACCTTCTGGAGTCAGCAGTTCAAGCGTTGTGTTACCAACCCGGAACATTGCACCCTGATCATTAGTGCCTCGATCCCAGCTATGAAACTGCTCAAACCCAAGGATCTCCCCATAAAACTGTCTGCTCTTGGCAAAATCTTTAGGGTACAGTTTCAGCCGAAACTCATGCACTTTCGATAGTTGGTGCTTCATATCATGTCTATGGTAACCGGTAGTTTATATTTGCGCTATACTGACAAGTATGATGATGCCGAAAGCTACAACCATCGACGAGTTTATCGCACAATATCCACCTAAAACTCAAGCGATTCTGCGAAAAGTGCGTAAAACGATTCAGCAAGCTGCACCAGATGCTCAAGAAAAAATTAGTTACGGCATTCCTACCTTCACATTGCACGGTAACCTTATCCATTTTTCAGCGTATGAGCATCATATCGGCCTATATCCCGGCGCCGATGGCATAAGACAGTTCAGTGATCATCTAAAAGAATATGAGACCTCAAAAGGGACCGTACGATTCCCAATTGACCAGCCGCTACCCTTCGATCTCATAGCAGAAATTACCCGGTACAGGGTTAAGCAAAATAACGGTAAACGAAAATGACTTTTCAAGCCTATATCGATACTATTCGTGCGAGGACGGGAAAAACGCCTGAAGAGTTAAGGAATGCCGCAGTAGCTGCCGGTATCTATTCGCGCGACATGAAAGCCAGCACTTTAGTCGTATTTCTTAAAGAGAATTTTGACCTGGGGCATGGCCATGCAATGGCTATCTGGAAGTATTTCAAGGATCACGACTGGGTAGATTAGCTCGCCGGCTTCAACTGCGCTGCAATTATCTTATAGCAGTTTTTACAGAGGTGAAATTTCCTAACCTTTCCTTCTTTGCTGGGTGGGCTTAATAGAATCGCTCCATAATCTTGCAGCTCTTTCCCACACCGATCACAATCAGGGGCTATTGCCATACTTTTTTGCTACTTTTTTTCAAAAAAGACCAGTTTATAGCCGTTGGGGTCTTCGATCATGAATTCACGTCGGCCAGCCTTGAACGTTTGTGGCTCGCTAAGGCACGGCAGCTTTGCTTTTGTCGCTTGAACGTAGACTTCGTCAACATTAACAACGCTCAAATATATAAACTGACTAACGCTTCCCACTTGTCGATTGTCGGTCGGTACAAAATCCAACCAGAACCAGTTGAGACGTACCGTAACAAGATCGTCTCTATTGCACGCCACAATAAATCCAAGTTTTTCGTAGAACTCAGCTGTTTTAGGCAGATTGTCAGAAAGACTGAGTACTCCAGAGACGGCTTTTGGTTTCATAAGCCCATTGTATCACCAAAAGAAAAAACCTCCCTTAAAAGGAGGTCTTCTCTATAATTCGGCACCGTGCTATTTTCCCAGGACTTGATGATCCAAGTATTGTAACCGCTACGAGGCTTAACTTCTGTGTTCGGCATGGGAACAGGT
>CAZHBD010000013.1:0-17928 GCA_964530555.1 uncultured Candidatus Saccharibacteria bacterium | reverse complement strand
CCCACGATCATAGCGCGACGCTCGAAAAAAGGTGAATCGCTTAAGCTGTTGAACGGTAAGACTATCACCTTTGCCGATGCGAACAGCATCGTGATAGCCACTGATAAGCAGGTGATTGGTCTAGCCGGTGTGATGGGCGGTTTCGACACCGAAGTGGACGCTTCTACGACTCGTATAATCCTAGAATGTGCCACGTTTGATATGTATACCATCAGGCGCACCAGCATGAAGTATGGCCTGTTTACTGATGCCGTAACCCGCTTTACCAAGGGTCAAAGTCCTTTGCAAAACCCAGTGGTTTTGGCGAAAGCTATCGGTGATGTAACTACCTACTGTGGGGGTACGCAAGCAGGTCCGGTTCATGATGATAGTCCCGCGTTGCCAAAGCCAAATACTGTTAGAGTTACGGTCGACTTTATTAACAATCGGCTAGGCAGTCAGTTGAGCGCAGCCCAGATAGCCGGCTTTTTGAACAACGTTGAGATACCGAGTGTCGTCGACGGAACCAAAATTATCGTATCGCCACCTTTTTGGAGGACCGATCTAGAAATTCCTGAAGATATTGTCGAAGAAGTTGGTCGACTTTATGGGTACGACAAGCTGCCAATCGAACTGCCTTCTCGCCCGGCTGTCCCAGCGGCAAAGAACTCGCATCTGCAACTCAAGCAAGAACTTCGAACGACACTGGCCGCCGCTGGCGCTAATGAGGTCTTATCGTATAGTTTTGTGCATGGCGACCTTATAACTCGCGTGGGTCAAGACGCATCTCAGGCTTTTCGGCTCAGTAACGCGCTTAGTCCGAGTCTGCAGTACTACCGCTTGAGCCTGTCGCCCAGTTTGCTTGAGCGGGTACATCCCAACGTCAAAGCGGGCTTTGGTGAATTTGCCCTGTTTGAGCTCAATAAAGTACATAGTAAGCAAATTATTGGCAAGGATAAGCTGCCCGTTGAACTAGACCACCTAGCCGTGGTTGTGGTGGCTGATACCAAAACGGCCCAAACCTGGTATCAGGGGGCGCCGTACTACCAAGCGGCAAAATACCTCTGGCACATTCTTAAGCGCCAAGGGATTGATTCAGGGTTACGGTTGGCCTCGTTGGATTCCACTAAGTTAGAGCATCCCTATGACCGTCAGCTAGCTGCGCCTTTTGAGCCAAAGCGGAGTGCAACAATTGTTGACGACTCGGGCTGGCTGTGGGGCATAGTTGGCGAGTATAGATCAAGTGTGCGTAAAAACCTGAAACTACCAGATTTTTGCGCGGGTTTTGAACTTAACCTCACGCTGTTTGATAAACTGCCAAAAGCCCGACCCTATCGGCAACTGTCACGGTTTCCGGTGGTGCGCCAAGATATGACTTTTCAAGTCGTAACTTCGACTACTTTTGATCAGCTAGCCATGGCGGTTAATGGCGCGCTTGCTGAGTTGAGCGAAGGAGCAGGCTACTGGACTACGCTGGAGCCACTCGATATTTATCAAGCCGAGGGTAAGACAAAGCATATCACTCTCAGAGTTGCAGTGTCTCACCCTGAACGTACGCTTACAACTGTTGAGACTACTCGTCTACTCGATGAGGTGGTCGAGCGAGTTGCAAAAAATATAGGAGCAAAGAGGATTTGATATGAAGATTAGGCTGTTGCTTCTGATCACCACGACCCTATTTACTACCATGGCTCTACCGCGACAGGTACGAGCCGATGTCAATGATTTTACCGTAACTAGTTTTAGTGCTGACTACACTCTCAGCCGCAAAGATCGGCAGGGAGAACTGCATATTACTGAGAACATTAGTGTCGTCTTTACGGACAACAACCACGGAATAGTTCGGGCAATTCCCAAAAAGTACAAAAGACATACCCTTAAGTTGCGCATCAATTCTATTACTTCTTCTACCAATGCCCCAACTCAATATACCTCGTCATCACAGAGTGATAATTTAGTGTTAAAAATTGGCGACCCGGCAAGAACAGTAACCGGGCAGCAGAGTTATACGATTGACTACACGGTAGATAATGTCATTACATTCTATAAGGATCACGACGAGCTGTTCTGGGATGTCAACGGTGATCAATGGCGACAACAGTTTCTGAGCGTTCAGGCTACGCTACACCTCCCCCCCGACACCTCTGTTACTGAAACACGCTGTTACGTAGGTTCGTATGGATCTACGAGCCAGGACTGTTCGATTTCGCGCCCTAATAGCGGTAGTCTTCGAACGGTAACCACAGCCACCCGGCAAGCCCTGAACGGTAATGAGAACTTGTCAATGATCGTTGGTTTTAGGCCAGGATACTTTGCCAAACAAACTATTCTAGACAGTCTTCGCGATAATGCGACTATCATACTTGGTGTTGCGGTTCCACCATTGATCGTAGGCCTGTGGGTTTCTCGGCGATGGTGGCGCTACGGGCGTGATTTGCCTGGAAGAGGTGTGATCGTTCCTGAGTATGCTGCGCCGAACGACCTGCTGCCGGCAGAAGTGGGTATGCTTATGGACTATCGAGTTGATCAAAAAGACATCTCTGCAACAATCATTGATTTGGCCATAAAAAAACACTTGGTCATTGTGGAACAAACAAAAAAGAAGTTACTCAAGGATTCTAAGGAGTACATCTTGCGGCGAACGGCAAGTGATACCTCCGGACTTAGTGCTTATGAACTGGACATTTTGCGTGGTATTTTTCCAGATCTGACAGCTGATAGCGAAGTTAAGCTCAGTGATTTGAAAAATAGATTCTATACGACTGTATCAAAAGTGCAGAAACAAATACCAGAATCGTTAACGAAACAAGGGTATTTTCCATCCAATCCCAGTAAGTCGGCCAACCGTATTATTGTTGTTGCAACTATTCTAGTTTTCGCTGCTATCATTATC
This sequence comes from uncultured Candidatus Saccharibacteria bacterium, assembly GCA_964530555.1. GTDB lineage: Bacteria > Patescibacteriota > Saccharimonadia > Saccharimonadales > AWTP1-31 > CAZHBD01. The sequence continues at coordinate 15,056 of CAZHBD010000013.1, read as the reverse complement.
CATGTTTGGCTTAGTGTCGGCATGCTTATTGCTGCGGCAATAGCATATGGATTTGCGGCACTGATGCCCAAGCGGACAGCAAAGGGTGTGATTGCTAAAGATGCCGCCGAAGGTCTGAAGTTATATATGACTACGGCGGAGAAAGAACGCATCAAACTACTGCAAAGTGTTGATGCAAAATATGCTCCTCAGACGGACGAACCTAAGAAAACTGTTGAATTATTTGAGAAGTTATTGCCCTATGCTATCGTCCTCGATGTAGAAGGAACCTGGGCCCAACAATTTAAAGACATCTACACTACCCCCCCTGACTGGTACAGTGGCAATTGGCATGGTTTTAATTCGGTGTACCTGGCATCAAGTTTGAGTAACAGTATGCAAGCTATGGGTACTGCCTTTACAGCACCGAGTAGCAGTAGTGGTAGCGGCTTTGGGGGTGGCGGTTTCTCGGGTGGCGGTGGAGGCGGTGGAGGCGGTGGTGGATGGTAATGCTTGACTTTTACTTTCATTAACTGTATAATAGCTTCTTAACCTTTTGAGGTTGTAGGCAGTGAAGCGTGTTTTGTATTTGGACGCTTGAAACACGATGGAGCCACTAGCGTAACCGGACACCACATGTCTCAATATCATATGACAATTAATACCGAGCCAACACTTGCAGTTGGACCTCAACTGCATGACTCTGCACCTAATGAAGTAGGTGTTAATTCACGGCATGATTTAGAGCTAGCGCCTGCTGCACAGTTACTTGGTAAAAAACTCCTGGGAATTTTGGTTTTTGTTTCTACCATTGATGGCATGGCGCGCGAAGATAGTGCACCGAGTCTTAATGGTGAGGGAGTCACAAAAAACCCTTTTCAACGTTTTAGACTGCTAATGGCTCATGATACTGCTGGTACTGCTCCCGTGACATATGGCATGTATTATGATAAGCGGATTGTTGACTTTCGTGGTGAAATTATAGAAGCAGAAATGCCAAAAATACGTACCTGTGACCTTGATCCGCCCGCCTACGACCCGAATAAAACTGGCACTCAAGTTGATCGAACGCTACTTGGTCGATTTTTAACCAAGACATGGCTTGACGAATTACCACAACTTTTTGAAGATAGTGATGATGCGGTGTCTCTAGCAGCAGGTATTGTCGGACCTCGTGCTCGCAAAAAAGAAAATCTCGGCGAAATCCCGCTCCCACTCTACGGTTTAGATGCCGACGCTTATGCTCTCCCAAAAGGAATCATGGATGCGAGCGGGCCGCTTCGAAAGTCAAATGATCATTATGCCCACCAGAGTTATCGCAGCGCCTGCGACATAGCGTACGCAGATGCGTTACAAGCCGCAGATAAGAATGTTATAGATAGCGCCATAGTCTACGAAACCATTGCATCATTTTTACCTAGGCAACTTGGCCGTATGCTGAATCCATTACTGCACAGAATGGTACCACATATTGTTAGCAACATAGTTGCTATGGACCGCAAAACAGCTCGAAAAATTTATGAGCAGTACATTATTACCCCAGCGAATACGCTACTTGCTGAAGTAGGGTTAGACCAGATCGTGCTAAGCTAAATACGTGAAATATATCTGGCGGATTATTCGCTATACGGCGGATCAGTGGCGGTTTTATATAGCCATCAGTTTACTGACAGTTTTGGTAGCCATCACTTCGTTGCTTTTGCCCATGTTTAGCGGTTGGGCGATTGATGAAATTCGCAAGGGTACCGCAGCCAGTGTGCAGTACGTAGTATGGTTGGCCATCGGTATCTTTGTGCTTGATCTGTCGGCTAATCTGCTGAACAACGTCATTGGTTATTTGGGTGACCTTTTATCGACCAAACTGAGTAAGACGCTAAGCTCTCGCTACTATCAGCATCTGATGACGTTGCCGCAGCAGTACTTTGATACGGAACTATCGGGCAAGATTATTAACCGCTTAAGCAGGTCAATAAACCAGATTAGTGGTTTTATGCAAATGTGGAGCAATAACTTCCTGCAATTTGTTGCAAGCACTATCTTTTCACTGGTTGCGGTTGCTTACTATAGCTGGCCCGTGGCGCTAATGCTATTCGCGCTATACCCCATTTATACCTGGCTGACAATACGGACCAGTAACCACTGGCAAAAACTTCAAGCAAAGAAAAATCTCCATATGGACATTGCCAGCGGCCGTTTTGCGGAAGCCATTAGCCAGATAAAGGTAGTTAAGAGCTATGTACAGCAGCAACGCGAGTTACGTTATTTTGATAAGCACTGGCAGACCGTAGTTGATACTAATCAGCCACAATCAAAGTTCTGGCATATTCGTGACGTGCGGCGGCGGTTGTTTCTGAATGTGATTTTCCTCGGTGTCTATCTGTATGTCTTTGTGGCTGCAGCTCATGGTCAATTGACTCCAGGTCAAGCGGTAGCCATCATTCTGTATGCGCAACAGATCCGCATTCCCATTTTTACCATCAGCTTTCTGGTTGAAAACACACAGCGCGCCATTGCTGACAGCAAAGACTATTTTGAGATCATAGGTCTAGAGCCTGCGATAGCCGACCGTAGTGGCGCCACCGAGCTGCAGGTTTCGAATGGAGAAATACGTTTTGATAACGTCAGTTTTGGCTATAACGATCAGCTGGTTCTCAAGGACATAGATGTAACGATCACTCCGGACAGTAAGGTTGCGCTTGTTGGTGAGAGCGGCGAGGGCAAGACGACTCTTACCAACTTGCTCCTGCGACTTTATGAGCCCCAGAAGGGTGCCATAACAATTGATGGTCAGGATATTCAATTCGTAACGCAGCGCAGCTTACGCGAACAAATTGGGGTGGTGTTTCAGGAGCCCGCTCTTTTTAGTGGTACGATTTTTGAAAACATCAGCTATGCCGACCCTAAGGCTACAAAGGATGCGGTTGTGGCTGCAGCTAAAGCCGCGAATGCCCATGATTTTATTGCTAAGCTAGAGCAAGGTTATGATACCGAAATCGGTGAGCGAGGCCTCAGACTCAGCGGCGGTCAAAAGCAGCGCATTGCAATCGCTCGGGCATTGCTCAAGGACGCACCAATTTTGGTTCTTGATGAAGCCACCAGCAGTCTGGATAGTCGTAGCGAGCTGATGGTGCAAGAAGCGTTGGAACGACTCATGAAGGGTAGAACAACCATAATTATTGCACACCGGTTGAGTACTATCCAGAGAGTTGATCAAATTATTACCCTCAAAAACGGACGCATCGACGAAGTTGGCAGCCCGGCTAAACTAGCCAAAAGTAATGGTATCTATGCTCAGCTATTGGCATTACAACGCGGCGATGCTGAAACCTCTGAAAAGAAGCTCAAGGCTTACGAACTCGCTAGGTAGTGTATACTGGGCATCATATGGGACAAGCAGCACGCGCCATCATCGTTGAAAATGGTAAGATCCTCTTAATGCACCGTAATAAGTACAACAGTAAATACTTCACGCTTGTTGGTGGCCGACTGAATGATAATGAAACACCAGAGCAAGCCGTTGTTCGTGAAGTTTTCGAAGAAACAGGCCTTCAGGTCACTTCGGCTCGGTTGGTGTACTATGAAGATCATCCAGAACCATACAACAAACAGTTTATTTTCTTATGTACGGTGGCGCCGCACGATAAAGTGGCCATACAAGAGATGAGTGAGGAAGGTATGATGAATCGCATCGGTATTAATGTCCATGAGCCTGTTTGGGCCGACATCGAGGCTTTTGAGCGTACTGAATTCCGTACACCTATGCTACAACGCGCCATTCTCGATGGTCTCAAGTATGGCTTTCCACAGCAACCACTGAAGGTCTAAAAGCTATAGTGTCACTGGTCGGTATACGCTATACTGGTGAAGCATTATTGGAGGAAGTATGGCGACAACATCAAAGTTTCATCGCGTTGCAGCATTTGTCGGCGCAATCTTATTCTTACTAACGTCACTTGGTTTTAGCGGGCTCGTTGTCTGGCAGATGCACAAAGACAGTCAGACCAACAAGACAGAAACGCTTGGTGCCTCGACCAACAAAACATTACAGTCAGAAGCAACTAACAAGGAGGGAAAGTTGGAAGGAACAAAACTAGCAGATTTTACACCGGTCGCCAAAGTTGAGCAATTACAAAAGATAGATCAAGTGGTAGGCACTGGGGACGAAGTTAAACCAGGCGACACTGTTACTGCTCACTACACTGGCGCTGTAGCGGCTACAGGGGTCATTTTCCAGAGCTCCCACGACTCTGGGCAGCCAGTTCCCTTTGGTCTTAACCAGGTTATTAAAGGCTGGACGGAGGGCGTTCCTGGTATGAAGGTGGGTGGCAAACGACGCCTGCTTATTCCTGCTGATCAAGCGTACGGTGCTAACCCACCGCAAGGTTCTGGTATCCCAGCCAACGCTGACTTAGTGTTTGACATTGAAATTATCAAAATTGGCCAGTAATTGTGTAAAAAACACAATATATGGGGTCTTGAAATAAAAATAAGCGCTATATATAATACTTTCACAATCCTCACAAAAATCAAAAAACTAATCAGGAGAGAGATTATGCCTAAGAATATTACTATCTTTACGACCAACACCTGTGGTTACTGCGTGATGGTAAAAAAGTGGCTTGGCGCCAAAGGCGTGTCGTATGAGGAAGTTAATTTAGACGAACATCCTGAGCGACAACAGGAAGCGCTAGCGGTTAGTGGACAACTCGCCGTGCCAGTCACTGTGGTTACAAAAATCGATGACAGCAAAGAAGTGATTGTAGGCTATAATCTCGCTAAACTAGCTCCAGCGGTCGCCTAAGCAGACGTTCGTCCAGCAAACGTACAGTATCTAACTTAAAGGTAGTATTATATCCTTATGACCGAATCAACCAGTCCGAGCAAACGTAAAGTCCATGATCTCATAATTGTTGGGGCTGGTCCTGCTGCCCTTACGGCCGCCATCTACACCACACGTGAAGACATCGAAACACTACTCTTTGAGCGAGGTGTTATTGGCGGATTGGCTGCTATCACCGACTGGGTGGACAATTATCCCGGCTTTGCCAAAGGCATTGCTGGTTTGACGCTAGCGGATGAACTACAAAAGCAGGCTGAGCGGTTTGGAGCGGTGATTGAGCTGGGTGAAGTCAATGAGATCAAAGCCGAGAAAGACTACAAAACGTTAGTTACCACCAGCGGTGATTTTCATGCCAAAGCAGTCCTGATTGCGACAGGCTGTGACTACAAAAAAATTGGTGTACCCGGCGAACAAGAGTTCTATGCTCGCGGGGTCCACTACTGCGCAACGTGTGACGGTGCTTTTTATCGAGACAAACGCTTGGTGGTTGTCGGTGGCGGCAATTCGGCCGTACAAGAAGCGATCTTTTTGACGCGTTTTGCTAGCCGCATTGACATGTTGGTGCGTGGTGACGCCTTTCGGGCAAGTGATGTGCTGGTTCAAGAGCTAAAGAAACATAGCGACAAAATCACCGTGCACATGAATACCTCAACTGATGAGATAGTTGGACAAGACAACAAAGTTACTGGTGTTAAAGGAACCCACAAAACGACTGGTAAACAAAAACTTTTCGAGACTGATGGGGTATTCATTTTTGTCGGCCTTATGCCGAACACTCAGTTCCTAGCCAACAGTAAGATAGAGCTAGATAAGATCGGCTTCGTTACGACTGATGCAAATTTGGAAACCACTATGAAGGGTGTTTTCGCAGCCGGTGATGTTCGCAGTGGAGCCACAATGCAGATCGCGAGCGCCAGCGGCGAAGGCGCCACGGCAGCACTCAAGATACGCGAGTACCTCGAAGGTCATCTCTAGAGCTCGAGTGAATAGCCAGGGAAATAGTCCGTTACTAGTTGTGTGCGCTGAATGCCAAGTTGTAAAAAGTCTTTATCCAGTGTCTCTACCATCGGTTCAGGACCAGACAGGTATATCATTTTACCGTCAGAGTCGCCAATCACTTCTAGCGCTTCCTTAGCGACAAGCCGTTTGCCGACAAGGGTTATAAAATCAATATCAAGTCGTTCAAACAGATCGGTGAATATTAGATCCTCCGTACTATGTGCAGCGTACAATAACTGAACATCTCGAGTTTCTTTAATGTCATCCAGCCACTGTAGCATGCTATGGAATGGCGTGACTCCGATCCCTCCTGCAATAAATATAAGAGGGCGTTTTTTGTTTTTTGGTAGAACAAAGTCACCCATAGGCTCACTTATATCCACTTGATCGCCTGGCCGTAGAGCAAACAGTTTATGTTTGAAGGTACTGCTTGTATTGCCAAAGTAGCGTGTGGTTATCGATAGCTCCGGTTGTGCGGGAGATGAAGAGAGTGTGAACCAGTGCTTTTCACCGCGCTCATCAGGTTTCTCGTGTGGCAAATACAGCTCAATGAACTGACCCGCGTTGTAACGAAATGAACTTGGCTTTTCAAAATGGAAGGTTTGTATATCCTTGGCTTCCACACTGGTACTTTGAAGACGTACTTTCATCTAGCTAGCGCTTTCTTAGATTTACCACGCAAAAACTGCAGAAGATGAGGCACATTGGTGGTTACGGCCACACGAGGAAATAAAAAGCGCAAAAACCGTGCAACCAACGGCTTATTAACTGTGAAGACGACCACATCAAGCCCATGACGCTTGGCCAACCAATATGACAGTGGGTTAAGTGTCCAGTAGTTGACGTCAATTCCATCAAACCCATACAGCCGTGCTGCGGCGATTGCATCAAAGGAATTTTGAAGCTCAAGTACTAACACACGCACCTCTGGCATTGCTTGATGAAATAAGGCAAGCTCATCTCGGTTAAACGAAATCACGGTACTTCGTTTAGCCACCTGTGGTCGCTCGCGTAAAAAATCAACCAACGGCTGGACCCAGTCGCCACTTTTACCTTCAATAAATAGCGGGGTGTTGCCGGCAGCTTCGACTGCCTGAGCCAAAGTAGCCACATGGTGACCCTGATCGGATCGAACAGAACTTATTTCGTCACTATGCATGTGACGAATTTTGCGGGCTAGACCATGCGTCCGTTCGAGTGTGGCATCATGAGACAAGACAAGTCGGTCGTCTTTGGTGGCCCGAACGTCAATCTCTATAGCGTCAACACCCGCTTGGACCCCAGCGGTAATTGCCGAAACAGTATTCTCCAGTGCCAAACCAGCCGCTCCGCGGTGACCAATAATCTTCATCTTACTTATAGTGTACAATATAATTGGAGTACGTAAGGAGATAACTAATGACTGACTTTAACAGTATTTTTGATGCCGGTGATGTCGACGGTGGAATTATTACTACGGTTGTCGAGATCCCTAAAGGTAGTAGTCTGAAGGCCGAGTATGATCGGAAGAAAAAGGTTTTTGTCCTCGACCGCGTTGAGCCAACGATCTTTGCGAAACCAACCAGCTACGGTTTCATCCCGCAGACACTCGACGAGGACGGTGACGAGCTTGATACCTTAATTATTACTGATGAACCATTGCCGATGGGCCTGGTTATTCCCGAAGCGCGAGTGGTGGGAGTGCTTAACTTTGAAGATGGTGGCGAGATGGACCATAAGATTATCGTGGTTCCGGCTGACGATCGTAACAGTGGATCAGGTATTGACTCCTTAGATGATCTGCCTGAAGGACTGTGTAAACAGATTGAGCATCACTTCAACCATTACAAAGATTTAAAAAAGCCTGGAACAACTCACGTCCTCGGATGGGGCGATGTGAATGAGGCTAAGAAAATCATCAAAGAGTGCCAGGCTCGCTGGACCAAAGAAGGCTAATGAACAAGGTTCAGGTTGCCGGTGGAATTATTATTGCACCTGACGGCAAAATCGTAATTGTAAGTCAGAATGGCAATTCGTGGTCTCTTCCGAAAGGCCATGTTGACCCAGGTGAGTCGCTCAAAAGTGCCGCGATACGTGAGATAGCCGAAGAAACTGGATTGACCGATGTTACCTTCGTTCGTGAGTTAGGATCTTACGAGCGCTACCGAATGGCGGATGACCCAAGGCAAGAAGATCGAACCAAGCTCAAGCATATAACAATATTCCTCTATACGAGTGATCATGCTGTTTTGCGGCCGACTGATCCTGAAAATCCAGAGGCTCGTTGGGCAACTATTGATCAAGCTATGGGATTATTGACGCATCCAAAAGATCGTGACTTTTTGCGCAGTGTTCGGGAGAGTCTGACAGTTTAACGCTTGTGCTTGTTACGGCAACTTCGTACAATACTAGGTAGTAAATTGTGGTAACCGGAGGGAAGCATGAAGACACGAGTGGCTATTAACGGGTTTGGGCGCATTGGCCGCAACGCATTTAAGATTGCTTTTGAACGAGCTGACCTAGAAGTGGTTGCTATTAATGACCTAACTAGCACCGAAGTCCTAGCCTACCTCTTGAAGCACGACAGTAACTATGGGACCTATGAGCACAAAGTCTTCTTCGATGAAAAGCACATAGTCGTTGACGGTAGTAAGATCCCAGTTACTGCCGAAAAAGATCCCACCCAGTTACCTTGGGGCGATATGAAAGTCGACGTAGTTATTGAATCAACCGGTCGCTTCACCAAAAAAGAAGATGCCAGCATGCACCTCACCGCTGGTGCAAAGAAAGTTGTCATCAGTGCTCCTACCAAAAGCGAAGATATAAGCACGCTGGTGATTGGTGCTAATGAAGATCAACTTGCTGATGCCGGTGACATCATCAGCAATGCCAGCTGTACCACCAATTCGATTGCAGCCGTGATGTCCATAATGGATGCTGAATTTGGCGTCGATAAGGCTATGCTCACTACAGTTCACAGTTATACAGCAAGCCAGGCCCTGCAAGATGGACCGGCCAAAGATAAGCGTGAGGCTCGGGCGGCAGCGGAAAACATCGTACCTACCACCACAGGTGCCGCGATTGCGGTTACGCTGACGGTACCACAGCTCAAAGATAAGTTTGATGGCCTCAGCGTCCGTGTGCCGACTCCGGTTGTTAGTCTCAGTGACGTGACCATGCTGCTCAAAAAGAAGACCACCAAAGAAGATATCAACGCAGCACTCAAAAAAGCGGTCAAGGAACCATACTTCCAAGGTGTTTTGGATGTCTCTGAAGAGCCACTGGTAAGTAGTGACTATGTGGGCAATAGCCATTCGGGCATCATTGATTCATTGCTTACGAATGTAGTTGACGGCAACCTTGCCAAAGTTGTTGTCTGGTATGACAACGAATGGGGTTACAGCAATCGGCTTGTTGAGGCAGTGGCCGATGTGGGCGCGTTGTTGCACAAACATGCCGCGCATCACGATCATAACTAGACTATGAAGATATACGTCGGAGCAGATCACAATGGGTTTCGGTTGAAGGCGGATCTGATTAGTTATTTGCTTCGTGCCGGTTACGATGTACTTGATGATGGCGATAAGCGACTCGAACCAACCGATGACTACCCGGTATTTGCTGGAAGAGTGGTAGCTGATATGTTGTCAAGCAGCGACGACGAGCCGCGTGGCATTTTGCTGTGTGGCAGTGGTCAAGGTATGTGCATTGCCGCAAATCGTTACAAAGGCATTCGGGCCTGTTTGGGTTATGACCGTGAAAGTGTACGCTTAGCGCGTAACGACGATGATTGCAACGTGCTTTGCTTGCCCGCCAGAAGCCTGTCTGAGGACGAGGCGTACATTATTATCGAAACGTTTTTGAACACCCCCTTTGCCGATGCACCACGGTTTGTACGACGGCGCGATGAACTTGATCAGCTATGAACAGTGTACTTATAAAAAACTTAACCTTCAGCCGATTACTCAGGCTTCTGTTCGTTCTGCAATTGATCACTATTAGCTTGGTTAGATTATTCTGGTTTGTTGGTAAGCAGCAAAAATGGGGCAATAATGACTTTGCTGGGCTTGATATTAAAGCTAGTATCTTGTTTTTTACGTTTATGTATGTGTCGGCTGTACTTCGTTATGGCTTTAATTTTCTCTTGGCTTCACTGCCAAAGGGCAGGGACAGGGGCTTGCCATTTATTTGTGGTGCCTCACTCAATGCTATCGTAGATGTTTGGCTCGTATATTTCGTCATCAAAGTTATTGCCGTACCTCAAGTTGATGGTGGTTTTGCGTTACTACTACTGCCAGTAAGTTGGTTGGGTATTTTTGTCGTGAGTAGCGTTGTGGTTCTGGTTGTAAAGTTTATGCCAAGTTTGAAAAAATGAAGCACGTAATTTGCCCCACGGTTACAGCATCCAACCAACACGACTATCGACAGCAGATAGAGCGCGTGGCTCACTTTGCCGAACGTATTCACATTGACCTAGCTGACGGAGTTTTTACAGATAATAAGCTTATTGATCTTAAGCAGGTTTGGTGGCCGGTTGGCGTTACAGCAGACATTCATCTGATGTACGAGGCGGTAAAGCCGTTTATTGAGCAGCTTACCGAATTAGAGCCGCATATGGTAATTGTACAGGCTGAAGCTGTAGGTAATTACTACGATATTGCCCGCCCGCTAAAAAAAGCGGGGATCAAAGTTGGGGTCGCGCTCCTAGAAAGAACGCCGGTTAGTAAGATACTGCATGCTTTACCTGACATTGATCATGTACTGATATTCAGCGGTCACCTAGGACATTTTGGCGGTAAAGCGAATTTAGATCTGCTGGACAAGGTACACGAGCTACACAAGCATCGTCCAAATCTAGAAATTGGTTGGGATGGAGGCATTGCTGAAGCTAATGCCCAGCAACTTGCCAAAGCGGGCGTGGCAGTGCTGAACACTGGGGGGGCTATTCAAAGGGCCGCACATCCTCGTAAAGCTTATGCTACACTAAAGGCATTAGTGGAGCAGCAGGTATGACGACCGAGGAACTAGAGCTTAAAGCTACCGAAATACGGCAAGATATCATTAAAATGCTGGAGCACGCTGGATCCGGTCACTCTGCAGGACCGTTAGGCTTGGCGGATATTTTTACTGCGCTGTATTTTGAGATATTAAAACATGACTCGAAAAAACCAGACTGGGACGAACGTGACATTTTACTCCTGAGCAACGGCCATTGTGTGCCCGTTCGTTACGCAGCAATGGCTCATGCTGGCTACTTTGATCGAAAAGAGCTGATGACCTTGCGCGCGTTCGGCTCGCGACTGCAGGGGCATCCAGAAAGACTACGATTACCGGGCCTAGAATCAACCAGTGGACCGTTAGGTTCGGGTTTAAGTCAGGCAGCAGGCATTGCCCTTGGCTTGCGACTGCGGAAAGAAGTGCATCGCTGGGTATATGTTGTTATGGGCGATGGTGAGCTTGATGAGGGCAACATCTGGGAGGCGGCCATGTTGGCGGGGAAGTACAAGCTCAATAACATCATTGGCATTATCGATCGCAACAACATCCAAATTGATGGTCCAACCGAGACGGTAATGCCGTTGGAAGATCTCAAAGGCAAATGGCTGAGCTTCGGCTGGCACGTGATCGAAATTGATGGTAACGACATTGAGGCAGTCATTGATGCCTGTGCTATGGCCCGAGCAATCGTTGAAAAGCCGATAGTTATCATTGCTCATACGGTGCCGGGCAAGGGTGTTGACTTTATGGAGTATGATTTCCACTGGCATGGTGCACCACCGAATCACGAGGAAGCGGTCAAAGCACTGCACGAGCTACGAACCTTGCAAGGCAAAATCAGGAGTGAACATGAGTGATCTACAGCTTGTAGCGAAAGATTGGTCGCGGCATAAGATCGAACTAGAGCCAATTCGCAAAGGTTTTGGCCGGGGCCTGCTGGCTGCTGGGCTGAAAGATGAACGTGTGGTGGGTGCGTGTGCCGACCTGACTGGCTCAACTGCTATGGATAAATTCGCCAAGGAATTCCCAGATCGGTTTTTCGAAATCGGAGTTGCTGAGCAAAACTTGGTAACGGTTGGCTCGGGTCTTGCCGCGTTAGGCTTTGTTCCGTTTGTTTCAAGTTATGCTGCTTTTAGTCCGGGCCGTAACTGGGAGCAAATCCGCACCACCATCTGTCTGAACGATCAACCGGTGAAGATAATTGGGTCGCACGCTGGCGTGTACACTGGCAAAGACGGAGCAACCCACCAGATGCTTGAAGACCTTGCGTTAATGCGTGTCTTGCCCAACATGGTGGTACTGGCTCCGGGTGACAGTGTTGAGGCCGAAAAAGCTACATTAGCTCTGGCTGTGGACAAGCGGCCTGGCTATATGCGTTTGACCCGCGAAGCAACACCAATATTCACAACTGACAAAACACCCTTCGCTATAGGTAAAGCGTATGTCCTCATGCCCGGAACGGACATAACTATTATTGCCACCGGTACTATGACGTACCAGGCGTTACTAGCAGCTGAAAAACTCTATAAAGACGGCATTGACGCCGAGGTTATCCACTGTCCGACAATCAAACCACTTGATGGCGCGACAATTCTGGCAAGTGTGCAGAAAACTCGGGCTGTTGTTACGGTCGAAGAAGCCCAGATCAACGGTGGTCTTGGTGGCGCAGTCGCAGAGCTCCTTGGCGAAGAATTGCCGGCACCATTATCGCGCGTAGGTGTTCGAGATCGGTTTGGTGAGAGCGGAGACCCCGAGGAGTTATTGGAACACCTTGGGCTGACCGCCAAACACATCGCCTTACACGCGCACCACGTGATAGCTCGAAAAACTACCCGTTAAAAACTTGCTTGCGAAGTAACATTAGTCGAGTAAGAACCACGAATGTGTGGAGCATTAGTATTTCGGCTAAAACTCCAAAGATCAGCCCACTAATAGTTTTGTGTTTATCCCAGTGAGCAATGATTTGATTAAACCTAGTCGTTAGGTGAGGCAGAGCTTCGCGCACCACAAAGTTGATATAGAAGAAGAAGACGATTGCCATCGCGGCACGGAAAATACTACGTGAGAGAAATTCCCTGAGCGGACTCTTAGGGTCATAGTTTTTAGGGTGGACGTAGTTGCTGAACACTAGATCGTTATTGAGCTCAGTCGAGAAGTTCGATGCAACCCACCATAAACCGTTAATTACCAGGCCTACAAGACCCCAAAAAATGGCTAGCGACAGTGATCCGGCCACACGTTCGCCGACAAGGCGTTCTAATAGCTGCGTAATGGAATCTACTGCTGAACCAATAGGGTTAAAGTCGCCTGTCGCATACAAAACATCACGTACTAGGCTAATGTTGCTAAGAGCAATCGTTGCCACTCCAATGAACAGATAGAGGCAAACTTCAAGGGTGGTTGGTGTGAGCCAAATCAGAATTTGTGTTATACGATTTTTGTGTTCGCTAAGTTGCATAGCTACCTTACATTATATGCTACTATAAAGCGTAAGCAAATTACGTCTATGGCACTGAGTTTAGAAGAAATCCGCACCAACTGTCAGCTCGCAAGAAATGCGATGAAGCGAGCGCGCGAACAGCACTTTGCGCTGGGTGCGTTCAATCTTGATAACCAAGAGACGCTCATTGCGGTCTGTCGCGCCGCCGCAAAAAAGCGAGCTCCGCTGATGGTTGAAGTCAGCCACGGAGAGGTTGAAGCCCTCGGCCTTGATAATGTCCGTGACATGGTTGATAACTACAAGGTTAGCTTTGGCATTGAAATCTATATTAATCTAGATCACTCTCCGTCGGTTGATGCTGCCAAAGCGGGCATTGATGCCGGCTTTGAATTTATTCACATCGATGTCAGCCAGGCTAATCACGACGCTACGGAAGCGGAAATTATTGCCGCCACGAAAGAGGTGGTAGAATATGCCAAACTGACGGGAGCTTTGGTAGAAAGTGAGCCGCATTACTTCGGTGGGGGTTCTAATAAGTTCACCAAAGCCTTTGATTATAACGAAATCAAAAAGACCTTCAGTACGCCGGATGGAGCTCGTGCGTTTGTGGACGCCACTGGTATTGATACCTATGCAGCAGCCATTGGTAATCTGCATGGCCAGTACCCTGTGCCAAAGCGTCTAGACCTAGAATTACTCAAAAAATTACGTTCGGCGATTGATTGTAATATCAGTTTGCATGGCGGCAGTGGCACTCCTGGGCATTATTTCAAAGACGCCGTAAAAATTGGTGTGAGCAAGATCAACATAAACTCAGATATGCGGGTGGCTTATCGAGACACTCTAGAGAAAGTGCTCCGGGAGAATAAGACCGAATACGCCGTAGTTAAGCTAATGGACCAAGTGATTGAGGCTGTGCAAGCCGTAGTAGAAAGTAAAATTGACACCTTTAACTCTTCTGGTAAAGCTGAAGTTGTGTGGGGACCTAAAGGTATGGCACAATAAAGCCATAAGCAGAAAGGGTGGAATGAGCAACATTTCAGATATAGACGTAATTTCAGTCGGCGACATTGTGACCGATGCCTTTATACGTTTGCAGGACGACCAAGAACATCTTATCCACGAAAAGAATGGCTCTACCTGGTTGGCTATCCCTTTTGGAATCAAGATTCCGTTTGATCACGCCGAAGTTATCGAAGCGGTTGGTAATGCCGCAAATGCCAGCGTCAGCTTTGCACGTCTAGGCCTTAGCAGTGCGCTAATGGCCAATGTGGGCGGGGATCAACATGGACGTGATATGCTGGTCAGTTTGCATAACAATAAGGTTGACACTAGGCTGATGCATGTCAACCCCGGCAAACTAAGCAACTATCACTATGTCTTGTGGTATAAAGACGAGCGAACCATCCTTATCAAACATGAAGAGTATAAGTACCACTGGCCGCATCTCAGGCCACATGAAATCCCCAAGTGGATCTACTTTAGCTCAATCAGTAAAAACGCGCTAGATTTTCACGATCAAATGGCCGACTGGCTTGACCAGCATCCTGATGTAAAGCTCGCTTTTCAACCTGGTACTTTCCAAATTCAAGCTGGCGCAAAGCGTCTGAAGAAGCTATATAAGCTGAGCGAGCTTTTGGCGGTTAACCGCGAGGAGGCCGTTATGATAAGCGGCGGAAAACACGGTGATCTCAACGACCTCTTTGACCGTTTACATGCCCTTGGTCCCAAGATCGTCGTTATCAGTGATGGTCACGCCGGCGCATATGCCTCCGATGGCAAAGAACGGCTTAAAATGCCGATCTATCCTGATCCGTCACC
>CAZHBD010000012.1:0-18514 GCA_964530555.1 uncultured Candidatus Saccharibacteria bacterium | reverse complement strand
CTACTGATTGAGTGATTCGTAAGTAGGTTGTCAGTGCAGCATATACACCTTGCGCAGCTTCACCACAAAGTCCGGCTGTAGCAGGAAACTTTGCGAAATGTTCATGATCTAAAACATTGCCTTCAACCTCAACGCTTTTTTCGTTAAACCACCAGCCTACTGCATAACCTAACCTACCTACCGCTGTCGGGGTATACATGACATCTGGATTGGCGCCTACAGGCTGCTTGGTAAATGGAGTTGGGTCGATAGTCATATCTGCCGCCAAGAGTGCACGTCGTAAGATTACAAACCCCACCTCAAATGCCAGCGGATACAGCGTACGAGCAATCTCAATTTGACGGGCAGGAATTTGCCGTTCATGCAGCTCATCCGTTAGCCGTTCAAGCTCACTATCGCGGTATGCATCTATGAGCGGGTGGCGAGCTGAGATCTCAACTAATCGTGGGAGATTAAAAAACTCTACCGGCCGGGCAACATGTTTTAATTCATCGAGCGTAAATTCAGGAAAGCCAACGGGTGGCTTTTGGCTAAATTGAGGTGCAGGCATGTTACGCCCGAGTAACTTTTACCATAGCATGGCGAACCACCTGGTCACCAAGGGCATAACCAGCTTGTAACTCTTCGGTTACGACTTCGTCATCACCTTCGCCCTCTTCCATTTGTACCGCCTCGTGTAGGTGTGGGTTAAAGCGCTCGCCAACTGTCTTGATGCGCTGCACACCGATTGCCTGAAGGCTTGTCTCAAACTGCTTAACCACCCCTTGTACACCTTTAATGTACGTATTGTCTGTCAGCTCTTTTGGGACATGCTTTAGGGCACGCTCAAAATTATCAATGACTGGTAATAATTGCTCAACGATATCTGCCGCAACATGAGCTTTAAGACTCCCAAGCTGCTCTTCGTGGCGCCGCCTCAGATTGGCGGCATCGGCACGTTCGCGTTGCAAGGCTTCGGTCAGCTCTGCTACTTGTTGCTGCAAAACACTTAGCTCTCCAAGCTTTTTTGATGCTTTAGGCATAGAGCGCCTCCTCAAGCGCCTCGCCAGCGCGCCTAACTAAGGTCATAACATCGCGGTAGCTCTGCCGCGTTGGGCCTAAGACCCCGATATAGCTGCTGTCACTATATGAGCTACGAAAGCGGCTTACAATTAAGGTACAGCCGGCACTGCGACCGATAGGATTTTCTTTACCAATATAGACACTCAGGGGCTCGTTAGGTGCAGCCTCATACAGCCATGGCTCAAGGTTATCGAGCAAGCGAGCAACTTCACGCACCTGCCCACTGTTCATGAATTCCGGTTGCCCGAACAGGTTAGACAGACCACTCATATACAGCTGATCGCCAATAGTCGCTAGGCCTAAGTTATGCGTTAGTTCTACGAGAGTATCAACAGTATTACGAATTACTCTCTCGGGCACTCCACCGCTTGTGACACGGGTTGTCAGTGCCTTTTCGGCTCGGCGTTCGACAGATGACTCAGGCTGAGGAGCGTCGGCTAGCATGTTGACGTAGAATCGGTAACCCTTATCGGTTGGGACCCGGCCAGCACTGGTATGCGGTTGGTCAATAAACCCCAAACGCTCAAGTTCGGCCATATCAGCCCGAATTGTGGCACTCGAGACATTGAATAGTTGAGCCAATAATGTCGAGCCTACGGGGCTCGCAACTTCGGCATACTGCTCAACAATGGCTTGTAATATCTTTCGCTGACGCTCCGTCATATGATTCTCGCTTTTCACTAAAAGTGTATACTTTTAGCACTGTCGCGTCAAGAGTGCTAACTAGATAACAAGCGGTTTGTGGTTTGCGATAACTTCTTCGACCCCATGCAATAGTGCGCCAATCTGCGAGGCAGTAACTTCTTGGGGCGCACCTGGACCGATGACAGTAAAGCTAATTTTTTGCTCCGCCACGTCATCTTCATGCCGATAGATCTGACGCCAGAACATGATCTTTTGCCCCGGCTCAGAACCGGCTGCGACTATGCCGAAGTTGGCACCAGCAGAATTGATGACCAATCCTGGGCTATCAAGGCCGTTAGGTAGGCGTTCAGCAATCAAACGCTCGAACTTATCAGCGTACTCAGTTAAGATGTGCGTTTTGCGCCGTTCCTCAATCTTGCTGCGTATGTTCTCGTGCCAATGCGAACCAACTCTGAACGCTTTCTGCTCGGCACCAATAGCGTAAGGTGACGTATTATGGTCGAACCCGGGTTCGATCTCAAATGCTACAGCCATACTTGGACTCCATAAAAAATAAGAGCCCGTAGGCTCATTGACTGGTCGTATGTACTTTCTGAAATGTTGCAAACGTAGCGGGCCATAGGTGCTCCTTCGTGCCTATGTTTATCTAAACATACGCTCTTTGGAACGTCAGTGCAAACTTTTACAAAACTCCTGTTACTGCACGAGTTTTGTCAGGATTTCACCTGCCACCTGCTTGGCTTCTGCGGCGTGACGCGCACTCTCGTGCCCAGAAGCAATCTTGTCTACCACATACACCGTTTTGGAAAGATCATCGTTGACCACAAAGTGGTAATAGTCGTGCTCCAGGGCAAAAGCAAGCTCAGCCCGGGCGCTATTTTTCCGGTTCTGCAGCTCTTGCTCACTCATATGTCCCCGAGCAGTTAGCCGCCGTTGCCACTCGTCATAGCTTGGCGGCAATATAAAAATCGGTACTATAGGTGCGCCAGTTTGCATAATGTTGTCTACGCCTTGCACCTCCATGTCCGAAGTGGCAGTCTGGTGCGCTTCGGCCGCCCGCTGTAGCTCGCGAAGGCTAATGCCTGAGACCTGCTGATTATGGATAATAGCTGCTTCTAGAAACTTGCCGGCCTGCAGGTCAGCCAGTACATCGTCCTCGGTTCGGAACCAGTACTCTACCCCGTCCTGTTCCATTACCCCGTCGTTTATGCGTTTTGGGCGAGTGGTGTCCGATACAATGTAATGATAACGGCCGGTTTTAACTAACTCGCGAATAATCGTATTGCGCCCACTCGAAGCTATACCAACCAGAGGAACAAATGTGACCTTATGTAACAGCGTCTTGCCGGCGTCAGAAATATGATAGTTGGAGAGAATCTTTTGGAAATCAGACAGATGGTTCAGTTCGCCCATAGAGCATTTATAGCAGACTTTCCCCTGTTTGGCGAGTGTTTATGCTTAGTAAAATCAATAACACCCGCTCGAAACGGGTGTTATTGTGCCTGGTAGGAGGGATTATTTAACTCTGCCTGACCAGGTGTTGCAGGTCGGCGTATAGCTGGCTGTCGCAGCGGAAGCCGAGGCCTTGTTGTCACTGTTAACTGACTTAACACTTACCTTATAGACCCAACCTGAGGTAAAGTCCATGGTGAACTTGGTGTTCGAGTAACGAACCGGGGCTTTGTCGTTGAGCGAGACATCGTAACCGATGACACCAGCACTGGTTGAAGCATTCCAGGCAACATCCAACTTACATGGATTGCTGAACAGTGCGTACCAGTCAAATCGAGGCTTGATGGTCAGGCCAGTTGGCGCAGCAGGAATCGGCACACTGGTAGCCTTTGGTGTTACAGTAACAGTAGCCGTGCTATAAGCACTTGCAGTGTACTTGCCAGTGGAATCTTTGGCCTTAAGTGAGACATAGAAAGTTTTGCCATTCTCCAAACCACCTATAGTGTACTGGCTTGTGGTTGGATTATTAGCGTCACCGCCTGTGCCAGAGTTAGAGTAGGTCGCATTACTCCAATCACTTGCCGTGCCCCAACGAACTGTGTAGTTGTTAGCATTCGGCACATCATCCCAGTTAATATAGGCAACGCCGTCGCCAGGGGTGGCGCTAATATTTTTAGGTGTTGCCAAGGTAGATGACGAGGTAACGGGTGGTGTGCTCGGTGCGTTAACAGTTACCGAAACCGCACTGCTTGTTGTCGTCAATGATGATGCGTTGTTGTCGCTAGCTTTAGCTGTAAACGTGTGAGTGCCCGCACTCAAACCACTGATAGTGGTGGTGTAGGGTGCAACAGTAGCAGTTGAGCCAACTTTGTTCGAGCCGTCATAGAAGTCTACCCCCTTGATACCGTCTGCATCTGACGCATTGGCTGACAGCGTGACAGTGTCAGTTGTACTAAAGGTCTGACCACTGGTGGGACTGGTAAGGCTTACTGTTGGAGCGGTATTGGTTGGTGTAGGAAGGTTATTGCTCGAACCATCGTACTGGTAGACACGCACGTAATCGACTAGAGTCGTAGCCGTATCACCAACATTCTTCAGAACATTTAGGTTTCCGTTATCGTAACCAGAACTTGTTTCTTGGCCAGTATAGCCCTGGCGACGAGGGAAGTTTCCACCGACAGAGTTAGTGAGCAAAATGGTATGATTTTTATTGAATGGATCGTTGTACGAAGGAGCGTCTAACTTCTTGTTGAATACCATCTTTGTCCCATTCTCGGTAATATCGTAGACATTACCATCCTTGTCAAAGCTACGATACGGTATGCCGTCGATGTACCAGGTGATGCGCGTAGATTCCCAGAGAATGCCATAACGATGGTAATCATCACTCATAGCACCGTTCATTTTGTTCTGCGCACCGGCCTTATAGTCTTTTGTCAAGAAATTGTAGGTATTTGGGCTTGTCTGTTTGTGCGATCCGTTCACAGTATAGTGAAATGTTCCGGTCGATACATCTTGCTGAGCACTGACCAATTCGGTAATATCCATCTCCCCGTAGTCTGGCCAGCCTCCCGCACCAGTACCGCCAACCAACCAGAAGCCCATCCAGAATGGGTTGCCTTGCGGCATCTTAATACGAGCCTCTGTGTATCCATATTTAAACTCGAACTTCAGGGAGCCTTCATTCGACCGCGTGCTCAGCATGGCTGAGTTAAAGTAGTAGTTCCCATTACCCTGTGGATTCTTTCCACAAGCCTGACTTGGCGTAACGCGTCGAGCAATCAGCTGGAGATTACCACCGCCAACTTGAGCATTCTCTGGTAGAAAACACTGGTCTTCCAGGTTACCTGTACCGAAGTTACTTTTTGGATTATTCCATTTGGATGAATCAACCGAGCTTCCGTTGAATTCGTCGCCAAAAGCTAGCTTGCCGTAACCAGTTGGTGAGTTATTGTTGCCTACAACCGGGGGATTGGATGCTGCGTTTGTAATTCGCAGCACAATACCAATACCAACAACAACTAAGAGAAGTACTAGAGCGCGTTTTTTATTAAACCAAGATAATGGACTGGATTTTAGCTTGCTAGAAGAAACCACGCGTGCTCGCGTTACGGGACGCTTTTTCGCAGCTGCTCTCCTTACAGGAGTTTTTTTTGCTGGCATTGATATACCCTTTGTTTATTTTAGTGTTATAGAGAGAGCGTACCACTTATGCTTATGCTCTGCAAGAGCTTATCCACAGACTTATCTGCATGGTGGCACTGGCCTCTAGACCGGCTTTGGAACCGTAATGAGCATCGGGATAATCGCCTTGGCGTCGTGATGAGCTGGTAGCTCAATCGTCACAACCGTCCCTTTGTTGAGATGACTTGTGACGCTTATGGTGCCACCGAGCTTATCTACTAAGATTTTATCGGTATATAAGCTCAGTCCTAGACCTTCTCTGTTGTACTGCATCGAATCGGTGCCACGTACAAATGGCTTGAGCAAGCTCGGTAACTTTTCACGCGAGATGCCCTCTCCGTTGTCATGTACCTGAATTCTTACCTTACTAAAACTGCGCTCAACATTAAGTGCAATATGGCCATTTTTTTTACCGAATTTTATGGCATTATCGAGCAATGAGCCAACCAGTTGACGCATCTCATCCGGCTCAAAACGCACCACCATATGCTCGGCCACGTTTGATGTAATGGTTATGTTCTTGACTCTTGCTTGCTCGCGAGCCTCGACTACTGCCTTACGGGCAAGGGCAGAAATATCCAAGAGTGGCGGGTTATCTTCGACTACGGAGAATGTCTTGAGATTACCCAAGCTCTTAGCAATACCGCCGAGCATCTGCAAACCATTAAAGAACAGCCTGGCATCAGTAAGATCCCGCAGATTATTGCTCGCTAACTCAAGTGCCAGATGGCTATCGTGCGTTACTATAGCGGCATGACCAATAAAGTCTTGCCGTTTTTTATAGAACACTGTCTCTTCGTCCAACTGCTGTTTAGCCACTCGTTTGCTCTGTTCGATTGAATCACGATAGCGGTAAGAGAAAGCCAACAGTCCAATTGCCAGAAGCATACAACCAAACTCTATCGCGATTCGTACCCAGGATCGAGTAAACACTCCCGCGTAGAGGAATAGCACATTAGCAACCATCAACAAGCTCAGAGCGATCATAGACGGTAGCCAGACCTCTTTTTGAAAAAACGGATTGGCAGCTTTGTACTGAATTGGCTTTACTGAGTTGGCTGATTCAGCACTCGAGACTTCGTTAGCGGTGATTAGCTTCGATGCTTCTTCTGCAAACGCTGTTATCTTGGCAGACAAATTATTGGCTACGCTAGCCGGGACCTTCTTCATGGATTGCAGAAGCTCAACAGCACCGCGCATGATCGCCACCGGAGTGTTCAAATAGTGCGTTGTTACTGCCAAGAAATCATTGATAGCCTCTTTGGTTGCCAGTAGTCGTAGGATGGCATTGTGGTATTTGCGTAGCTCGCGATATTGATCAAGCGCCTGCTTGGCATACCGTGCTGCCAAAGCCAGAATGATGGCGATCAGCAGATACGGGATGCTCAGCGCAAGCAGCGGCGGTATCGTACGGAGCATTACTTGCCACCACGTGTAGTCACCCTTGGCCAAATCTGCTCCTGGTTTGCGACGAGCTAGTTCATTTAACGTTTTTGTTATTGGGCTGTTGGCTGGTGTTGCTGTTTTGCTAGGAATCGGCGGTGAGGTTGGTGGGGTGGTCGTACCCGTTCCTGGGCCTGACGGTGTTGTTGTTTCGGCGGCAGCTACGAATTTAGGGTAATCGTTTTTTTGCACCTTCCAGACACTAGAGAAGTTCCACTGATCAAGTGGGGCATTGGATTTGTTGTTAATGAAATACAAGGGCTGAGAATTGTTATCGTTTACATATTGGCAAGCGGGCACACCAACAACCGAGTCAATCACTTGGTTATAGCCTTCGGGGATATTCCAGGCAGGCACACTATTCTGGTCATTTGGCCCAGGGATATATGCGTTAGACAGTATATCTTTACCGACATCGGTTATTTTTGTCGCGTTGCTACAATCAGTAACCTTAATGTTTGTCTTATCCAAGTAAACATTGCTGACTTTGCCAATTTTGTCGGGCTGACTGATTTCAACTGGCGCCTGTCCACCATAAAACGCCGAAACCGCCTTCACGGGCGAAAAGTACCATCCAAAAATGCCTCCCGTTATGGTTTGACTATTTATAGTCATCCTTGACGCAGAGAATAAGTTAGTAAATTCGTTACCTGTGAAACTTGCACGACTCAGATCAGGCACATAGCCACTGACACCGTTACCTTCCAGTAACATTTGCTTTTCACTGTCAGCACTAATCTGAGGCATGACAATATTCAGGCCGACAATCCCACCAGCAAAGTTTGGAATATTAGTAATACTGGGCAGCCCAGCTTGTGGCTTCGAGTATGATGGGTCTTTGGTCTCAACCAAGATATCACCGCTTGCGTATGAGTCTTTAAGCTTCATGCCTGGACCCATATTGAGGCCGATGATACCGCCTACTGTAACGGGTAGCTTATCAATGACATCGATGTAACCTATATCCTCGCCTTCCGGTATCTCTGCTCTTAGTAGACCAGGCGTACCGGTCACCTTGCCCCTTGTATAAGTATTCATTATTTCGATCGTCCCAAGTGACTGAATTCCGTTGTCTATCAACTTAATCAAGCTGTTATAGTACTCCGGGTTGGTGTTGTAACCCTTGATCAATCCGATTGTGCCGTAGATTGCACCACCCTGAGGGAAAAAGCTCAAAAAGCCCGACTCACCGATGAGTCCACCGGCGATATCCCCTTGTACGCCACCGGTGCTGTAGGTTTTGTTTACCTTCACCTTAAACTCGGCAGCACCGATGAGTCCACCGGCGATATTACCCTTCACACTCCCCGAACTGTATGAATCATTAATCTCAAGGCCCTTATTAGTAAAGAACGCCTGATCTTGCCCCTGTGTCGTAACGCCTGATGCTATGGTTGATATCCAACCAACACTGTCAATGCCATACGCAGCACCGATCATGCCCCCAGAAACCGCAGCTCCAAAGCGCCCCTCGCCTCCTCCAAGAATTTCAGGCACAACTTCGAAGAGCGATCCACCTGACCCTACGTTTGAAACCTTGAGTCGCACTTCCCTCGGTAAATTATTCGACACTGCACCCGACGCATAGGAGTCCGTGACCGTTCCCTCGCCCACCATTAGCCCCAGCAAGCCACCCGATACTGAAAAGCTGCCACCTTTACTTTTTTGTGCAATCACATCACCGGTGGCATGAACGTTCTTGAGGTCCAAACCATGAGTCGGTGCCGGGAACCCATTACCTGCTAGATAGCTAAAGACCGAGCCGATGGCAAATGGAGCATCAAACGCCATTGTAACACCAGAAATGCCACCCGAAAACATTGCTCCCATCAGGTTTTCATCAGGCTGTGCCTGAATAATTCTCCCGGTGGTGTAGCTGTCTCGGAATGTGCCAGAGCCAAGATAGATGCCCGTCAACCCACCTGAAGCAGCCACCAAGCCTCTTGAACCTGATATCTGAGTATTACCTGTTGTATGTACGCCATCAATAGCATATCGTCCATCGGCATCATCAGCAGCGTTAAACATGAGACCGGCAACGCCACCTGTTGAGCCAATAAAGATACCTGGTGCATACTGCCCTGAGTCGCGATTGTTGATAGCCATAATATCCCCGCTGGCATTACTGTCTGTCACCCTTGAAAAAGCCATGATACCGCCCATACCGCCCATAAAACCACCATATACGCCCCAGTTACTAGCAGTCTGAGAACAAGCCGTTATTTTTGCGCTGGTTTGTGAACCGTCGATCAGTACGCCCACCCCAACACCAACTAATCCTCCTAGGCTAGCCATTCGGACCTGCGAAGTTGCATCACAAACTGATACTTCTCCAGTTGTTACAGTGTTTTTGATAATCACGTCCTGCGTAGAAACCGTACGCTCAATAGCATTAATCATTTCACTGCTGCCGATTCCAAAAAGACCGTCTGATGCTGTCCACGTACTAGCTACGGGGTATGTGCTTGCCGCCGATAACGACAGGGCTATTCCCACCGCACCACCGCCCACATTTGCCTGGACGGTCGCATCAACACGGCTGTTCTGTATTGTCAGAGACCCTGGCATCCCAAATATACTGCCTGTATTTGATGTCGCCAATCCTATTAGCCCACCAGATACATTTCCAAAAACTAGCCCATTGTAGCTTAAGTTATCAAAGACCATAGGTTCGCTAAACATTGCATCACTAAATTTATTACTCAACAATTGGGGTGTGGGCAATATAATTCCAAATACCCCTCCGGTGATTGCACCGGTTACAACCGCGTCATTAACAGCTATATTTTGATACTTTGATGTTCCAAAACTAGTTCCCACCACTGTACCAGTGGACACTTTAGGAGCATTATTTGTCAGCTGCGGGGCCGTAATATATAACTGTGTGCCGAGGTCTTGAGCCGACTGACCAGCCGACAGGGCTGTTTGAACAGCCTCCTGTTGTAAGCTTGCCACCGAGCCAACAGTGCCATCAGGCAGAACAACCGGTTCTATCGTCAGACCATTTAGATCAGGTAGCCCGTTTTGGTCTTCGTCAATTGAGTCACCAAGGCTATAGTTAGTGATTACCGAACTATGCTCAATGGTCAGGTTACGGATCGCAGCATTGACAGTGCTACCAAATAGGCCAACGCCAGAAACTTGGCTAGGACTATCGGCATCAACTTGTATGGTCAGGTTACGGATCGTGTGCCCGCGCCCATCAAATGTTCCCATGAAAACTGGAATAGGTGTAAAGTTGGCTATTGCTGAACAATCAATATCGTTTGCCAAATAGTAGTCGTCTTCCAAGCTAACTAAGTCTTGTAACTCTTGGCAGGTTGCAATGGCTCGTTGGGTTGCGGTGTTTGTTACGGCTGCAAAAGGTTCAGACCACGGCCCGCTACCTGCCTTGTTTATAGCCTTAACTCGATAGTCGTAACTGGTGTTGGCTTCAAGCCCGATAACAGCTCGGGCCAGTGCACTCGTTGCGCCGCCAGTGTCAAACCATGCGTCGCTCCCTGTCTCCCGGTATTGTAGATCGTAACTCGTTGCTCCGTCGACTGGCAGCCATGATACTATTGTGGAATGTACCACCGACTCAACCTTGTCTTTTTCTGGTGAGGTCGACGGCATACCTGTCGCAAACTCTAAGTCATCAGAAAATAGCCCACTAATACCATTTGGAACCTCAGCCCGAATACGAAATTTATAGCTGTTTGGTATCTCAAGACCGGACCAGCGGTAGGTTGTATTAGTATCCGGCGTACCTTCAAGAGTAACAGTTGCACCATTGCCGAGATCTGTTTTCTCAATAGTATAGCCGTTGATTGCCATATTACGACCATTATCTTCAAGTGGCTGGTCCCAAGTAAAAACAAAGTCGTCTCCATCGCGTGTTACCTGAAAATTAGCAACTGGATCGGGTCGAACGGCTTGGACTTGATGAACTGGTAGTGCCCCTTCTTGAAGGTCCCAGATGGTCTCGTCCCATTGGCTGAAGGGAGCGTTTGATATTGTTGTGAAGTAATCCGGTTCGCTACCACTAATATTTATTGCCGTGCAAGGCAGAGCGTCGATATCAGGCCCACAGTTTTCTTGTCCGGTTCGTTGCACATCAAAATATACCGAACCAAGATCTACCGCTTGGTTATTTGCCGTTTCTACTGCGTCATTTCGTCCATAAAAACCGCCATATTTACCACCGTCGTTTGCGGTTTCTACCTTACTCCGAGTGAAGCTTGAGGTAATAAGCGGAGCATGAGATTGCGCACCATCAATCAAGCCAACAAGACCTCCACTGGCAGCAACGGGACTTTGACAATGCACAGTACCTTCGGCATAGGACGCAGTAATGTACTTGAGGCTTGACTGCTCTCCGACCAATCCACCACAACGCAAGTCCTGAAAGGCCTGATCAGCCTCGTCCGCAGTGACTTTGCCGGTCGCGTAACTGTCTGACACCCCCTGGCTTAAGTGATCTTCACTATCGCCCGTCATTGGGCCATCATCATTTCCGACCAAGCCACCGAGCTTGAAGCCTTTATTGGCGAGTGCTGAGTTGTTTAACAGCGTTACATCGCCGGTACTTGAGCTCAAACGTATAATGCCGCGATTTAAGCCGGCCAGGCCACCCACTGCACCATTTTTATCGGTCATTGTCCCTCCCGTTGCTGCGACGCTCAGTTCGCTATGCACGTTGCTCACGACCGATCCAAATCTCAGCTCCCCCGCAAGAGAGCCAACATTATTGGTACCTTTTATCGCCACCTTTCCTTCGGTTGAAGGACCATTACGCAACCATAAGTTAGCAATAGTAGCGGTCCTCACCGTACGGAACAAACCCACCGCAAACCCACTTTTGGCATCCGTTGGCGACCCGCTGCTAGTACGATTGACATATAGACCACGAATAGCATAATTGCGCCCATCTAGCCTCCCTTTAAAATCGAGGATTGGCAAGAAACCTTTACCGGAGTTCCAGTTAATGGTGTCGTTACAATCAATGTCGTTCACCAGGACATAGACGGCGTCATTGTCGAGCTGCATCTCCTGCAATTGGGCACATGAGGCAATGCGGTATGGATCGCCATCTGTACCAGCACCGGCTCCAGAAAAGGCCTTAGCCGTGGCGGGCGCAACTACCGAAATGTAGTAAAAGGCAAAAATGACCGCAAACACGGCCAGCACAGCAGCACCGAGAATGCGAATTTTCTTGGTCGGCTTTTTAAGCAAATGCTCCATCGATCTCTTTTTCATTGTTTACCGTCACTGCTTATGTATAAGATAGCAAATATTCCGCTTATGGTACAATTGAAATAGCTTATTGGTCACTAATTTGAGGAGTAAATATGGAAGTTGCGCCAGAACAACAAAGATCACGAAAAGGACTGAGACTGAACCGCAGCATATTCAATACGATTGCGTTGGTTATCTTGCTTATTGGTGCCTCCGCAGGCGTAGGGTATGGGGTTGGTTATAAAACTGGTCAGCGAGATGGCGCCAAGCAAGCTGTCAAAAAAGTTACTGACTACCTTAATCCACTTAATGCAATCTCCGACAGTCCACTATTCCCTGGCACTATCATTGGTAAGGTAAGCAGCATTAGTAAGGGCTCGCTAGAACTGAAAATGGCCAACGGCCAAAGCAAAAAGGTTATCCTAAACGAAAATACCAAATACACTAAAACTGATAAAGCTATCTCCTTCAACGAAATCAAAAAAGATGCTGACGTTACTGTATTTACCACCGGTAAAGATAGTGCTCAGACCGCCACCCGTGTTGTTCTGCGCTAAGCCCTAATCGCGCTTGAGCATAACTGTAAATGCTTCAGCAGGGATATCAACTTTACCAAAGCGCTTCATGCGTTTCTTGCCTTTGGCCTGCTTGGCCAACAGTTTCTTTTTGCGTGATACGTCACCACCGTACAGATAGCCTGTTACGTCTTTACGATATGCACTGATATCTTCGCGAGCAATGAACTTGCCCCCGATTCCCGCCTGTAAACTCACTTGGAAGTTTTGTCGAGGAATCACTTCTTTGAGTTTCTCAACCGTCGTGCGGCCTAAGCCTTGTGCCTCCGAACGGTGCACCATGATACTCAGTGCATCTACCCGCTCACCAGCAACATAAAAATCAAGGCGCACCAAGTCCTCGGCGCGATAATCGTCCAACTCGTAGTTAAATGAACCGTATCCACTAGTTATACTCTTGAGCTGGTCATAAAAATCAGTTAGCAGGTTAGCCAAAGGCGCCTCAAAGGTTACGAGTGCCAGCTGTGCATCAACGTAACTGAGGTTTTTTTGTAAGCCACGCTTACTAGATATCAGCTGAATAACCCCACCGACGTAATCTTTAGGAACAACCACTTCTCCCGTAATCCATGGCTCGCGGATCTCACGGATCTTAGCTGGGTCAGGCAGTTCAGAAGCCGACTTGATATCTAGCTCCTCGCCGTTGAGCAGCGTCACCTGATAATCGGTCGACGGGTTCGTTACTACCAGCTCCAGGTCGTACTCGCGTTCCAAACGCTCGCGGACAATATCCATGTGTAGTAGGCCCAAAAAGCCGATTCGCACTCCAAAACCGAGAACCGGTGAATTTTCGGGGGCAAATTGCAAGGCCGAATCGCTCAAGCTCAGCTTTTCGATAGCCTCCTTTAACTCCTGGTAGTACTCGTTACTTTCCGGGAAGAAGCCGGCGTACACAAATGGCTGCACATCCTTATAGCCCGCCAAAGCCTGCGTCGCCGGTTTAGCCGCCAGTGTGACAGTATCGCCTACTTTAGCCTGACGCGTCGTTTTGAGGTTAGTAACAATATAGCCAATCTCGCCATCGCTCAAACGCTTACCTGGACTCATGTCAGGCGTTAAGGCTCCGACCTCAAGCGCGATGCCCTGTGCACCGGTGGCCATCATGGTAATCTCGCCGTTTTTTGGGATCTCACCATCTACTACCCGAACGTACAAAATCACTCCCCGATAATCATCATAGTAACTATCAAAAATTAATGCTCGTGTTGGTTCTTCGGGCTCGCCTTGCGGTGGCGGCACTGCGTCAATAACTTTCTCTAAAACTGCCTCTACGCCATCGCCAGTCTTGGCCGAAATCAGTAGGATATCTTCTTTATCGCACCTGAGCAGTGACATAACTTCGGCACTGACTCGATCGACATCGGCAGCCGGCAGGTCAATTTTGTTGAGTACCGGGATAATCGTGAGGTCAGCCGCCATGGCCAAATAGACATTGGCCAGCGTCTGTGCCTGAATGCCTTGACTGGCATCAACTACTAGAATGGCCCCTTCACACGCTTCCAGGCTGCGGGAAACTTCGTAGCTAAAGTCTACGTGGCCAGGTGTATCGATCAGATTGAGCTCATAGTCTTTGTACTGCATCCGAACGGGAGCCAACTTGATTGTGATCCCCTTTTCGCGCTCCAGGTCCATCTTGTCGAGCAACTGCGCCTTCATATCACGCTTCTCGACCGTGTTGGTCAATTCCAGCAGACGATCTGCCAAAGTCGACTTGCCATGATCAATGTGAGCAATGATACAAAAGTTGCGAATATGAGAACGATTCATGTCCGCCTATTATAACAGAGGTCGGTCGGCGCTACTATTTGTTGACTACTAGAAGGATCCCAGCCACCACTAGTACCATGCCGGCTACATTACGAACACTAAGTGCCTGGTGGAATAATAGGTAGGCCCCAATAGCGGCTATGGCTATCTGCGCCATTTGGACTGACCGCACTACACCAGTGTTAGGCCCTGCTTGGAATGCTCTAACTGAACAGTAATTTGCTATAAAAGCCAGTACCGACAACAGTGCAAACCACTTCAGACTTGAAGTTGGGATTTTCAGCTTACGACCGTTTGTTAGAAGATTAATAAGCAAAAATAACAGCCCAGTCACCAGCCAGTAGACCATATTGATTGTCAGTGTACCGAGGTCACTTTTTGCCAAGTGAGTTATGACTAAAGTCATGGTGCCAAATCCACAGGCTGCAATCAGTGAGTACAGTACCCAGTTCATTGCTATTCAACTCGAATCGGTTTGAGGATTAGCTGCCAGGCTCTCTTCAGAACCGGACGCGGTTCGTCCAGCCCGAAGAGCAATGACACTGCAACATGAACAGCAAAGGTCGCACCGGCAATAAAGGCTAGCTTGAACCCGAGCGTCACAAAACCACGATCAGTAATTTCGAGTGGCAGTAGCGAAACCATAGTGAAGGCCGTCAACACACTAAAGCCAGTCACCGATACAATTCGCCCAATTGATCCCCAAAAAGCTCCGTTGAGCAAATAACGATCCCGAATAAACATGATCCCCACCAACAAAATAACCTCCATCATAGCGGTAATCGATTGTGCCATAGCTAGTCCAGCAATGCCATACGCGCTTGCCTTGGCTAAGTTAAAGGCCAAAACAATGTTGAGGCCAATAGCAAAAAGCGAGACAAACAAAGGAGTTTTGGTATCTTTCTGCGCGTAAAAATAGCGAGAGATAATGCTGTAGATAATGCGAAACAGAATCGCGAAGGTCAGGTAGCCAAAAATCAGCGATACTTCAGGCGCCACATCTCCAAAAAGCAAGCGCGCCAAGTAACCCCGCGCAAAGTAACAAACTACCACTACCGGCATAGCGATCCAGATCATCAAGCGCAAAACCTGGAAAAACTCTTTGTGAAACAAATCCGGCCGCTTTTGGGCTAAACGATCTGCCAATCTTGGGAAAGCAGCTGTCGCAATAGCAGTACCAAACAGCATAACTGGCACGTTTTGCAATGTATACGCAAAGTTGTAGTAACTCACCGGACCATCACCGAGCGCTTTCGCTCGGTTGGTTTCCACAATACTATTAATCGAGTCGATCCCCTGGTCGACTGAACGAGCCGGCAAAGCCCGCATAACTTGCAAGAAGTCAGTCGACTTAAAGTTAATGACGCGCTGATATTTGAAACCGAGCCCCCACAGTCCCATCGAGGCTACAACCAGTTGTGCGCAGGCACCAGCAAAAGCACCGACACCAAGCCCAACTATTCCCAGATGATCCTTAAACACATAAACACTCACAATAATCGACATATTGTAAAAGAGTGGAGCAATAGCAAAGAAAAAGAACCTGCCAAAAGTCTGTTGAACACTTGTAACAATGCCCGACAGTGTAAACAGAAGTGGGTTCAAAGCAATCAAGCGCATGATGGTCGTTGCTTGATCAAGCTGCAACGGGGTCAACTTGGGCGCCACGACATAGTGCAACAACGGACGAGCAAATATAAAAATGATCACAGCCACTATCGTCATAACGATGGTTAGTAAGTTGAGTAAGCTGCTAGTCAGCTCCCACATTCCTTTCTTATCACCTTTATGCAGGCGGTCAGCGAGAACCGGCACGAACGCCACACCGAGCGCCCCAGCGGCAATCGTCAAAAAGAAGAAATCTGGGATCTGAAAGGCCGCAAAGAAAGCGTCAGTACTCCCCGGATCGTGCACCGTGAAGTTAGTGCTCACCAGACGGTTACGGAAGAACCCGAGAATCTGGCCCAGCAACGCAACAACAATCAACAAGGTGGCGGCACCACCAAGCGAAACCTTTTTGTTAGCACGACTGAGAATACGATTCACTAGGTCCTAGTATCGCGGATCCCTTGTTGGCAATCAAGCAAAATTACAGTAATTGCCAGTTAACAAGGCCAAGCGTTCTAATATATACGTAACTATCACTTCCAATGCATGATATCACTGTCAGCTGCACCGAAATTTGACGACAATTACCACCGAGATTTTCAATCGTAGGAGCAGTTGAAGTACCTTTAATCAACCTAGGGGCACCATCAGCTCCTCGAGCGACCAACACAGATCCCGAACCAGTAATACTGGATTGAGAAAGCTGTGCGGTGCGGTAAATGTTTGTAATGTATCCAACTTTCCCGCTCCCATAATATAGTCCCCAATTATTACTTGAGTTTGTATTGGTATACACTTGCGTATCAGTACCAACACCAAGTTGACCACCGCAACCATTACAATTCTCTAAGGCGGTAAGGGGATGATCAGAAGATGCGAGAAATGCTCCGTTAGTCAGAGTGAGTAACTGATCAGCAGAAGATGGTACATGCCAGGCGGTCACAACATTATTATTATTTACAGCGTAGACATACGGATTACCTACACCTGTATCATCTTTGTAAATGCCTCTGATATTTACATTTGCAGCTCCTGGTGACAGGCTCCAATCTCTTGCACCACTCATATTTACACATACGTCTCGTGTATAAATCTTCCGATCATTACCTATTCCTGAAACTGATGCACAATCTGCTCGATTTTGATAATGTTGAGTCAACACTGACTGGGCACTTGGCATCGAACCGCCAGCACTTTTAAATGCCGACCAAGGACAAGAAAGTTCTAAACAGCTTTTAGTACTAAAATAGTATTTATTATCTGTTCCGACTCCTCCCAGTATCACTGAACTTCTACTTTGCGTAAATGATACGTTTACATTCCTTAGCGATGGACCTAATTTTGTCCAATCGGAAATACAGCTCGTTGGCGTACAGGTTATTTTATTTACCGAAACATTTCCATCACTACTTCTGGCTCCAACAAAAGTTACATATCTATCAATAAATGCCGACAATTGACCGTTGCCAGGTTGTGAGCTGACAGAATCAATATGCGTTACTGAACTTGGCCTATTCGTAGCGTACATTGCAAAACTGCGAATCAGAGCTCCCACACCTATGGCAATCGTTGCCAGAACAATGACCCCAGTACTTTTGCGGGTCCAGAATCTAGTGTTTTTGGTTTTAAGTTTCAAATTTGACCTACTTGCTGATCTTTTAGTAGACAGGTTGATATTTTTTTTCATTAGGTTCCTTTCTAAAGTGGCTGCCAACCCTGACCGGAACGGGTAGTGCGAAAGTAAACTTT
Source organism: uncultured Candidatus Saccharibacteria bacterium (assembly GCA_964530555.1). Lineage (GTDB taxonomy): Bacteria > Patescibacteriota > Saccharimonadia > Saccharimonadales > AWTP1-31 > CAZHBD01. The sequence goes on along the minus strand of CAZHBD010000012.1, from coordinate 812 downwards.
GTTGTCTGAGCCTATTGCCGTTATTAGCGTATTAGAACGGCCACTATGAGATGTTGACGCTTTCTTACTATTTCCTCCAAGATCAGTTATATCACCCTTGTATAAACGACCGTTTAACCGTCGTGTTATCATGTTATTACCTTGATCATAAACGTCAGTTATCGCTGGGCCTGTTTTTCTTTCCCATCCTGAAAAAACACTACTCCCATTTACATAAGTAGAGTACAAGTATAAATTACCGTCACCACCAACGGCATAGGCTCTGTTACCTGCCTGGGTAGACGAGATACTTACCTGAACGGGAGCGATAGAGGTCTGACTTATTCCTACGGGAAGCGCTGGGTATTGGCCCCATTTCGACCCTTCGCTAAACGCAAATATTGTACCATCAGCATACACTGCAGCTACTCTTCCCTGCGAATTGCTTTTGATGAGTTTACGCACCCCTGTTTTCCCATCTGCGACAGCCCAGTTTGACCTAAGGTTATTATCACCAACCACTATCTCCCTTGTATAGACTTTATCGTCGTTGCCAATCGCGTAAAGCCGAGCATCTGGACCAATTCCCTCTAAGACTGTTTGATTACCCGACCCTACCAAGAATGTATCACTTGCTTTGATCCAGCCAGACCAGTTACAGCTATCGTCTAGGCAGGACTTCGTCTTATAATAGTATTTGTTGTCTGAGCCAACTCCACCCAGTATTAGTTTTCCGCTTGAAACTTTCGCAATATTTATGTTTTTCAATGCAGGGCCTAAATTTGTCCAGTTTGCTTTTAAGCAACCTGTATCACTGCAACCTACTCTTGTAT
>CAZHBD010000011.1:0-19238 GCA_964530555.1 uncultured Candidatus Saccharibacteria bacterium | reverse complement strand
AAAAGAAAATTCGGCTTTAGGCTCATGTGCCGGTACAACAAAAGCATGGGGCAAGCCAATAACCGTGCCACGATCCCTCGGCTGGCTTTGAATTAAGTTCGGCCAAAAGTCATCTATATACTGTAGCGCCTCAGTCAGCGCTTGGCTGTCAAGATCTCCTTGATGACCCGACACACGTCGTACAAGACGCTGTAACCAGTTACGTTTTTGTACCATCTTTTCAGCCTAGGGCATTGCGCGCACAAGCGTCAAGCAATATTGTCATTGATTTACACTTAGCCCACGTCATACTGAGAGTATGTCCGTTAAGTTGTTGTGCAGAATATTAGGCAGCTTCGGTATTCTCGCGGGCTGCCTGCTTATTATTCGGCCAGCTGGTGATCTGTTAGGGCTCGATACTAACCAGCTGAGCCGAGCGCCTGTGCACACGTTTTTGCTCCCCGGAATAGTTATAGCTCTCGGCTATGGTTTGGTGCCGCTATATCTTGCTCACTCTTCACAACCATTAGGACGCCGTCTGGGCATCTATCTATGTGCGGCTGCTGGCTGGATAATAATCGATATGGTACTGTTCCAAGTCTTTGACTGGCTCCAGGTATGCTTCCTGCTTCTACTTGTCGCTACCGGCTTACAAGCCTTACAAAAAACGAGTTAATACACTTCCGTGTCAGAGCGATAGAGCTGAACACCCAGCTCTGCATCTTCCCATCCGTTATAGTCCGCATCTGCTCTTTCAAGGTGGGTGGGTGGCACAACATCAACACAGCTAACCTCGACCGTGTGATCGATCATGCGTCGCACTGGACCCTTCATCATGGTGTGCGGACGACCAATAACTGGGATCAATCGTTCGTCGTCAACGGGCGTACCATCAGCTGCAGCCCAAGGCTCGACACCAAACATTACTCTGCGCTCGTTATCACCACTTCCAATCGTCATTTCTGTTTCTCCATGATTAACAATACACTCTGTTTTACGCCCACTACATGATAAAAGCAAGTCTTTTGCTTAGGATGATTGATTTTTCTGGTGTTTGCGCTGATTGTGGTCGAGCTCTCGCTTGCGAAGACGCAGGCTCTTTGGGGTAACTTCGAGCAACTCATCATTCTCGATGAAGTCTAAGCACTCTTCTAGACTCATAATGGTCGGTGGCGTTAGCTGTACAACACCATCGCTAGAAGAGCTGCGCATGTTGGTCAGATGCTTGGCCTTACAGACGTTCATCTCCATATCTTCACCACGCCGGTTGAGGCCTACGATCTGCCCAGCATAGACTTTCTCAGCTGGACCAACAAAGACCGAACCGCGTTCTTCGGCAGTTTGCAGAGCATATGGAGTGGTTGTGCCTGTTTCAAAAGCTACCAAGACGCCATTACGGAGTTGCTGCAGAGCCGCACCTTGCGGCTGATAGCCTGTCACCAGGGTATTCATAACGATTGTTCCCTTGGTGGCAGTTATCAAAATATTGCGCATACCAAGGAGTGCTCTAGTCGGCATTTCGTAGACCAGCTTGGTTACACCCTTTGGACTGGCAAACTGATCTTTAAGCGTTGCTCGACGAGTACCGAGCTCCATCTGGACCGCACCCACATGCTCGGCCGGAACTTCAATAATAACCTCTTCGACAGGCTCCATGGTTTGGCCGTTTTCTTCGTGAGTTACTACTTGCGGACGGCCAACTTCAAACTCGTAGCCCTCGCGGCGCATAGTTTCGATCAGTACGCTCAGGTGCAGTTCGCCTCGACCGCTTACTAAAAAGCCAATGCCTGCTTCTTCAACGCGTAGGCCTACATTTGTCTCGAGTTCTTTTTGCAGCCGTTCACCGATTTGCCGGCTGGTCGTGAACTCACCTTCCGTGCCCTTGAATGGGCTGGTATTGGGTCCAAGGTAAATTTTGAGGGTCGGCGCTTCAACTTCCAGAACCGGTAAGGGCTGCGGATCGGTAGCGTCGGCTACTGTCTCCCCAATTTGTGCGTCAGCTATACCGGTGAGTTGCACAATGTCGCCAGCCACACCTTTCGATACCTCGAACTTACTCACGCCTTGACTCATGAAAACGAGATCGATTTTCGCCTTGGCCTGAGCCCCGTCCTTCTTGCACAGTACAATCTGATCACCTGGTGCAATTGTTCCTTGCGAAATACGACCAATGGCATATTTACCTTTATAGCTGTCCCACGCCAGAGCGGTGACCAGCATCTGGAAGGGTTTTTCTAACTCGACGATTGGAGCAGGAACATGTGAGATAATCGCCTCGAACAGCACTGACAGATCGGCATCGGCCTCAGGGTTTTCGGGAGGTGTGGCCCAAGCTTTGCCCTCACGTCCAATGGCGTAAAATACCGGATAATGCAGCTGATCTTCATGCACGGCAAGCTCTAAGAACAAGTCGGCAAGCTCATCCTCAACCTCTTGGATGCGAGCTGCTGGCTTGTCAATTTTGTTAATGATAACAATTGGTCGCAACTCATTGGCCAGAGCCTTAGACAGTACAAATTTGGTTTGTGGCATGGGGCCTTCTTGGGCGTCGACGATCAAGATACAGCCGTCAGCCATATTGAGCGTGCGCTCAACCTCACCACTAAAATCGGCGTGTCCTGGTGTATCGATAATATTGATGCGGTAATCGTCGTGCTGCACCGCAGTTACCTTGGCTGTAATGGTGATACCGCGCTCACGCTCTTGATCACCACTGTCCATAATCAGTTCCTGGTTCATCTCCGCCTGATTGTCACGAAATGTTTTGGACTGCTTGAGCAGGCCATCGACGAGGGTGGTTTTGCCGTGATCAACATGAGCAATTATGGCAATATTACGTATCTTGGTAGGGTCTTGCATAAAAAAAGCGCTTCCTAATAAAGCGCGTGCTTACTTATTGGTGATTATTATAGCATAAGCTCGCGCTTTGCTCAACGTTTAGTTGGAAAATTCCCGCTATACCAGCATTTACCCAACAGCGTAGCATTCAGACGCTTTTTTTTAATCAGTGTATGTCATAAACACATCAAGCAAGGCGCGCTGCAGAAGCCCAACTTCCTTCATGCGCGGAATTAGCTCGAGCGCTTGGATATGTTCAATCTCTTCGTCGCAGTCTGATGCAAAAAGGTCGCCATCACCATCGTCCTCTAACCAGCTACCACTTTCCTCAATGTCGTCTTCGATCCGAACTGTCTCAAGACGACGAACAAGCTCGCCATCTTCATCAGTGCAAGTGTAGTAGTAGCGTAAACCCGTTTCGTCATCAGTGTAAGACACTTGCAGCATGGGATATCGCGGTAACTGATCAGCATCAAGATTACGATGATTAACTATCTTATGCTGAATTACCTGAGCTGCGTTGCCCCTCTCGTCTGGCATAACAAGTTCACGAACCAGCGTTCCAAATTCTGCATGAGCATCAACAAGATCAACAATAACATCAACTACCCGTCGCTGATCAGCGGTTACTACTGCGTTGGTAACCAAATGCGAGGTTGGGGCCTTGATATCCTCCGGCTGAATTAGCATCTCCATTACGCTTAAGACGTGGCGGAGCACAGCAGATTCGGCCCGTCCTAAAAATTCCGTTTGCAATAGAGCTTCAGCCTCATGGTGAGCCGTTATCAGCTCCAATGGCACTGGTTGTCCATCAAGCAGCGCCTCATTTTCTCGGTTAAAGCACAGGGCGAACACCGGGTTTTCGATGTCACCAAAACAAATAGCCGCCCGTGCCATAAGAGCCAGTTGATCGGCTGGCTTACCGGCTACTCCTTCGCGTGGCTCGTCAGCCACTTCTCGCATAAAGTCCAACGTAAACAAGGTGCCGTCGTATTCACGCGCATAGGCAAAGCGTTCGTACCACGGTTGCTGGTCAACTGTTGCATAGGCAATGCCCTCGAGCGCCATCAACTCCATACGAGGGGCAGGGGCACCATACAATTGGTTGGCAAAGGCTTCGTCGGAACTCATTCCCATAGCTGTTCAGTGTAGCATCAACTTTAGCAATAAACATAAGTATCTTTCTGAAGTACCTGCTACGCAACTGCTTCTTGTGTGCCGACTGGTTCAACTGTAGTAAAGTCTGCTTGAAGGATCCTGGCATCATCGGTTGAGGGTAGACGTAAGTCAACATTTTGAAACCGATAGGGTGTCGGCCACAACGTGTCGTAAATATTCAGTTTAATCGCTTCCAGCTCAATACGGCCTCTGGTCAATCCATCGGTTTTGCCGAGTATCCAATCGCAAACCTTGTCGGCATCGGCTACTTTGCTTGTTGATTTGCTGGCAGCAGCAATCACACAGTGTGAATCTCGCACATAGTCTACCAGCACTTTAATAAGTCGGTACTGCGCCACAAAACGCCGCAGCTGCTGCTCCGTCATCCCTTCTGCCCGGCTGGCCAAACCCGGATTTGACGCGAGCAACGACTGAGCAATATTCATTTCTGCTTGGCGGCGGTTCTCTTCTTCACTCACCTGTAAGTGGTAGGCATCATGTGCCGCAAAATCAAAATTTGGTACCGACTCAAAATCACGATAGACAATTGAGATGCCCGGAGCTCGGCCTTTGAAGCTTCGTATAACTTGTGGCGTTAATATCGCTTGTGGGCCGTTCTGTCGTTTGAAAGCTACTCCCCAGTCCAGAACATCGTCTCGCGTTGCCGTTCTCTTGAAACTTGGGTAGCCAATCTGCTCGTAGAAATTACTGATGCTACCATAGGCTTGAACTGTTACGTAATGAGATAAGAATTCGCCATTTTTGTGGGCTTCATCCAGCTCCTGACGAGATGGCCGTCGACCGAGCCGATCAGCCCAGGCACGACCTATTGCAGTCCATTCACTGAGTGGCTTGTCTTTCTCTTGCGGCAAAAAAGTGAAGCCTAATTCTACGTCAAGCTGTCGTTTTCCATGCTCGAAACGATTGAAGATGTGACTTTCACAGGGGCCAATGTTCACCTTCGAGGCTCGCTCCCAATGTACCAAGCTTGGCGGTGCTGCATCACCACCAATTTCTATGCCCAACAAGTTGCTCAACCATCCTTGATACTCTCGCAACATCTCCTGTGTCCAAAACCCATAATTCTCACGCGCGTTGCGTCTAGATGGAGACAGTGGTGTATCACTCGACAGCACATGCTGAACCGTCCTAGCGACGCGTGAGTCAATACCGATTCCGCCGGTTGTATCTGGATAGTCTCCTAGTAGTCGTTCCATAGGCAATTAGCATCGACCACCATGCATTCACTCATGTTATAACCTTTTTCGATTAAAATTACAACGTTAACGCCATAAACAGAAAAAGTAGCGTATAATGAGATTTTTAAAAGGCGTGAGAGATGAAGAGACAAATTGCAGGAACAATGGTCGGACTTGGCATGATGGCCGAAGCACTTACGGGCTGCGGCAGCCCAGAAGCTCATCAGTCACAAGAGCATCGGTCTACGGCAACTTCCACCACACTGCCAGAGGGGCAGCATTCACCTCGCTCCAGTGAGACAGAGACCCCAACGACGACTACCACCGAACTCGATCCCGAGACACTCAAACAACGACGCGAACGCACCATGTCAACCGTCGATACCCTTGTACATTGCGATGAACAGGCGACGAACGACGCATCATATTTCGCAGCTACCAACTCTTACGGGTTTAGTGGCAAGTCTGAATCTCACCGGTTCGGCATCGATCTGAATGACATGGTTTTTGGATTTGATGCCACCTACCGACCAGGTGCACAACCTGGTGATCAAGGTGAACTTGAAGTTGGCGTCTTTTTCGATGATTTCTCACAAGAGTATGGCTACAAACAGAGCGAGTCAGAGGACAATTATCGTTTCCCGGACGACATGATTACCTCGGAGCCCGATACCTACGCTATGAAACCTCTAGGAGATTCCCAGGGTAACGAATACGACATATACATGGTCATCAATCGACCCTTGAGCGGCGAAATAAGCTTTAATGTCATCTGTGGCAAAACACCAGCGTCGGAGCAGTTGAATTAGATAATCTTTCGTATTACGAAAAGATGCTTTTGGTGGAGCACCTCGAAAGTAGTTCACCCTCATCTTCAAAGAAATAGAGAGATGGAGGTACTTACTCTGGGACGACAACATTGAGTTCAAGAGAGAGCAGGAACGGCTAGAGAGGTTATCTATCAACTGAAGTTATACGTTCTAGGTGACAAGGGTTGAACAACTGCTATACTCATGGCATGACTAAAGTGCAACATGACAGCGAGACTCCTGCTGAAGGCCAACAAGTTATCAGTGCCTGTGCGTTCATACATCATAATTTTGACGGAGTAACAAAGGTTTTCCTGCCTAAACGAGCAGATACTAAAAAATTCTTACCTGGCTTATATGAGTTACCTGGTGGCCACATTGACTTTGGAGAAGAGCCAGTTGACGGACTAAAGCGTGAAATCAAGGAAGAACTTGGTATGACTGTCACCGTGGGGGATGTCATAGATGCTTTTACTTACAAAAACGAGGTTAAAGGTTCGCATACGATTGAAGTTATCTACTTTGCCCAATTCGTAGAGCCAATAGAACAGGTTACTATTCAACCAGAAGACCACTCTCGTTTTGACTGGTTCACCGAAGAAGAGGTAGTGGCTCTTAAAGCCGAAATGATACCCATAGCTCAAGCGATACATGCCGAGGGTACTGAAGATGCCGAATACCAAGCCATAATTAGAGGCTTCCACCTACTCGGCGGCCAAGCACTTAGGTTTAGTTAAGGTACAGCGAAGTGTGTATAGAGTAAATCAGGTTCGACACCCTGCACAAAGTCAGCTATGGCTACAGCGTCATCAATGCTTTGGACTATGTTAAAGTGACCGCCGCTTGCACGACAGCCTGAATTACATTTGGTTTTTCCCAGCTACCAACTGCATTTATTTGGTGACCATGCTGGAGCAGGTTATCAACTGCAGCTGCATCACGTCCCATGTGACCGTGTAAAGCAATTCGCATAATCTTAGTTTCCTGTAGTTGCTATGCTAGTGCAAGCATGAGCAAAATAAAAATCCACCTCACTGCAAAATCGAGGAGTTGCCCGTAATTATGAAGTGACGGACTCCTCCATCTTACAGTGGAGTGGATAATATTCTGGTGGAGCTGGCGGGTACTGCCCCCGCGTCCGTCAGTTTATCGTGGTACGTCCTCTACAGGCTTAGGCTATTTATCATTTCTTTGGAAGACAATCGGTAAACAGCCAAAACATTACCTTCCGCAGTCCGAAAAGCTTAGCAAAACTAATGGACAGCTAGTTCTGCGCATTCAGATGATATAACACGCGAGAAACTCTATCTGAAGTCAAGTCACGCGTGGTTACCTAGTAATTAGGCAACGTCGAAAGCGAGTTGTCGACCGAAGATAGCTGTTGCTACTTGGTTGAAACCAGCCTTCACTTTAGATACTAAGTTTGCATCTAAAAATTTGTCTATGCGCTGACAAGCGACCTGCAAACAATACCGATAAAGTCCAACGTCGAGCTTAAAATTCAGCCCCGTATAGTAATTATATCATGCAATAGTCATATTATAAATTAATATTGCTTTTTTCTCATTTTTAGTGTATAGTGCTTTTTATGAACAAGTCTCGCGATAAAATTGATGCCAGAGATCAGCATTATGGCACTGTAGCAGATAGATTTGCAGAAGACATGGGCGAAGCTTTACCATCGGGTTTGATTATCTTGAACCGGAAACAATGCAACATTGCTAGCCTTGCAAAAGCTGCCGGCGTTGTTTCAGCAGCTATTTATCCTGCGGTCCGTGAAGTGTTGGCTGAACACCCGAACCTAACTGCTCAGGCGGCGTTTATGAAAATATGCGAGCTTACCAGTGCTGGGCGAAGGTACGGTCCTCGGACCAGACACACTAACAGGAGCAGAACCGACAGCAGAAACACTTGGTGTTATCGACCGAGTTAGCTAGTTTGATCCCGACCAGCTAAAACTGTGCGCCAACGCCATTGGCAACCTGTTGCTAGAAGAAACCAAGGCAGCAATCAGCGAACCAACAACGGTCTAAACCAGTTATTAATGTGCGCCGATTGCCTCGTCATGCTTTTTGGCCGCAGCATCCAGATCGTGCGTGTGTGGTAAGGCGAATGATATTAGGAATCCTACGCCGACAAAAAGTCCCGTGTAAAGCATGGCTGTGCGCGCCCCATCCGCCGAAGCTTGCGCAGCAATTGCAGTAAGCTCCTGTTGCACCGGTCGCGGAAGTTTCTGGACCACATCGTCCTGAGCAAGACCACTTAATTCGACATTAGATGCTTGCCCGGACACATTGGCTGCAACCTTGGCCTTTAGTTCAGCAGGAATTACCTGGCTCTTTTGAACGCCACTGGCTAGACCACTTGCCACCGTAGTCAACAGCACGGCACCTATGATTGCCGACCCAAAGGACGAGCCGACTTGTCGCAAAGTATTATTAACCCCCGATGCTTCACCCGACAGTTCTGGAGACACCGCTGACAGTGTCAAGTTGCTACTCTGTGCCATAACTAAGCCCATACCGATACCAAACAGAATGAGCCCCGGTATAAAGCTAGCCGGACCGGAGCTAGCCGTAATCGAATAATGCAGCACCACGCTTGCCAACATACTAACTGCCAAGCCAACTTGGATGAGCCGTTTTGGCACGAACTTTTTCGTGAGTACCGCTGACGCCGGCGCGACAAACAACATCGTCAGACTCATTGGTAACAGCGCCAAACCGGTGTGGAGAGCATCAAGGTTGCGGACCGATTGCAAGAAAACCGGGATAGCGAAAATCAGACCAACCATTCCAAACGACAAAAATGACGTCACGGCTGCACCCGAAGTAAATTGCTTATTCTGAAACAAATGCATCGAGACGAGAGGAGTATGGCCGTGCGTTTCCGCATTATATTGCCACCAGCCGAAGATCAATAGCAGCAGCGTGCCGATGAACAGACCATAGGGGGTTGGTGATAAGCCGCCTGGTAAAGTGTGCCCGAAAAACGAGAATGATTGCGTTGCCTTCCACCACCCGTACGTTGAAGACTCAATGATTCCGTAAACAAAAGCCAACAGGCCTGTAGCCGACAGGAAAACTCCAAGAAAATCTAACTCTGCCTTTTCTGCCCTATCCCGTCCCTCGACAATGATAGTTGAGCCGAGCAACAATAATGCAGCCACAAAAACATTGATCCGGAAGGCCCAACGCCAGCTGTAATGGGATGTTAAGAAGCCACCGAAAATCGGACCAATAGCCGACGAGGCAGCAGCAATGCCACCCCACACCCCAAAGGCGGTGGCGCGATCACGACCCGTGTAGTTACTCACCAAAAGTGAGGCAGTGGCTGGCATCATAAGTGCCGCACCGACTCCTTCAATAATCGATTCACCCGCGAGCATCATACCGACCGAGTGGCTGATAGATGTGATAAACGAACCGACCGCAAATATGACCGCGCCAAGCATAAACATTTTCTTCCGCCCGTACAGATCGCCCAGTCGCCCGCCCGTAACTGTCAAGGCAGCAAGCGTTAAGGCGTAAGCGGAAATAACCCATTGCATGCCCTGCAAATTGGTGTGTAGGTCATTGACAATTGTGCGAAGTGAAACATTCAGCACCGTAGTGTCGATGATGATAATCATCACTGCTAAGCTCAGAACAATTAACGGTAGCCATTTTTGTAAGCCACGACGTTGCGCAACAACGTCAGTAACTCCATTATTCTTTGCGTGTTCAGTCATTAACCCTCCAATCAGATGACTTGATGTAACTGGCTCTTGCGGTCTCTATAGAAAATATTGAAGATGAATCCGCCGACGATTATGGTTGCTCCACCAACAATAACGGGCATGTTGATACCGAGTGTCGCAACGTAGCCACTAATGATTGCTGGAACAGACTGCGCCAGTGCTTGCACGCTAGAATCAATTCCCAATACTTCACCTTGTATTTCGGGGCCCACCGATTTGCTCACTAATGCTGTGGCATTTGCAAGGGTCAATCCATTAAAGATGGCGATAAACGGCGCGACTAGCAGCAGCTGGGTGGTATTGTGCGGGAACAGCTGCAGAAACAATGCAACTCCGGTTCCAATCAAGCTGACGCGCAGAATAGTACTGTTTTTAAAACGGGCCAGCAGCGGCGTCAGGGTTCCCTGAACGATTGCGATCCAAATGCCGATATAGGCAAAGAAGTCGCCGACATTATTTTGCTTGAAACCGAGCTTCTGAATCAGCAAGATCTGGAAAAACGTCGTGAAGAAGGTAAATCCGCCCCAGTACAAAAAGTTGGCGCTGAAGACCACACGTAAGCCAGGGCTCAAGGCAGCTTTACGGATGTTCTCAAGCGACTGGTTCCAGGCAAGTTTTAGCTTATTGTTAATGTGCTTGTGGGTTTCCGGGAGGAAGGCGAGCAGCAACGCAACGTTAACCACGCTCAAGATGGCAGTAAACCAGAACGGCGTGGCAGTCGTGAACCAGGTCGGTGTATTGAATAAGCCAAAAAAGCTAACGCCTGCAGTTGCCAGGCGTGCACCAAGATAGGGCCCAACTACAAACCCGATCCCAAAGCAGGCGCCAATCAAGCCAAAGTTACGGGTGCGGTGCTCCGCCGGTGTCACGTCAGCTACCACGGCCCGTGCCACACTCAAGTTACCACCGGTTATACCATCCAGCCCGCGCGCAAAGAAAAGAAGCGGTATGTTTTTGGTAATAATTGCAATAGCGAATAACGCATATCCGAATGCTGTTCCCGCAAGGCTAAAGCCCAGCACTTTCCGCCGTCCGTAGCGATCCGACAACTGACCAAGAATAGGTGTTGCTAGGAACTGCATGAGCGGAAAGATTCCCGTTAGCCAACCGAGCAATATCAACGATTCGTTATAGCTAAAGCCGTGTGGGATAAAAATCTTGAATATTAGCTGCGGTAAAACCGGGATAAGTATGCCGACACCCAGTACGTCTAAGAAGACGGTAAAGAGCACAATGGGCAAAGCTTTACTCTCAAGTTTTTGTCTAGTTTTTTCCAATATTGCTCCTCGTGTTTTGGTTAGTTAGTTGGATTAAACATCTTATGGCAGGATGCCGCACCACCATCGCCGCATAAGCCGTCGTGAATAACCTGCAAGTGGTCAATCAGATTGGCTTTTTGCTTATCGCTGAGTGGTTCAAAGATTGGGTCACCAAAGCCTGCGAGAATCTCAAGGGCTTCGTCGGTAAAACGCTCGCCTTTTAAGGTGAGCGTAGTAATGTGTTCGCGTTTATTCTCGGGGCGTTTCACAGTCTGAAGCAGGCCGTCATCGTGCAAAAGCTTTATTTGTCGGCTGATGCTGGCCTCGGTCTGACCGAGTCGTTGAGCAATGTCTTTTTGTTGAATATGAGGATTCTTTTTAAGCACCATAAGGATTTTGAACTGACTAAAACCGATACCAAGTCGTTCTTGGAGAATTTGATCCGACTGGCGCCCCATAACAAAGGCGAGATGGTTTAGTAAGTAACCAATGTTATTGGTCGTACGCATACCAGCATTGTACGTAAACGATACTTAACAAGTCAAGTGTTTTTCACATGTTTGTATAAATCTTATGCCAATCATGTAGGCTGAGTTCTTGCGGACGAGCATTCGGGTCAATGCCCGCTTTTGTTAGCAACTGTTCAACTGCAGTTTTATCGAGCCTCAGGCCTGCGGCCAGACTACTCTTTAGTTTCTTGCGACGCTGTGCAAAGCCAGCTTTTACTAACTGGAAGAACCGTTTAGCATCCACGCCATCAAACAGTGGTTTCTCACGATATTTCAGCTTGAGAATCTGTGAATCAACTTTTGGTGGTGGCGTAAAGAGTGCCGCAGGTACAATCATGTCGAGACTAGCCTGGCAGTAATACTGAACCGTAACACTGAGAAGTGACATATCGCCCGGCTCAGCTGCGACACGCTCGGCAACTTCTTTCTGGACCAACAGCGCCATTTGTGAAGGTGGGTTAGTCGATTCACATAACACCTGCAAGAGATTACTTGTCAGATAGTACGGGATATTGGCTACGACTTTATACCCGACCGGGAGGTGACTGAGATCGAAGCGCAGAATGTCGGCAGCAGTGACTTGTAGGTTATCAGCGGTGACTAGTTCGGGCAGTTTCGCTGCCAACTGCAAATCAAACTCGACTGCGATAACTTGCTTTGCGCGTTGTACTAACAGTTGCGTAAGTGTCCCCAATCCAGGACCAATCTCTAAGACCACGTCATCGGCATGTAGACTAGCCGCTGCACACATGGCTGCCAAAGCCGTCTCGTCAGCCAACCAGTGCTGGCCGAGCGACTTCTTGGGTGCAATGTTCATTAGTCGTATTGTAGCAGAAGCTCACTAGCACCTACCACCAGCTATAGGCAATCCAGTGATTGTAGGCACCGGACCAGCCACCGTAACGAGAGGCGTAATTCGCGCACCACCGCAACTGCGTAACAGGGTTAGTTTGCCAGTCAGCACCTGCGGTTGCCATCTTGATAGCCGGGGTTGACTGACACAGTCCGTAGCCATAACCACTCGATGGATCGTGCAATGCTTCATAGTAGCTTGGGCACGAGCGTTGTCCCTGCCACTTAGTCGGGCACCAGCCCGACTCACGGCTAACAATATAGTTTACGTACGCGTAGTCGCTCGAACTTATGCCAGCCGCCGCCATGACGGACGATACATCGCCCGGAATTTGCACCGCCTTGCCGCGTGCCATAATTTGCGGGGTTGGCTGCTGGGCTACAACAGATTGAATCTGCTTCCGGCCAACTTCCTTACCATTTTCAAGCTGCACCTCGTAGGTCACAATCCGTTTACCTTCTGTTCCCTGTTGGCGCACTGCAGATGTGCCAAATGACAAACTCGGATCTTCTACGGTTTGCGTTTCAAACGGAATACTTTCTTCGCTGGTGGCAATTTGCGTACCAACCCGAGTTACAAAAATCTGCATATCTTTTGATAAGGGCGTATTGGCAGCTGGTGACAAGGTGTCGCCGGGAGCCAGGTTGACATTCTTTTCTTTTAACATGTCCCCCACCGTTTTAGTTCGGCTCCTTACTGGCACGGGCGTGCCATATAAAATCACGACCGCTGGCGTTGCACGGTTAATAACAATTTTTTGGCCGATCCCATCTTGCATAATATCTTCTGGAGCAACCGACTTAATATCATCTTCCGCAAACACTTTTATGCCGGCTTTAGCCGCAATGCTCCGAGGAGTAGTAGCCGCATTGTAGGCGAGTGTCTTTCTACCATCATCAACGATTGTCACGGGTTTTGCACGGTAGACATTGACATGGAAATTATCTTCTTGGATCAAGGTGTCTTTTGCGGGCTCCACCACATCACCATCAGCCAGCGTTATATTGAGTCGCTTAAGCAGGTCTTCAACCGTATTGGCTCGAGTCGGGACAGTTTTCTTCTCTTTATCGTACGAAACAATGACAATATGCGAATCCTGTGGCTTGAGTGTTTGCCCGCGAGAATTTAGCAACACAAATCCAACCGCACTCACGATAAATAACAACAAAAAAGTAGTTACAGGCACGATGAACGGGTGGTGACGCAAATACTTGGGATGCCACCAATTTCTTTTGGGCCGCGCTATATATTTTCGCGACAGACGTTTAATATGACGCATAGTTAGAGACCCCCGCATGAGAGTAAATCAAATACTATACCCTCCGATCGTGGTCTATGGTATTTTAGCAAATTTCACCATCCGAAAGAATGGTAAGAGTTGCAGCACACCCTTACTTACGTCAGCATGTTGAGCAAGCCGACTGATGTCGACCCAGGTAGTTTCGGCTATCTCAGTGATTCGCGTCTTTAGCTCTGGCTTTGTGGAGAGCGTAACTATCAGCGGCCAGCCTCGTAGCTGAAAGCCTCCATGACATAAACGCACGACTTCGGGAGCTAGTAGCTGTAGTTTTGCATCGGCGATGATCAGTCCAAGTTCTTCGCGTAACTCCCGAGCCGCACCATGTGCTGGCGACTCACGCCACCGTAAGCCACCGCCCGGTAAGGTCCATCGGTTATCTCCAATCAGGTTTTTAATCAGTAGCACTTCATTACCAACGACTACAAAAATACGTGTGCGTGGTGACCCAAAACGCAGAACTACGTAGATCAGCGGCCAGCCAGCATAAAATATCAATCTGCCGACTGTGGTTTTTAGTTTCATAACTTTTCGAGCGGGGCAAACGCTACATTCAATTTCTTTGCGCCCCGACCTTTAAAGTAGATGACCGCGTTGTCGCCATCAAGCTCCATAACCGTCCCCTCACCAAATAGCTGATGGCGCACCCCATCACCTTCACTCAGATCAGGCACATAACGTGGCTCGGTCGAAGCAGCCTTCGGTGGTGCAGCATAGGTTGGCTCCTGCATAAACGATGATTGCCCATAATCGCCATAAGTGTCAGTTGGTTGGAATTCTCCATCTATTTCCGATAAAAACCGGCTAGGTGAATTATGCTGCACCCCACCGTACAGCACACGGCTGCTGGCGTAAAACAAATAGAGCTCTTGTTTGGCACGAGTCATGCCGACATAGCACAAACGACGCTCCTCTTCCATTTCACTCTGATCATACAGTGCTCGCGAATGCGGAAAGATCGTTTCTTCCATACCTACCATAAACACCACAGGAAATTCCAAGCCTTTGGCAGCATGAAGCGTCATTAAGGTCACTGCATCGCCGTTAAAATCTGCTCCGTCAAGATCACTGACCAGGGCAACTTCTTCCAGAAAGCCATCCAGGCCTAAGTCTTGGTACTCTTGAGCCACGCTCAATAATTCCTTCACGTTTTCTTGGCGCGCCTCACCTTGGGCCGAACCGTCGTTGAGAAAGGCCAGGTAATCAATTCGGCGCAGCAGTGAATCAATCAGTCCTGATACACTACTGCCCACCATGACTTCTCGAAGGCTAGCAACGATATCTCCCAACTCTGCCAGCGCCTTACGTGCCTTAGGGGTAACCACTTCACACTGGCCAGCTTCAGTAAGCGCCGCTTCGAGCGACAGAGCATTGTCGGTTTGCCACTGCAAAAACTTCTGAACCGAAGTGTTGCCCAGGCCACGGGTGGGAACATTCACAATGCGCTCAAAGCTCACCCGATCTTCGGGCTGAAAAATGAGCCGTAGATAGGCAATAACATCTTTGATTTCTTTACGGTCATAAAAACGTTGTCCGCCTACAATTCGATACGGAATGTTATAGTGCACAAACGCCTCTTCTACCGAACGACTCTGGGCATTCGTTCGGTACAACACCGCAAAATCACGAAAACTTCGTAGCCCATTGTCGACGCCGTTGCGAATTCGCCGAACTACCGCTTCACCCTCTGCACGTTCGCCATTCACCTGGTTAATCTGCACTGGCAAGCCGCCATCTGCCGCCGTCCACAGTCGCTTGTCGCTGCGTTGAGCGTTTTTGGTAATCACCGCATGTGCCGCATCAAGAATGTGCTTGGTGCTTCGATAGTTTTGCTCCAGCTTAATGACGGTGCATTTGGGATAGTCTTTTTCGAAGTTGAGAATATTGCGAAAATCAGCCCCACGCCAGCTGTAAATACTCTGCCAGTCGTCACCAACCACAGCAACGTTCTTATGCATATCCGTCAGTAACTTAATCAACTTATATTGAGCAGCGTTAGTGTCTTGATACTCATCAATCATGATGTACTTGAACTGCTTGCGCCACTTATCCCGTACTTCGCTATTGTTCTGGAGTAGTTGCACCGTCTTGCTAATAAGATCATCGAAATCTAAGCCACCAGCATCCTTGAGCACCCTTTCGTAGAGTGGGAAGATTTGGGCCGCCGCCTTTTGCGCTGGGCTATTGGCCATGTTGGCATACGTCGTTGGGTCGACCATGTCGTTTTTAGCGCTACTAATAAGGCCGGAGAGTGAACGGGGCGGAAAGCTCTTCTCGTCCAACATAACCTGCTTGCTAGCTTGCTTGATGGCACTCAGCCGATCGCTTTCATCGAAAATCACAAAGCTCTTGGGTAAACCGACATACTCGCCATCTTGACGCAGTAACCGCACACAAATACTGTGAAACGTTCCCATCCACGGCATAAAGCTCCGATTATCAGCGTTTTCACCAAGTAACTTGGCGACACGTTCCCGCATTTCTTTGGCAGCTTTGTTAGTAAAGGTAACTGCCAGGATGTTATACGGCGTCGCTTTGTGACTGGCAATAATGTGGGCTATCCGGTGTGTCAACACCATTGTCTTGCCACTACCCGCACCAGCCTGAATAAGCAACGGGCCTTCAGTCGTCTCGACCGCTCGCCGCTGCTCCGGATTCAACCCCTCAAGAAGATCTTGCTTCACTTATCTATTTTAGCAAATGGGGCTACTTTTTGAGGAATGTTACGCTGTAGTAGCCGAATGCCGCCATAGCTATAAGCGCACCCAACAACAGAAAGAACCTAGCAGCAATCTTTTTACTTTTGGCCCCTTTAATGTGTACAAAATACGAACCCTGATCGATAAGCTGTGTGAACTGTTGATCATCCTCTGCCGGAGCTCCAGATATAACCGACATATTAGCGGGCTTCTGGTCGGTAGACTCTTCTGGCTTAACATCGTCATGTAGTGGTAATAGGCCGTTACCATGAGGTGTGAGCGTAGCGGGAGCATCCGTGCGCTGCAACATCATAGGATCTTGCATGACGGGTTTATTGCCAACAATTACCGGCCTTGATGCAGCGTTAGCTGGTGTCTGCCCCGGGTGAGCTACATCAAATAATTTTCGAGTATCGTCCGGCACGCTATGACTCCTCTGGCATACGATGGAGCCGATATGCAGCATCAACAATTGCACTAAATTTCTCGTAGTGCAAGCTAGCTCCGCCAACAAGGGCGCCATCACAACCCTCGAGCCGCAAGTAGCCGGATACTATCTGATCATCAACGCTGCCACCGTAGAGAATTCGAACTCGCTGTGAAGCTGTCTTGCCGTAGAGCTCTTGTATTTGATGCCGGATAAAATCAAGTTCAGTTTGCACACCTTCGGGTTTTGCCAGAATGCCGTTAAAGGTGCTGATTGCCCACACCGGTTCATAGGCAATAACCACATCCTCAATCTCTTCACTTGTCACGTTTGCCAACGCGGCGATGAGCTGATCATGCAAGACTTGCCGAGTTTCGTGCTGGGATCGCTCATGCTTGGTTTCGCCAACACATAAAATAGGAGCGATGCCGTTCCGCAGAGCAGCCGCTACTTTATCCCGTATTATGTCATCGGTTTCATGAAAATATAAGCGTCGCTCGCTGTGTCCGATGATAACGTAGTGGACCAGGTCTTGCAGCATAGTAAACGATACTTCGCCAGTAAAAGCCCCTTCGTCTTTAAAGTACGCGTTTTGAGCTGCCAGGCGAAACTTTCTCCGATCGATCTGGAGGCTCAATGGCTGCAAGGCCAACAAGCTGGGCGCCAGCACAACCTCAATATCTCGATGGATACGAATTCGCTCACTGAGTCGGTGCACCAACAAACTCGCCTGCTGAACGTCCAGGTTCATCTTCCAGTTCGCAACAATGAGGGTTTTACGGTCGGTCATAATGCTTATGGTTATTGTACTCTATTCTACTTACTTTTCGACAGTAGAGCTTCGACTCCTGGCAGTTTTTTACCTGACATCAACTCGAGACTTGCACCGCCACCTGTGGAAACATGATTAAACGCAGCTGTCAGTTTGCGCTGTTCGATATATCCAACCGTATCACCGCCACCGACCAGGCTGAAGGGCCGATGGCCATACTCACCAAGCATGGCGTCAATCAATAGATCGGTACCGTGCGAGAACGGCCCCACTGGACCGTGCACGGCCGGTGTTTCTGTTACGCCAAGCGCGCCATTCCAAACAACTGTGTTAGCGAGCTGGATACAACCGGCTACAAACGCACCTGAGAACGGACCGATGTCCAGTATCATTTCGCCTTTTTGAATATTGCTGGCTCTAGCAGGTGGTTTACCGGGATAACTCTCGATATCAGCAATAACGTGTGCATCCCAGTCTACGATGCGTGTTGTAGCAGTCTTGTCCAAACTAGTAGCCACCACTCCGTCTTGTGGCAGGTAAAAGACAAAGTGGCGTTTTTTGGCCTCTTTCTTGGCTCGCTCTAGAATCTGTTTAGCCAGTGGCAAGTCGTTTTTATCAGTTTTGCTGGAACCGATGTTTATGCCTTCAGCAGCCAAGAAGGTGTTAGCCATCGCGCCGCCAACCACCACCACATCGGCTATGCCGATAAAGCGACTGAGCACCTCGATCTTATCGGCAATTTTCGCGCCGCCAATCACTGCCACTAGCGGGCGTTGTGGCTGTTCCATGACGTCAGTAATCGTGTCGACTTCGCGCCGCAACAGCAAACCTGCCACGCTCGGCAAAAACTTTGTTACCGCACTAGTGCTAGCATGCGCCCGATGCACCACACCAAACCCATCTTGGACAAAAACTTGAGCTGGCGCCGCGAGCGACTCCGCAAACTTCTTATCGTTGGCTTCTTCTTCAGGATGATAGCGTAAATTCTCCAACAAAATAACGTCTTTCGGCTTCATCGCCGCAACGGCTTTTTCTACTTCTGGCCCGATACAGTCTCGAACAAAGCTGACTTTACCCTTAACCAGTTGCTGCAGACGCTTGGCAACGGGCCACAAACTTGCCTTGGTATCATGAGCGTCTTTCGGACGACCGAGGTGACTAATGATCACTATTTTGGCGTCCTTATTCTGGAGGTACTCAATGGTCGGTACTGATTGGGTGATTCGATAGTCGTCAGCGATAGTACCGTCGTCTCCTACCGGAACATTGTAGTCGGCACGCAATAATACAACTTTATTCTTGAAGCTGACGTCTTTGACTGTTTTCTTCGTAAAACTCATTGCCCACCCTTATTTGTTTACAGCACGCGCACCTTAATTGTATCCGTCGTACCCACAACGCCAGGATATTTACCTGACACCGTAATGACGGTATCACCTTTCTTGAGAACCTTATTCTGCAGCAGCCAGTTGGTTAGCTTGGTGGCCGCCAATTTGTCAACCGGCCGACGGTAGCTCTTGGTGCCGTATACGAGCGCCAGCTGCTGAGCCACGCGCTGTTGTGGTGTAACAGCTATGGTAGGCACCGGTGATCGATGTGCTACCACCTGTAACGCAGTTTCACCAGAAGCCGTTTCGGCCACGATAGCCGTGGCATCTATAGTTCGCGCCAAACCGCTAACTGCCTGCGCGATCGCCGCT
>CAZHBD010000010.1:0-20884 GCA_964530555.1 uncultured Candidatus Saccharibacteria bacterium | reverse complement strand
ACTGCCGTGGCCAGACGATCTTCCAGATCGGGATTTTGCTCTTCGAGGCGCCGCGCAATCTGAGTCAAGTTGGGTTTATGTCGCAACGGCAAAATCAGATATTGCACGGTTAAGCCAATCCACCCCAGCGCGCCGGCGCCGAGCAGGATCCACCATAACGCCGGAAAAGCCACCAACTACCACTTTGTCCTGTGGTACGGTGCGGAGAGAACCATCCTGGTAAATCACGTTGATTATGATTACAGACTGCCAAAACTGCCCCCGGCAAAGTGGGTGTACCTGACTTCCCTTGCCAGCGGAACATTCCCATACCACATGGCCATATCGGACTATCTCTCCGCAGATCCAAAGATACGGCTGGCTTTCCAGCCGGGCACATTCCAGATGAAGCTGGGGTTCGACGAACTGAAGCTCATCTATGACAGGACCGACGTTTTCGTCGTAAATGTTGAGGAGGCCAAACGCATGCGGAATACCGAATCGCGCGACGTGAAGGCGTTGATGCGGAGCATACATGATCGAGGGCCCAAGATAATCTTGGTTACGGATGGACCGAAGGGTGCCTACATGTTCGATGGCGCCCATGCTTACTTCATGCCCATATATCCTGATCCGTCACCC
Organism: uncultured Candidatus Saccharibacteria bacterium; assembly: GCA_964530555.1. Taxonomy (GTDB): domain Bacteria; phylum Patescibacteriota; class Saccharimonadia; order Saccharimonadales; family AWTP1-31; genus CAZHBD01. Next base: position 20,263 of record CAZHBD010000010.1, on the reverse strand, counting down.
CCCTTTGAGCGAACTGGAGCAGGCGACGCGTTTACCAGCACTTTTGTGGCCGCCATTATCAAAGGCAGCGACATCGCCGGCGCTTTACAGTGGGCTCCAATTAACTCAATGAGTGTAGTGCAACACGTTGGCGCCCAAAAGGGCTTGTTGACTACCAAACAGCTTGAGACGTTGCTCAAAAATAGCCCAGCCTGGTACCGTCCTCAACCCCTCAAATAATCTGTCATTTAAAGCGTTAGCATGGTAACCTTAAGAAGAATATGTCACGTGTTTTAGCACATCTCCTTGGACGGCCAGAAGTGGAACTGGCCTCCGAGCTTAGCAACTACGAGCGGGCTAGTGGACAGCCCGGTGTTGATGTGCGGCTCATAGCTGAGTTATCGGCGACTGTGCACCGAAAAATGCGTGAGCTTGGACTTGATCCACACGACACAACAGCGAAAGAGTTATATCACGCCCTGCAGGCCCTTGTTGGACAGCATGATGAATTCTTGGCGGCTATATTAAAAGCCCCCGATCCTCATGACGTTACTGCTGTGCTGCCGCGTTTAGCTCAAGCAGTGAGTGGTCTTTCTGTAGCCAAAGAGTGTTGGGCAATAAAACATAGCGTGCTCAAGAAACTTCTGAAAAAACAGCCACCGAAACACGTAATGAAACAGCTTGGCTATCGTTCGCTCGATTCCATGCTCAAACGTGAGAATCCGGCCGTGCTACTCGCAACCGCCCGCTTTGCTGAGACCCCGGCGTGGCTGACCAAGTTTGTGAAGCAGTATAAGAAACTGCAGTCTAGCGACTTTGAGCACCGAGAGGTAGAGATTGTCTGTCTAGAGGGCAAACGCTGGGGCAAGTTGGCTGACCCGTATGTTCAGAGTCAGCACCACAATGTGACCCATCTGAAGGAATCTGGCATCATTTTGATATTGCCGTTGCCAGTTGATCGGATGCGAGGACTGTTTGTTACATTATTGCCGTTAATCTTGCACTACGTTGCAGAGATACGTCTTTACAGTGCGTTATTTAAGCTGGAGCAGGTAAAACCAGACTTTGGGGAAATCCTTATCAAGACCCTCCTACAAGATCCGAATGATGCAGCAGCCATGGCCGGCAAGCCGCTACACTGGCGAACCGTTGCTCGACACTATGGAAAGCACCCCAAGAGTCATCCGACGGCGTTTCAGCCACACGTACAGCCAGAGGATTTGTACTATCAAAAAGCAGAGGATGTCCTGTACTGGCTGGAGCCAGCATTAAAATTTTGGGATGGCCTGGATTACGTTCTGGTGCAGCAACCCGGTATACGTCCAATCTCTTTGAGCCTGCTGGATAACGCAATTAGCTACTGCAACAATCTTGAGTTTGGGCAACAGGTCATTGGCCATGCGCAACGCAGCATGTGGAACGAGCTGCTGCTTCGCTACATGGGACAAGAAAGTCTGGAGCGGCAAGTTATCGAGCAGCTCGGTGACGGCCTAGTGGAACCATCATCGCTGGAGATTGCCTAATGTACCAGATATGTGTCTCAGGAGCAGCTAAAGGCAAGAGCGTAGAAGAGGGGCGTATGCTTGCGCAGGCTGCTGGTAAAGCGATAGCCAAAGCAGGACACACGCTGTTAACAGGAGCTACCATTGGTTTGCCCTATGAGGCCGCAGTTGGCTACAAAAAAGCCAAAGGTACCATGAGCTTGGGCCTCAGCCCAGGCGCTAGTAAAGTTGAGCACGTCATGAAGTACCGCCTACCAACAGATGCTTATGATGCAATTTTATACACTGGGCTGCATTACGTTGGGCGTGACGCATTGTTGATTCAATCAAGTGATGCAGTCATTAGCATTGGAGGTCGGCTCGGCACGCTTCATGAGTTTACTATCGCCATGGAAACGGGTACACCTATTGGTTTTCTTCAAGGGGCTGGTGGAGTGAGCTCCCAAATTATGGATATCCTGCACGCCGCAGGACGTGCAGCTAGTGACGACGTGATTTTTGAGGACGATCCTGAGAGACTGATTGCCAAACTAACAATTCTACTCAATCGCCTCAACAAACCCTACATCAAGCTGTACAACTAAGCTGTTACAATATAAGGATGGCTAAATTTGAGCTCAACAGTGACTATCAGCCCATGGGCGATCAGCCGACGGCTATTGCTGCTTTGACAAAGGGAGTTAATAACAATCTTCATGAGCAGACCCTGCTAGGAGTGACCGGTTCTGGTAAAACTTTTACCATGGCTAATATTATCCAGAACACGCAGCGGCCGACGCTGGTGCTCAGTCATAACAAAACCTTAGCCGCCCAGTTATATGCTGAGTTTAAGCGCTTTTTCCCCAATAATGCTGTGCATTACTTTGTTAGCTACTTTGACTACTATCAGCCTGAGGCATACATCCCGCGTAGCGACACTTATATTGAAAAAGACAGTCAAATTAATGAAGAGATAGACCGCTTGCGCCACGCTGCCACCGATGCTTTGCTTACTCGGCGCGATGTAATTATTGTGGCCAGCGTCAGCTGTATCTACGGCATCGGTACCCCGAGTGACTATGGTAGTCTGGCGATCAAGATCAGTACCGGCGAGCGTGTGCAGCGTGATAAACTCTTGCGTCGCCTGACCGACATTCAATATCAACGAAATGATATAGATTTTCATCGAGGAACATTTCGTGTACGAGGCGACGTGGTGGACGTCTTTCCAGCAGGTGAAGAGCTGGCCTACCGTTTAGAGTTTTTTGGTGACGAAGTAGAACGCATTACGCAGATTGACCCACTAACTGGCGAAATCCTAGCAAAACCAGAACGTCTACACGTCTTTCCTGGCTCGCACTATGTTACACCTCAGGAGAAACTCAAAGTTGCACTTGGGAAAATCCAACAAGAAATGGAAGAGCGGCTAGCTTATTTTAATCAGCATGGCATGCTGCTTGAGGCACAGCGCTTGCAGCAACGTACCAAATTTGACCTTGAAATGCTCGAGGAGACTGGATTTGTGAAAGGGATTGAAAACTATAGCCGGTATCTAACTGACCGAGAACCGGGCGAGCAGCCCGCCACTCTACTAGATTATTACCCCGATGATTTCCTAATGTTTATTGATGAGTCACATATGACTATTCCGCAGATCCGCGGTATGTATAACGGCGATCGAGCACGAAAAGAGGTGCTGGTAGAACATGGCTTCCGTCTGCCAAGTGCGCTAGACAACCGCCCACTAACTTTTACGGAGTTCGAAAAACATATTAACCAAACAGTCTACGTCAGTGCTACCCCCGCCGAATACGAGCTGAGCCACTCCCCACCACCGGTACAACAAGTTATTCGTCCGACTGGCCTCCTTGATCCACCAATTGAAGTGCGCCCTGTTAAGAACCAGATTGATGACCTGATTGCCGAAATCAAAGCCACCGTCGACAAACGTCAGCGCGTGTTGGTCACCACATTGACAAAGCGTATGTCCGAAGATCTTACCGAATACCTTGAAGAGCTCAAGATTAAAGTAACTTACTTACATAGCGACATAGACACGCTTGACCGGACTGATATTTTGCGTGACCTCCGGCTTGGAGTCTATGATGTGCTTATTGGGATCAACTTGTTGCGTGAAGGCCTCGATTTGCCTGAAGTCAGCCTGGTAGCTATCCTTGACGCCGATAAAGAAGGTTTTTTGCGAAGTGAGCAGGCGCTTATCCAGACTGTTGGTAGGGCAGCGCGCCACGTTGAAGGTCACGTTATCATGTATGCCGACAATGTGACTGGCAGCATGCAACGAACTATTGATGAGACGAACCGCCGCCGTAAAATCCAAGAGACATACAACCGCGAGCATGGTATTACTCCAACTGGTGTTAGCAAAGAGATCGAAAAGGGTTTACGTCCTGACCTCCCAGAAGAAGCCAAGAAAGCCAAGCTGGATCTTAAGAAAATACCAAAAGACGAGTACGGTCACCTTATTAAAGATCTCACTGCGCAAATGGATATGGCAGCAGCGAACCTGGAATTCGAAAAAGCCGCCGAGCTACGAGACATTATTATGGATATCAAGAAAAAGCTTTAGGCTGCCTGGATTCGTTCATGGAGCCTACGAACTAAGTCATGCCGGAACTGACTCGTTTCTTGACTGAGTATGCCGTCAACGTGTCCGTACTCGTCAAAAAGATGCACTTCTAAGTTAGTTTCACGCTCCAAACGAGCTTTCGTTTTTCGCGGCTGGCTCCAGCCATCGCGTCCAAAGACAAGCACCTGACCTTCTTGCTCGGGGGGTATGTGAGGCAGGGCGTCGCCTGCCTCGCCGCTTGTCAAAACCGGCAACACAATGACGTGGTGATGCAGGTCTTTTCTTGAAAAGGTGCCTCTTTTTGCTGTAATTTCTTCGCGACTCATTGCCCGGGCTTGTCGCGCCAGTCCAACAGTTACATTTACAAGCGCCCTTAGCTGTCTATCTGGCCGATGCCACTGAATTCGGTCAAGAAAACAAGGTGCCACAGGCAAAATGGTTGTCACCTCGCGGCCTAATATAGCTCCAAGCTTTGGCGCCATAAGAGCCTTCATGGCTCCCTGCGATTCTCCATACATAGCTACTGCTGAGTCTTCAGGAATTAATCCTGCTTGTTCAACGGCATTAATTATACGAAAAACTTCACCTTCGTCTTGCTCGATAGAAAGCGCGCGGACTGTTGGGCGATAGTAGCGAGGCGGGCCCTTCTTAATGACGATTGCGCCATCTTGCATCATTTCCATGGCGACGTTATGATTATGCCCTCGATTGCCGGTACCTAGCGGAGTGGTCATTCCGACGACAGGCTTGCGCAAAGTTGTTGAAGGATTCTCAGGAGCGTACACTCCAACGCGGTGTGTTGCCAAGTCTGTGGCGTATGTTCCCAAATATAGGGTGCCACCTTCCACTGCACGTCTATCTGTCGCAGTTAGAGTTCCGCAACCATCAAATAAAACACCCTCCTGAAATGGAGGGTGCAATTCAGTAGCGCTAGCTGGAGTGTTGCCCCAGCTGCCCATCGTTGTAGCTGAATCTAGTGCGCGTATCATTGTTTCCCTTTTGAAGGATTACTCTTATGCTAACCCTACCCAAAGTAATTGTAAAGTGTTTGTGCGAAGCTGACAGATGATATAATAATGCTCATGCAAACCAAGCCTCATCTGGGCTACGAACACTGGTTCGAGCTATATCTACTGCGTGACCAGTTAGATACAGAGGCCTGGAAAAAAATAATCCTAGGCATTTCTCAGTACATTGGCTTCCTCAAGAGCTGGAAACTGATCGTACTGGTTGATAAAAGCACGGTTCGCTATTTCATTGGTACTAATAAAGATGTTGGATTACTATCCAACAACCTCGAAGGCGTTGTGCTACGTCCTGTGAATACGGAACACATTGATATACCCACCACACGAGTAGCCGAGCGTTTTGTGCAGTATGTCGCTGGCGGTACGCTACTTGATATCAAGGAGAAATATCAAGTAAAACGCGCAAAGTCACTTGAGCTTATTGAGTTTACGATTCGGACGGTGAATGTAGAAAAAGCTCACGTACGAGCTAGATTGTTCTTTAAAAACGCTGCAGGCCAGTACTCGGTTGCACGTAAAACGTTATTTGCCCTACCGTCGCATCTGCTGGCCGTTGATTTCGTTGCTAACACAAAGTATATGCGCCGTAAACAGCCAAAGTATCTGGACATACAAAAAGCACTTCATATTATGCAAAGCGATAATTTAAACGCTGTCTTCGAAGTTGATACATTTCCATTTCTTCCCAAGAACTATTTTCTACCGCTTAATTCCTATGATTTCGAGAAACACTCCTTCATCATTGGGGCTAGTGGCAGTGGTAAATCCAAATTAATCGCTTTGATTGTTGACAGACTGACAAAATCGGGTGGTCTGCAGCATAATTACCGGGTTGTTGTTATTGATCCGCATGCCTCGTTGGAGCAAGATCTGAAAAACATCCCTAAAACAACGATCATTGACTTCAAGGGTGACGACGAAGCTACTGAGCTATTTGGTGGCGCTGGTACTGACATTTCAGCCGCTACCGAACTGACGGGAACGTTATTTAAGTCCTTGCTAGCAGATCAGTTCAACCCCAAGGTTGAGCGAGTACTGCGTTTTAGTCTGTTTGTGCTCATGACAGGCCAAACAATGAGCTTAGACAACTTAAAGCGTTTTGTTGTTGATGTTGAGTATCGAAATCAGCTACTTGAACATGTTAAAGGTTACGTTCCAGCAAATATTGTCAGCTTTTTTGGTGGTGATTTTAATGAAATGCGCACTAAATATTATAACGAGGCAATCGTACCAATCATTACGCTCGTTGATGAAATGCAGCTACAGCCTTCGCTAGCCAAAACTGGCGATGAAGGGGCGTCATTATCTAAGCTGATAAGTGAAAACTTCTTGACCGTCTTTTCACTGAATAAGGTAAGTATGGGTGAAAAGGTTGTTAAAACCGTAGCCGGGCTGTTAATCCAGCAGATTTTCCTCTTGGCTCAAGCACGAGCGTTTAACGAGAAGGTGATTTTGATAGTTGATGAAGTATCTGTTGTTCAGAACCCTGCGCTCGCCAGTATTCTTGCCGAGGCTCGTAAATACAACTTGTTTGTATTTCTAACACAGCAGTACTTTGGACAAATTGAAAAACCATTGCAGGAGGCTATTTTTACTAACGTCAGCAATTACTATGTCTTTCGAGTTTCAGAAGAGGATGCCCGAGCGTTAGAAGGTAACCTAACTATTGAGATCCCCAAAGAAATCTTGGAAGCTGAAAAAAGCAAGGGGCTAAAACAGTCAGATGTTCGAGTGCAGATGCTAACCGCGCTGAACGTGCGAGAGTGTTTTCTGCGCTTAAGTAGTGATGGCATGCTGTTGCCCTGCGTTAAGGCTAAGACCCTTGATGTTGGACCAGCTCAGCAAAATGCAAACATCGAACTGCAAACCTACGAAAAGGCACCAGACACATCACAAACGTTGCCGACGAAATTTGTAGAAACCGCGGCAGCACAAACGAAGCCCATACTTTATGGGGGAGCAGTTGGCTTAGGAATTGATGAAACAGCTAAAGTGCCGGCACCGGAAGTTGCGCCCGAACTGCAACAGACTGCGCAACAAGCTCCAGCCTCTCAGTTGGTGACGCACCCTACTACTGAAACGGTGAATCCAGCCCAGATCGGTGAGTCTATTGTACAGGCTGTTATTGCTGGGCCAACGCAGCACCAAACGCCAAGTAACCATATGTTGAAGGCGGCCATGACACAAACCACGCCGAGTGCCCCCATTACTGCGACCAGCGGAGAGGTACGGCGAGGCGCTAACCTACAAGATTTGCTGGCCAGTCAATCATCAAGTCGCACCAAACTTAAACTTAGGAAAGGCAAGAAATGAACGATCAAGTGGCTAAAGAAATTGCTGACAAAATAATTGGGCAGGTGTTTGGCTATCAGAATCCAATGTCACTTGAACAAATTTTGCAGAAGTTTGCATTCGATGTGCGCCTTCCTCAGCAGGTGTATGACTCAATTGACAACTCTCCCACCTGGGCGCAATCCACCAATCCAACAAAATTCATAACGATGGATAAAAGCTTTAAAGGTTTTAATGGACGCGAGGACTGGTTGCAGGAAAAACGACCACTTAATTCTGTAGAAGAGATTCTGGAAGCCTGGGGTTCTATCAACTATACCACTACCGAACGACAACTTGACTCACTCAACGTAGCTCAAAGCGACAACATCTATAATTCCGAGAATATCTATCGCTCCCAAGATGTTAATCAGTGTAAGAACATTTTGTTCAGCGATAGCTTGTCGCCTGGCTGCGAGTTTATCATTGCTGGTCAACGCTCCAATGCTTCCAGCTTTTGCGTTCGACTAGAGGACAGCACTCGCTGCTCAAACAGTTTTAGCGTGTCCTGGTCCAACAACATATCAAACAGCCTATTTATCAGTGACTGTAAGGACTTACAGGACTGCATGTTCTGTTCTCATCACTCCACAGGCCGCTTTATGATTGCAAACATGCAGTTTGAAGAAGCTGAGTATATGCGCCTGCGCGACATGGTGATACGCTGGATTCTTACTAGTTAATCTTCTATACTGTAGAACAAATGGCGAAACTAACCCGTGCTGAAATATTGAAATTGGCCAGACTTGCCAAACTGTCGCTCAGCGAAGACGAAGTTGACGAATTCAGGAAAGAGCTTAGTAGTATTCTAGACTACGTTGAGCAACTTAGCGGTGTCGACACTACGGGTCTGCAGTCAACGAGCCAGGTCACTGGTCTCACCAATGTTTTTCGTGATGATGTTATTACTCCGTATCAGGCGAGTCCAGAAGACCTGCTTAAAAACGTCCCCAGTCGCCAAGGACAATACATAAAAGTAAAGCGAGTTATTGAATGAGCCAGTGGTCCTCAATTGCCGACCTTGTTGAGCAAGTCCAAGGCCGTCAGGTTACCGCTGTTGCGAATGTGCAGCGGGCACTGCAAACAATTGACGCCAAGCAAGAATTTCAGGCAATTATAGCCAAAACAACTGAACGCGCTTTAGAGCGAGCCGAGATGATTGATCGACAAATCGCCCGAGGAGAGCATCCAGGCCGTCTGGCTGGGGTTCCATTTATTGCCAAGGATAATTTCTTAGCCTTTGGTGCGGAGACCACTGCTGCCAGCAATATTCTCAGAGGTTTTGATGCGCCCTACCAAGCGACAGCTACTGAACGCCTGGAGGCTGAAGGTGCTATATGCGTGGCCAAAGCCAATCTTGACGCTTTTGCGCACGGCTCGAGTACCGAAAATAGCGACTTCTTTACGACCAGGAATCCGCACGATAAAACGCGTGTGCCCGGCGGCTCTTCCGGCGGATCGGCTGCCGCAGTAATGCTCGATATGGCACCTTTTGCTTTGGGCACTGACACTGGCGGCTCGATACGCTTGCCAGCTTCGTTTTGTGGAGCAGTCGGCTTAAAGCCGACCTACGGCTTAGTTTCACGCTCTGGCGTGGTGGCAATGGCCAGTAGCACCGATGTCGTTGGCCCTATAACCCGAACCGTAGAAGATGCTGCACTGGTACTTGATGTAATGTCGGGCACTGACCCACTCGACAGCACAACCATTCCAAAAGATGACAACGGATATCTTGCCCCGCCAAGTGAGCTGAAAGGTAAGACAGTTGGCGTCGTCTCGGAATATATGACCGATGGACTGGACCCAGGTGTGAAGCAGCAAATACAGCGAGCCATTAACAAGCTCAAGGCCGCTGGAGCAAAGGTCGTTGACGTTAGCTTGCCAAGTTTGCCACTATCTCTAGCCGTGTACTACATTGTCGCTCCGGCAGAAATCAGTAGTAATCTCAGTCGGTATGATGGTCAACGATTTGGTTATAGCGATCCAACAGTAATAAACTTGGACGAAAGCTATATCCAGAGCCGTTCGAGAGGGTTTGGCAAAGAAGCCAAGCGTCGTATCATGATTGGAACCTATGTTCTCAGTAGTGGCTACTATGACGCGTATTACAATAAAGCACAAACCGTACGTACCAAGATTATTGAGGAGTTTAATAACGTCTTTAAAACAGTTAACTTTCTAGTTGGCCCCACAGCGCCAACCACTGCGTTTAAGATTGGCGAAAATGTAGCTGACCCCCTGAAAATGTACCTTGCTGACGTGATGACCGTAGGTCCAAGCCTGGCCGGACTACCGGCTATTGTAATTCCAGCCGGAAGTAGTGATCATCTACCGGTAGGATTACAGATCATCGCGGCACAACGTAATGACCGCCAGCTTTTAGGGTTTGCTGCCGCTGCAGAAAAGGTGGTCGCATGAGATTTTTCAAGCGACGCAAGAAGCTAAACCCGGGTCAGTTCAAACAAGACTGGATCGAGCTGCAAAAGCTTTGTTCAAACCGTGATACCTGGCCGCTGGCAGTGATGAACGCTGATAAATTACTAGATGAAGCTCTCAAAAAGCACAAACTTAAGGGGAAAAGTACCGGTGAACGCCTAGTAGAAGCCCAGCGACTAATGACCGATAATGATGCCGTATGGTTCGCTCATAACCTTTCTAAGAAACTTCGTGACGAAGCAGTGCCTCGGCTTCGAGAAGCAGATGTCAAACGATCCCTGATCGGCTTTCGTCAAGCCCTCAGGGATTTAGGAGCACTGAACAATGATAAGTAACGAAGTGCGTCAGAAGTACAAAGTAACCATTGGTATTGAATGCCATGTGCAATTCAAAACAAACACCAAACTATTTGCAGCAGTCAGTAATGACGCTCGCAGTGCTGAACCCAATACATTAATCAGCCACATTTGTTTGGGGATGCCTGGGGCTCTGCCAGTGCTCAATAAGAAGGCGATTGAGTTTGCTTCGCGTGCTGCTTTTGCTTTAGGAACAGCACCCCAAAAAGTGAGCAAATTTGATCGTAAGCACTACTTTTACCCTGACTTACCGATGGGATATCAGATAACCCAGCTCTATGAACCAATCGTGCTCAACGGTAAAGTCCAGATAACAGTTGATGGTGCACCAAAGAATATTGGTGTGGCACGTGCGCATCTCGAAGCGGATGCAGGTAAGAATACGCATCCAGCCGCTGCGGACTATAGTCTGGTGGATTTAAATCGTGCTGGCACGCCACTACTAGAAATTGTCTCCGAGCCAGAATTGCATAGCCCTGCTGAGGCTCGGGCATATGCCGAAGAGCTATATTTACTAATGAAATTTGCCGACGTTTCTGACTGTGACCTGTTCCAAGGTAACATGCGCTTTGACGTAAATGTTTCAGTCAGTACAACCGAAAAGCTTGGGACTCGTACTGAGACTAAGAACTTAAACTCCTTCAAGAGTGTGGAGCGCGCAGCTGAGTATGAGATCAATCGTCAAATTGAACTACTCGAGCAAGGCAAGGCGGTAACACAAGAAACACGTGGCTGGGACGATGCCAAACAAAGAACGATCAGCCAACGTGGTAAAGAAGAAGCCCACGACTATCGATATATGCCAGATCCCGACTTACCGCCGGTTGAGCTGAGTGAAGATTACATAGCGACCATCAAGTCAGGCATGCCCTTACTGCCAGACGATTGGCGAACGAAGCTTGGCCAACTTGGTTTGCACGATGAACAAATCCGTGTATTGCTTATTGCTGAAGTGACCTCGGACAATGTCAGTTACTTGCCTGTTGTAGAAGCTTTTTCTGATCAGCCCAAAACGGCGCAGCATATTGCTAACTGGCTAATAAATGTCGAGCTGCCACTGAGAACCGAGCAAAAACAGTCCTTTGATCTAAAGGATGAGTCTCGCCTTACCATGTATCAGGAGCTGTATGAGCTGGTAAAGCAAAACAAAGTGAGCTCCACAAATGCCAAGTTACTCATTAGCGAGCTCCTGCAGCACAACAATCTGCCGGTTTCGATTGAGAAATACGCCGAAGAGCAAGGCTTAATGCAGGTTTCTGATACCAAACAGCTGGAATCTATTGTAAGCAAAGTTCTTGCCGACAACCAACAAGCCACCACAGATGTCCGTGCAGGTGAACTGAAAGCTATTGGCTTTTTGGTTGGCCAAGTTATGAAAGCCAGCCAAGGTAAAGCCAACCCGCAGTCTGTTCAAGAGATCATCAAGCACCAACTCGGCTTGGCAAAATAATCGTCGTGCTACAATAAACACGATATGACGAAGCCTGTACGCAAAGCTGTGATAGCTGCGGCCGGTTTTGGGACGCGCTTCTTACCGCAAACCAAAGCCATGCCGAAAGAAATGTTGCCGCTCGTGGATAAGCCAATTATTCAGTACATCGTGGAAGAGCTTGTGGGAGCGGGGATTGAAGATATCGTGATTGTAACTGGGTATCACAAGCGCTCAATAGAGGATCATTTTGATAACATGAGTGCTGATCTGCGCGCGAATCTAAAAGCCGCCAACAAGCTTGAACTTCTCGAAGAAACCAAGCAGATATCGAACCTGGCCAACTTTGCTTACATCAGACAAAAGGGACCTTACGGCAGCGCTACTCCAGTAGCTAATGCTGCTCATCTTATCGGCGACGAGCCATTTATTTATACCTTTGCTGACGATTTTATTGTCGCCAGCCCCTCTCGTTTTAAGCAAATGATTGATCTTTATGAGCGGGAAAATACCTCAGTTATAAGCTGCATAAAGGTCACTAACGAGGCAGATTACGAGCGATACGGCATAGTCGCTGGCCAAGAGCTTTCCGACGGTTTATTGAAAATGTCAACCATTGTAGAGAAGCCCGGCATAGAGAATGCCCCGAGTGACTTAGCGAGCGTTAGTGGCTACCTCTTTACTCCTGAGATTTTTGATTACATCGAGCAGTCGCGTGCTCATCTGGAAGACGACGAAGAATTCCAGATTCAGCTAGCTATGCAATTGATGCTCGATGCCGGCCACACTATGCTGGCCTATCAAATTCAGAATGGCACCTTTCACGACACTGGTAATAAACTAGAATATCTCAAAACTATCGTCGATTTCGCCTTGCATCATGATGATCTAAAAGATGAATTTCTGCAGTACCTACGTCGTAGTGTTCAATAATTTTGTTAAAAGGTATATACTGAACGCATGACAACAGCGGAGCAGATCCTGGTCGTTCTACTATCTGGCATGCTCGCTGTTTTTTTATTGTGCAGCATTATTATTGCCGTAAAAGCTATCCAGATTCTAAATCAAATTAAACGTCTGACCCATAAAGCAGAGGAGATCGCCGATAAAGCCGAAGCGGTGGGTGATTTTTTTAAAGCTAGCGCCGGACCTGCTGCCATTGGTAAACTGATCGCTAATGTCGTAGCCGCAGCCCGCAAGCACAGTGAAAAGTAAGGAGAGGTATGAGTAAAGATTCAACAAAGAAAATTGCTATTGGAGCACTTATTGCTGGTGCCGCAGGCTACATCGCCGGGATTTTAACCGCGCCCAAGAGTGGTAAAGAAACCCGCCAAGACGTAAAGAACGCTGCTATTAAAGCAAAGACTGAGGCGGAGAAGAAACTAAAAAAACTGCACGGAGAGCTAAATATTCTGATTGAAAAAGCCAAGAAGGGCGCTCACAAGTTTAAGCATTTTGCTGACCGAGATTACGAAAAGGCTATGGCTGCAGCTACGAAAGCTCGTGAAAAAGCCAAAGAAATGCTGACCGCCTTACACGAAGGTGAGGCAGAGTATAAAGACCTACAAAAGGCAATTGACGACGCAACCCAAGCCATTGAGCACTTAAAAAAGTTTGCTCAAAAGCATGACTAAAGATCAGCAGAAAAAGTCAGATTACGAAAACTTGGGCAAGATGTTGGTTAGTATTTATGAGACCGGGTATCTGGATGCGAAGCAATCATATAAGCAAGCATTCTTAAAAGGTCTGGCTAGCGGACTTGGTGGTGTGATTGGGGCAACAATTATTGTGGCATTGTTGATATGGGTATTGTCATTTTTCAAGCAAGTGCCGCTACTTGGGCCACTCGTAAATAACTTTCGCCACACTGTAAATGAACGACGCCAGTAGCGTTGTAATTGAAGCTTTGGCTCGCTCTCGGCCTCAAAGTTTCATACAATAGAAGCATATGGGGGAAGCTAGCAAACTCAAACCGAGTGATTATGTACACTTGCATAACCACACTCAGTACAGCCTGCTTGATGGACTAACCAAAGTGCCAAATCTGATTAGTGGTATCAAAGACATGGGTATGACTTCAGTTGCGATGACAGACCACGGTACTTTATCAGGGATCATAGAGTTTTACAAAGTCGCCAAATCCCATGATGTGCAACCAATTATTGGCATGGAGACGTACGTAGCGCCTCGCAAGCATACCGATCGTGATCCGTCCAAGGATAAGACGCCGTATCACCTTATTCTACTGGCCATGAACAACGTCGGCTATGAAAACCTCATGCGACTCAGTAGTATTGCTAACCTGCAGGGATTTTACTATAAACCTCGTATTGATCACGACCTACTTGAAAAGTATAACGAAGGTATTATTGTTCTTAGCGGTTGCATCGGTGGTGAGATCGGCGATGCCCTACGCAATGAACAGTATGAAAAGGCCAAAAAAACTGCTCGTTGGTACAAGCAGATATTTGGCGATCGATACTATCTTGAGGTGCAAGATCATGGTCATCCTGAACATACCAGCGCTTGGGACGAGCAAGTTGCCGTCACCAAACAAACCTTTAAGCTCGCTGAAGAGCTCGACATTCCGTGCGTAGTGACATGTGACGCTCACTATTTAACGCACGCTGACCAGGAAGCTCATGAAATTTTACTGTGTGTGCAAACCGGCAGCTTCCTGAGTGATGAAAAGCGTATGAGCCTCAAAGATTTTGAGCTCCACGTCACTGATCCCCAGGAGATTATCAAACGCTGGGGCAAAGAGCACCCCGACGTTATTATGAATACTCGCAAAATAGCCGAACGTTGCAATGTGAGCTTAACACTCGGCGAGATCCTAATTCCGAAGTTCGATGTGCCAAAAGGTGAGACCGAGGAAACATATCTGCATAAGCTAGTTTACCGAGGTTTGGCATGGCGGTATGGTGGTGTGGCAGAGGAAGAGAGCGCCAAGCTTAGCATTGCTACAGCCAAGAAGACCCTACCAAAAAAAATTCTCGAGCGCGCCGATTACGAGCTGTCTGTCATAAGCCAGATGGGCTTTAATGGCTACTTTTTGATCATTTCAGACTTTATAAATTGGGGGAAGGACCAAGGTATCGTCTTTGGTCCAGGTCGTGGTTCCGCGGCGGGCTCGATTATTGCCTATGCCTTAAAGATCACTGAGCTCGACCCTATGCGCTATGACCTGCTGTTCGAACGCTTTTTGAACCCTGACCGTATAAGCATGCCTGATATTGATATCGATATACAGGACACGCGGCGAGATGAGGTCATTCAGTACTGTGTCAATAAATATGGCACTGATCGTGTTGCTAACATTGTAACTTTTGGCCGCATGGCAGCCAGGAACGCAGTCCGTGATGTAGCTCGAGTCTTACAAGTCCCCTACGCGGAAGCCGACAGATTAGCCAAGATGATTCCACCGCCTGTGCAAGGCCGTCATATTCCGCTGGCTACCTCACTGAATGAGAGTGCTGAGCTCAAACACGAATATCAAACCAGCGAAACAGCGAAACGTGTGTTCGACCTGGCGGTACAGCTCGAAGGTACAATTCGCTCACACGGGGTCCACGCCGCCGGAGTGGTTATCGCCCCCGACGAAATTGTTAAGTACGCACCGCTAGAAATGGCCCAGAAGGGTGTAGTCGCCACGCAGTACTCCATGGGACCGGTCGAGGAGCTAGGGCTTCTAAAAATGGACTTCTTAGGCCTCAGTAACCTTACGATCATTAAGAATGCCCTACGCATTATTAAACGCGTTTACGACAAAGATATTAACATTGATCGTATTGCACTTGATGACCCTAAAACCTATGCTCTACTACAGCGGGGTGATACCACAGGCGTATTTCAGCTGGAATCGGCGGGCATGAAACGATACCTCAAAGAGCTGAAGCCAACCGTTTTTGAAGATATTGTGGCTATGGTAGCACTGTACCGTCCTGGGCCTATGCAGTTTATCGACAGCTTCATCAAACGTAAACATGGTGAAGAGCAAATAACCTACCTGCATCCAAAGATGGAAAATGCCTTGAGTAGTACCTATGGTGTGCTCGTCTACCAAGAGCAGTTCATGCAGATCTCCAAGGATCTTGCTGGTTTTACGGGCGGGCAAGCGGATACACTGCGAAAGGCGGTGGGCAAGAAAATCTTGGCTATGATGCAAAAGATCAAGCCAGAGTTCATTGATGGCGCGATTAAGCACAGCGGAGCGGAACGAGCTCAAATGGAACAGTTTTGGGCCCAACTCGAAGAATTTGCCAACTACTGCTTTAACAAAAGCCACGCTGCTTGTTATGCGCTGATCGCCTATCAAACTGCCTACCTTAAGGCTCATTATCCAGCCGCTTTTATGGCAGCTCTTATGACCAGCGACTTTGACGATACTGATCGTCTGGCTATCGAGATTACCGAATGCAACCATATGGGCATTAAAGTGTTGCCGCCTGATGTTAATGAGTCGTTTGTTGAGTTTGCGGTCGTTCCTCAGACCGATCAGGTACGTTTTGGAATGGCTGCGATCAAAAATGTGGGTACAGCGGCTGTAGAAGAAATCTTACGTGCTAGGGAAGAAGGCGCGTTTAATTCGCTTGACGATTTCTTTGAAAGAGTAAACGTTCGTATTGTTAACCGCAAAGCCCTGGAAAGCTTGATTAAGGCAGGTGCGCTTGATTCTTTTGGCGCAAGAGACCTGCTTCTGTCTAACCTAGATGTTTTAGTGGCATATGCAAGCCGCATCCTTAAGGAGAAGTCTAGTGGGCAAACTGATATATTTGGCAACAGTGACTTGTCTGATGAAGTTCGCCCGAAGCTCAAGCTGATTGAGGACGTCACACCAATTTCTCAGCGTGAACAGTTGCAGTGGGAGCGTGAGCTGTTGGGGCTGTACCTTTCGCAACACCCCCTTGAGGACTACCGTACGTGGTTAGCAGAGCAAACTATGCCAATTCGAGAACTGTTGCCCGAACATCACGGCAAACCAGCTGTTGTGGGTGGAGTTATTGCTGATATGCGCGAAATTATGACAAAAAAAGGACAGAAGATGGCTTTCATACGGTTGGCAGACGAGACTCACGACATAGAACTCGTACTTTTCCCAAGCGTTTACGAACAATCGAGCGAGCTCTGGGATAAAGACAGGGTTATAGTAGTGAATGGCAAAATTAATGCTCAAGACAGAGATGGCAATATTGGAGAAGTTAAAATTATGGTTGACTCCGCAAGGGAAGTGACTCACCAAGAAGCCAAGACGTACGTAGCTGGTGGAAAGTCCATGAAAGCTCCAAAAGCCAAAGTAGGCAGAAGGTCACCATCTCAGCTCAATGCTGCAACATCCGTTGACAGGTTATACATTAAACTTTCGAACAGCCAAGACCAAAACTTGTTAATGAATTTGAAGCAAACCCTTGATGAAAAAGTTGGTGAGACTGAGGTGGTCTTGGTTATCGGTGATGGCGATAACAGACAGATTATCAAGCTACCCAGCAAGGTTACGAGTGATGAAGAAACAGTGATGTCTATTAAAGAGCTGGTAGGCAACGCGAATGTAAAGCTCCAATAGTTTACAAAATAGTTCCTGCGGTACGGCTAACTACAAAACAGAGCCATACAAAACTGATTATAGTTACATCGAGCAAGCTATGTGACAGGACGTATTTTTCACCATTTACAATAAGCTTGTGCAGGGCTCGACTGTGTTTTCCAAGCAAGTACCCCGATCCTACTAATGCTATAGCACTTAAAACCGTCATGAGCCATGGTGTATAACCGCGTGTCAGCAAATCTAGCCGACTGACTCGTTTTTGCCGAGCAATAGTTTTCGAAACGTTACCTTGAGCAGTAGTTTGTTCACCTGTTGTTGGCTTGGGCAACGTGATACTTACAATCTTGCTGTCTTTTGTAACGGTGAGTGGTTGTTCTCTCTTTGCGCCATTGACCACGGCAGTCGCAACGTGGTCACCAGGCTCTACATCATTGAACGTCGCTATACCTTTATCATTGGTAACTGCTGTACGCGGCTCAGAGTGCAAAGTCACAGTAACACCTTTTACTGGTTTGTTCTGACTATCAACGATAGTGACTTCTACCGTGCGTGATATTACAGTGTCTTGAACCGATGCACTAGGCGTAGTTGCTATTGTGGTTGTCTGCTTGACTGTCGGAGGCGAAGCAGGACTGGCAGGCGAGGGTGGCGGGCTAGTGGCAGACGTGGTATATGGCTTGCCGTACATCGCCACAACAATGGTCTCCTCGCCATCATTGTTATAGTTGGATGCGTTAGTAAAACCAAACCCGACTTCGGTAAAAACCTTGTTCAGCATATTATCACGGTGTGACGGGCTATCCATCCACCCTTTTATAGTTTGAGAGCTAGTTGGAAACCCATAAGCCAGATTTTCGCCTGCTTGATCATAACTGTAACCAGCATTCGTTATGAAAACCCACGGAGGATTGCCATCCGGCGTGTTGTGCGACCAGTAATTTCGAGCAGCCATATCGTTCGCCTTGGCCTGTGCGGCCGCTGTCAGCTTGGCATTAATTGTGAGGGCGCCCGCACCATTGGCTGCTCGATTGCTATTCGTAGCCGATAGGAGGCCCCCAGCGGACATCTCAGTTGAGTACGCCAAAACTGTGCCTCGAGTCTGAACTGGCCTGTTAAAGTTGCCTATATACAGTCCGGTAGCAATAATCAACACTAAAGGAATATATGGAACATACACTTTTAAGAAGTGCCTGTTTCTCTTTTGATGATGGCCATGACGCTTACGGTGCGTTGTTGCCTGAGGCATATCCAGTATTGTAGCCTATGGCAGGTAAAATGGCTATGCTTTGGCAATAAATTGACAGTGGTACAAAGCAATAGCTGCTGCCTGCGCTACGTTAAGTGATTCTTTTTGCCCGAGCATGGGGATCTCGAGTACGCCATCACATTGTGCAATCACATCCGGCTCAATACCCTCAACTTCTCGCCCTACGACCAGCGCCACTTTAGCCGGTATTTGATGTACTGCCGGCAATAATTGCGAGCCGGAAGTCTGTTCAACCGCAAACAGCGCAAAACCTTGTTTTCGTAAATCATTTAAGACCGATTGAATATCGGTAATGTGCCGACAATCTATGCTCGTTTCCGCCCCTAAAGCTGTTTTATGTATCTGACTTTGTATCTTATCTATCAGGTGCGGCAGGCGGTCATCATCAGGCATTTTTGGGTACGGGGTATAGCCAGTCAGGTAGACGCAGTGCACACCCGATCCGTCCGCCGTTCTAAGTAATGAACCAACATTGTGAGTACTACGAACATTGTGCGCTATGAGCACGAGATTTTTCACCTTATTAGTGTAACCCGGGGTGCATTTAGAGGCACAAGCATTTATACTAACTCTATGACCCAAGATGCCCGCGCTGATGAAGAACGCTCAACTATGCGTCGAGCCCGAATTCTGGGGCTAGAGTATGCCGACACCTCACTACCCGGTACTAAACAGCTTTACAAAGAGGTTCTTCCAAACGAAGATCTATACCGATTGCGGGTAATCCCTCTTACTGCTTCAGAGCATGCTATTACCTTTGGTATCACTAACACGACCTCGCAACAGACTCTCAAGAATCTGCACATGCAATTCCCGGATCAGCAAATTGACTACCGACTAATTTCTGATACGGGCTTTCGGGAGTACATGAAGCTGTATGACCCACCAAAGCAAGTGGTTTACCAGGATATATCGCTTACTGCGGAGGACCAGCAGTCGCTTATCGCCAAGGTTTCGGCAACCTTGGACCAGGTCCGAGCCGATGATATGCTTGCGTATCTAACTCAGCAGGCCCACAAGCTGGAGGCTTCGGATATACATATCGAACATCAACCGGATCATGTTCGCATTCGGTTTCGTATTGACGGGGTGTTACACCCGGTGGCCCGTATTAGCATTGAGCGTAACCGTATGCTTATTTCGGCAATTGCTAGCGCTGCTAATGTATCAACAAGCTCTAGCGACGCGCAGCAGGGCCACATTGCTCAGAAAGTCACTATGGCTGACGGTGAGGCTGTGGACGTTAATCTTAGAGTCGAAACGGTGCCTGCAATTAACGGCATGGATATTGTCATGCGCCTCTTCAATATGGAGGTCAACATGTACCAGTTAGATCGCCTGGGTCTTTCAGACTCAGAGCGCCAGGTTGTAGAGGGCATAATACAGAAACCGAGCGGCCTGGTTTTGGCCGTCGGACCAACCGGATCCGGCAAAACGACCACCCTGTACTCAATACTGAATAGCCTGAATAATGACGAAAGAAAAATCATTACTATTGAAGACCCGGTTGAGTATCAATTTAATGGCATTACGCAAGTCTCTGTCACATCTCAGAATGCGCAACAAGCCAATTTTGCTAACAAGCTGCGGGCGATTTTACGTCTTGATCCAGATATTGTGATGGTGGGAGAAATCCGTGACCTAGATACTGCAAAAACCGCGTTACAGGCATCATTAACTGGACATTTAGTTCTTTCAACGTTTCACGCCGGCTCAGCTGCGGCAGCACTCACCCGGCTCATGGATGTTATTGGTGAAAACCCGCTATTTATGTCAGCAATCCGTCTGATTATGGCGCAGCGTTTCGTTCGTCGCTTAGCTTAC
>CAZHBD010000009.1:0-22372 GCA_964530555.1 uncultured Candidatus Saccharibacteria bacterium | reverse complement strand
TTATCTAATTGGGCGGCTTCAGCACGCAACTGTCTTGCTGATAATGACTTTTGTGTATGTAGAGCGAGACTCAGTAAAAATAATAGCCCCAAAAATAAGATGTAGACAGCCCGGTCAAGGGTGCTAGCGGCAATGATCGTGGTGTTTGGAATATGATGCAAGCGCTGGCTAAAAAGTATAAATCCTTCGCGAAAACCAATTGCGCCGGGTGTGATTGCCACAAATAATGACATATTAGCCGCACCAGTATAGGTCATGGCTTGTTGTATCGTGAGACTACTATCGATGCTACGAAGCTCAACAAAATAGATGCAACAAACTGTCGCCACAAGTAAGACCGTTCCTACACAGAGCCGTGCATAGCCTACCAGGTAGTTTGATTGTATATATGGTCGCGTTAAGCCGAGTCGGTGCCCGCATGCAAGTAATATTGCTGCTGCGGTGATTGCCCCAAACGCGATTGACCACAACCCACCACCGAACAGTATAAATAAACCATTGACTCCAGCGAACAAGGCGTAATACTGCAGGCTAACCAAGCTGTACTTCTTAATGCTAATGCGATGTTTCTTTTTTAAGTAGAGCGCTCGAAAACCTGGTCCGCTTTGCAAGGGCCCAAAAAAGTTAATAATTGCCGTGTACATCGCAAGCAAAAAACCCTCACGTTTTGTTATGGTGACATCACTCAACTTCACTGTTGCTAGTAAGACAATAACTAGCGGCAGTAGTGTCATCGCATAGAGCCCAAGCAAACCAAGCACGATCGTAAACGGAATATTTTTCAGTTGATGAGTGATCTCTGGATGTTGTTTTAGGTACCATCCGAGGGATCCTCCGATAACAAGAAGAGCGATAATTGGAATATACCGTCTAAGATTATCCATGTATGTATTGTACCCCAGTGTGCTTAGTTGAAACGGCCAAGCGCGGTATAATGTATCGACATGGTACCAAAAAAAACAGCGCATACCCTGGAACATAGACTGATTAATTTTCTGGCAAGTCGACGCTTCTTTCTCGGTGCACTAGGACTATTTGTCGTAGGGGCGGCGTGGATTGCTCTTGCAAGTCGATACCCTATGCCTGCCGATGAAGACTTCCACTTTGGACTCATAAAGCTTTATTCTCGCCATCTTAGTCCTTTCTGGTCGGTTCAACCGGTTGAGGGAAATGTATTTGGAGCCCTTATTCGCGACCCGTCATACTTGTATCACTATATCTTTGGTCTGGTCTACCATCCAGTGAGCTTCTTGATTCGTTCGGAAATGTGGCAGGTTATTGTGCTGCGGTTGTGTAATCTTGGTTTATTTTCGGCAGGTGTTATCATATTTCATAATACGTTTGCACGCGCACGGCTTGTTTCAAGGGCTGGACTTAATGTCGTATTCGCGATAACTCTGCTTGTGCCTATGGTGAGCCAAGTTGCTGGGCAGATTAACTACGATAACCTACTTTTTTTAATTTTGGCCCTGCTGCTTAGGCTTGTTATTAGCATAGTACATAACTTGCGCCATCAGAAGTTCCTGGCTAAACAAACTGTTGCGCTGTTACTCCTCATGCTGCTTGGCAGTTTGGTGAAGTTTACCTTGCTGCCAATCACCGCCGCGATCACGTTGTTCCTTGGCTGGACTGTCAAACAGACACTTGGGTTTAAGCAGGCATGCAACCTTATCTGGTCTAATTTCCGCACGTTGAGTCGCGCTTGGCAGATTTTGTTGATTGCTGCTGTCCTTTTAGCCAGTGGGCTGTGGCTAGAACGCTATGGGGTCAATACTATTCGCTATCACTCCCCTACACCTGCCTGCAATCGTGTCATTGGCGATCAAGGGTGTTTGTCGTACGGACCATGGCGAAGAAACTATTACTTCAAGTTAGAAAAATCACCTCAGCTTAATACGAATATTGTTCACTACAGCAAACATTGGGCTAACCACATCGTATGGAGTTTGCTGTATGTACTCAATGGTCCATTCAGTAGCTATGCTGTGGCAGGTCCGTATTGGGTGCTCTTCACCACCAGTCGAATACTGTTAATCGGTGGGATTATGGTTATTGTGGCGAGTTTACGACGGTTGTGGCACGAGCCGGTCTTGCGGTTACTGATACTAATTATTGTGTTTTATGTTGGAGCACTCTTTGCTAGGAATTACACTGAATTTCGTGACGTAGGGCAGCCGGTAGCAATTCAAGGGCGTTATCTTATACCTATGATCATTCCCTTGGGACTTTTAGCTCTGGCGGCAGTGGAGATGTGGTTCCGTTCCCTTCGGCCAAAAGCAGCGATCACAGTAGTGATATTGCTCCTGCTGCTTCAGGGCGGAGGCTCACTCAGTTACATCGCACTTACCAATCAAGACTGGTATTGGCAGTATCCACAGTTCCAAGCCATCAACACTACTATGCGACGGGTAGTGAAGCCTTTAATTTACGAACGATTATCGGTCGAACCGTAGTCGTTTCATATGCTCCAAGGCATCCTCATTCAAGATACGGTTGATACGAATCATATCTGCGATCACGCCCAATGCAAAACAAAGAAATGCTCCGCTCAGTATCACGGTGCCTACAAGTAGCGATTGTAGATGACTGCCGTGTTCGCGCTGTGTCATGAAATAAATGTAACGTCCGAAAGGTAAAAGGCCGAGCAATGCGAAGAAAGCGCCTATTGACCAAAATAGATTGTAGGGCCGATACATGACGAATGAGCGGAAGATGGAAATCGTTGATTTTAAAACGTGCTCTAAGGTTGATGAAAAGAGTCTTGATTCACGCAACTTGGGGTTTACATCTATAGGAACGCTGGTAATTGCAAGTTTTTTGTTGCCAGCCTGGATGATTGTTTCGGTGGTGTAGCTAAAACGGGTAATTGTGTTGAGCCGCATCAAAGATTCTCTTGAATATGCTCGAAATCCGCTTACGGCATCAGGTATCTGTGTGCCTGCTGCTTTATTGACAATTCTTGTACCTAGTCGCTGCAATATTTTTTTTAGCGGCGAGAAGTGCTCAATAGTATGGGTTTGCCGGTCGGCAATAACAATGTCGGCTTCGCCGTCGATAATTGGCTGTACCAGGTCGGCTATACGATCTTGAGGATATTGGTTATCGCCGTCAGTGTTAACTACAATATCGGCTCCAAGTTCGAGCGCACGGTTTACGCCGTCATGAAACGAGCGTGCCAAACCTTGATTTGATCGGTGCGTCACAAAATGTGTTACCCCGTGTGCTTTTGCTACATCTACGGTCTTGTCGCTCGAACCATCATCGATAACTTGTACGATAATCTCGCTAATGCCAGGGATTTTTTTTGGGATCGACTTCAACACCAAAGGCAAGGTCTTGGCTTCGTTGAGACACGGTATCTGAACTACCAACTTCATAGGAATACTCTCCAGTATACCCTAGTACTTAGTTTTCTCAGTTCATTGTTTTTGTATCGGAATGAAGCAAGCACCAGCGGCAAGCGAGCCAGGCTTTTTGAAACTTGTCGATTTCTATTTTGCGTATTTACTCATTATTCCACACCATGGCCTAACGAAGTGTATAAAGAGTCATAGGTTTATGATTGCTAGGGGTTTATTAGCGCGTTAAAATTGGTGTGATGATACAACAATTATCTGAAGGTACGGTTCATAAAATTCCTGATGATTTGCGTAAGGCACTCGTAGCGAGTAAGTCTGCCGTCTCGAAATGGAATAGCCTAACCCCCTTAGCCCGTAATGAATGGATTTGCTGGACGATTACTGTCAAACAGGCTGCCACACGCCAGGAACATGTTAAGCGAACCGTTATCGAGCTAAACGAGGGCAAGCGCCGCCCATGTTGTTGGATCGGCTGCATACATCGCAAAGATAAAACTATTAGCCCTTCAATTCGCGCTATACTAAGCCGAAAGTCTTGAGACTCGCAACAGGCTTAGCCAGGCGTTAAAAAAACAGAGACCGTGAGGTGCTCTGTTTTTTTATGATTAGCTCAGCTTATATTTGCGCCAGTATCCAGGCAGCAAACGCGAGGCTGAGAATAAACAGCCCCAGCCCAACAGGTGAGCCCCAGCTGAACCAGGAACCCCACGAACGCCAGTTCCTATGCGTTCGGTCGTACCAGTCCATCTCTTCTTCTTTTGTCATTTTTGTCATAACGACTCCTTATTAGATTAATAATGAGCCTCTTGCATATGTGTGCCAGGAAATAGATATTCTCAGAGACAAAGAGCTATTTTAACTTCTGGACTTATCAACAACTATAGTATATCAAATCCTTCATCTAATCGAGAAGCGCTATAAGTACATCGCGTCTGGAGGGGAATAACATGGCAACTGTTCAAAGTCTACGCCGTTAAAACTACACACCGGGAGCTGACTTTCTCGTTTGTGCTGGGGGTTTTCACCAATTACTCTTCCTGGTAAATCATTGACTTTGCGTATAGCTAGGGCTTGAGATGACAGGATACATGCTAACAAACCGACCAACAAGAGCATGGCTATCAAGCTTTTTCTGTGTTTCATAGCAGGAGTATAGCAGACGTATGGAAGGTGACTAAGCTGTTGGGCGGTCAAATGCTTGTGCTAAACTAGTGATAGTAAGACTAATACAAGGGACAGCAGTGCGGCGTGTCACTAAACTCAGGAAATTGCTTAACTCCGCTAGACAACGGCGGTCGGTTTTGCTGGTGGTTTCGCTGGCCATTATTGGTTCGATTGTGCTCTATTTTGCCCATGCAGCCACGCCAGTAACAAGTATCGAACCAGAAGACGGCGTTCTCTCCTCCCTTTCTCCTCTCGATGACGGGAACGCTAGTGGTGGACAATACGTAAAATTCGCCGGCGTATCCACTTCGACCGAAGCCTTACATACCTGTTACCCAAATCCGTTTTGTAATAGCCAGGGCACCTCGATCATTCTCAATGGTTTTAACCTCAAAGACATCGGGAACGATACTTACATGACCAAGCATGCCAGTTTGACGCAGCTTCAAAAGATCAAGAACAAAGGATTCAATGCCGTCCGCTTAGCAATGCAGTGGGAGGCTTTTCAACCCAACGCAGGGACTGGTGGGTTTGACTCGGCCAAATTTAGCAAGCTGAATACAATTATTGCCAACGCTAAGTCGGTTGGCCTATATGTCATACTGGACCCAATTCATGGTACTGGTCGGGGCAACTGTTCCGGCACGGATGGACACATCCCGGCGTGGGCACAAGTCACTACTAACGGCGTATGTGGGCAGCGCATAGGTGCTATAAACGCCAACGCCAAGGATTATATTCAGAAAATTGCTAACGATTACAAAAGTGAATCAACAGTCGTGGCTATCGATCTAGCCAACGAAATTCAGTCTATCAACTATACGGACGATGTCGGACTACTCAACATGTATAACCAGCTCATTAACCATGTGCGAGCCAAGGATGCCGATAAGATTCTCATGATAGAGCCACAAGCGGGCGAACGAATCTTAAGCGCATCGGCAATTGCGAGTACGATCGACGATAAATCAAATCTCATCTATTCATATCATGACTATTTTGGCGGTGCCTACGATGCGAACGGTAATTTGCTTTCTGGCTGCGGAGTTGACGGATATGCGAGCAGCAACAGTAGCTGTGGCAATCGTAACTCAACTGACGCAAATGGTGATGGCTATGTGAATCCTGGCGCCAACAAAGCAAGCCTTGAAGCGCGAATACAGCGCAACCTTAATATGCTGGCCACGTCAGGAGTGCGCTTACCGCTGTTTATTGGTGAGTATGACATCTGTGAGGGTCTCCCTAACGCTACCCAGTGGCGCACAGACATCGTTGCTCTATACAAGAAGTACAATATTAGCCGTACGCAGTGGACATTCTATAATCGCGGTAGCTCGTACCCAGGTGATCCAGCTGCCTCCAACCATTCGGCAACTCCGTGGACGAGTACAAGTGATGACACCCCAGGACCTTTTAAGTCTTGGGTCGACCAACTTCTCTAGATTTCTGACTGACAATGTCATCTAAACCTGACGCTTGGTTATAAACTAACAGACACAATGGAATTGTAAGATTCAGAGATCAAGTTGCCTTCTAAGATTGTAGGGTGATATTTTTCGGCTTCTCTAATTAAATATTCTTGCCAGTTCATAAAGTTTTTGCGTTGTTCGGCTGTTTTCCCAAATGGGTTGTTTCGATCAGGACTTGCTAAGTTATGCAGTAATTCATCCTCTGTTTTCATGAGAATAAACATCCGATCAAACTGTGGGTAGAAGTCTACAATATTCTCGGCAGAGCCACACAGGATGGCATCTGGATTCTGGAGTAGGAATTTCTCCATGGCATCTTGCCGCCAATACCAACCGTATTTTTTATACCATTCGTCCAGGCCGGTTTCCTTCTGTTCGGTAACGTAGCCGAGTACGTTTCCGGTTTCATATTCTCGCCACTCACAGAGTTTAGCAATTTCGTCAGCATCAAAAAAACGTTTGTCACCAACGGATGCAGCATATTGTGTTAACGTAGTTTTGCCTGAACCGGGCGTGCCCGTAACTAATGTTGCCATTGCTACATGATATCAAACTCAAGTTTGAAGTCGGTCCGATTGCCCCCACCCAAAAAATAACAGAGGCATTTCACCCCTGTTATTTTGGGTCTAAATCTTGGCTCCGCATACCGGTCACGGACTCTTTTGAGCAAAAAAAGTGTGGTCGGCGTATAGTAATTGTATGTGGTTTATATTTGCCCTATTTGGGGCTTTCGGTAAGTCATACTCTGGCTTCTTTAGAAAAAGGCTGGCTAAAGACGTTAGCGCCGCTATGTTTATGTGGTTTAGTTACCTCTTGATAATCATATTGTTGCTTCCGTTTGTGATGGCTAAACACACCATTGTATGGGATGCCTTAATCGAATCACCAATAGTGCTACTAGGTGCAGCATTGTCTTTAATGATTGCCACATTCATGAATCTTGAGGCACTTAAGCATGAGGAGCTATCTTACATTGCCCCACTAAATTCGTTTGTACCGATTTTCACATTGTTGATTGCAGCAATCTTTCTCAGCGAGAATCCACCTCTAGCTGGTGTTTTGGGGATAGGCCTAACATTTGCCGGAGCATACATGATTAATCTAAAGCCCGATAGAGTTCGTTGGTACGATCCAATTAAACATATGTTTACTAACAAAGGAGCCTTGCTTAGTATTGGTGTGGCGTTTGGATACGCGGTAAAACGGTACTTATGAAGCAAGCATCGAATACAGGGTATGATGAGTTTACGATTATGTTTCTTATTACAGCCATTGGCTGGCTGTTCCTGCTCTATGTTCCCTTCACAAAGAGAACAGAGCTTAGAGCAACGTTTGGATCTAGCAAAAAATATCTGGCTGGTGCAACCCTAAGTTCATTTGCTGGTTGCTTCTTTCATATTCTCGCCATTGCAGGAACGTACGCGAGCTATGCAGTTAGTATCAGGCGTTTTGATGCAATCATCTCGGTACTCATCGGTTGGAGATATCTTAAAGAAACGAATATTCGAAATAAGCTGCTTGGTAGCGTGACGATGGTTGTGGGTGCGATAATACTTGCGGTAGTAAAATAATTCGTGCCGTTTAACTTAGAATAGGCATCGGTCTATAACTAACACGCCCGTTTTCTCAACATTGATATACGAGCAAGACAGGTCTCGAACTAATTTCTAAGAAGTAAAACAAAGAACTGCCCTTTAGGACGGTTCCAGTGTTTTTGCAGTACTTTTCAGCACTACCAGTTGTCTAGCTAAACCAAGAAGTAAATGAGAGGGATCGGTCATGGGAACCGATCGGTCTATTTACCCGCTTGGTTTAGCCCAGAACAATAGAGGAAGTTATAACTATTGTTAAACTGGGTACTCGGGTATATTAGCCTCAAGGGGTATTATTTTACGGAGTAGAAACCGACTGAGTTTCCCTCTGTGTCATTAAAGATACAATAACTTCCCATGCCACCCGCTGGTGATTTTGGTTTAATAATTTGGCCACCCGCCGATTCAACTCGCTCAAGTTCTGAGCAGTCTTCAGAATTGAAGTAGACAATGGTGCCTACTGATCCTGGTTTCCGAGGATCCATTTTTACTAAAGCACCTGAAGCGCCAGGAGCGCCATCAGACCATGGAAATGTATACATTGTAGCGCCAGATCCTTCAGGCATCGGCATTTCGTTTAATGAGATGCCGAGAACCGTCTCATAGAACTTCTTTGCCCTCTCCATATCATCAACATAAATTTCGATCCAAGAAAACAAATTACTGCTCATGCTGTCTCCTCACTTAGTTTGCTTAATTAAAGTATACCAAGAAGCAGATCGATACGTTTGCAATTCTATCCTGGGTATTCAAAAAGCCAGAACCTTTTTCACAGTTCTGACTTCATCTTTCTTGGTTTGGCTCTCCTTAGTGATGGAAGTTAGAACTAGATTTTGTTGAAGCGTGGAACAGTTTTGCCTCCCCAGACTACGTTTTCTAGCCAAACTCGTAAAGGTCGTACAAATGTCAGCCTCTCGCCGTAATCTGCTTTATAAATTACGCAAAGTTCGTCGTTCGCTTCAAGAAAACCTAACCCAATTACTTCGTATATCTTATCCCTGCTCTTGTGGTGCCAATATTTTGCGCCAATTGTAATCTTTTCTTTTGCGCCTTCAATTTCTTTAGCAAGTTCGAGTTGCTCCTTGTGTGTTCGTCCCATATAGAAAGTATAGCAAACAAAAAAAAGCATCTCTCATAAAGTGCTTATGGTTATAACTCCGCACACAGATCACGGAATATACTGATGAAATTGAGACAAATAGGTCACCCATGACAAAGAGCCTTTTTCATAGGAGCATAACCATGTAGTTTGAGTCAGGTCTATGTTGTCTTGCTTTCAATCATCGTACTAGTCTACCTAAGCTATCGACTATGTTCTGATAAACTCTGTCGAGCTGAGCAGCTTCGCTAGGCGCAGATGCTGCTTCAAATTCATGACCTAACATTCGCTGATACAAGTCAACGTACCGATTAGTTATCTGTTCCTTAAACCCTTCGGGCATGTGCGGTGGTTGCTGTCCAGCTTCGCCACTGAAACCTTGGCTCACGAGCCATTCACGTACGAATTCTTTTGAGAGTTGCTCGGGACGCTTTGTAGTCTCACCTGATAAGTAAGAATTGTACTCACCTAGCGGAAAGTAACGTGATGAGTCAGGTGTATGTACTTCGTCAATTACTACAATCCGTACTGTAGCTAATCGTCCAAATTCATACTTTGTATCCGCAAGCAGCAGGCCTCTTTCGCTTGCTCGGGCTTGGCCTTCCGCAAACAAGCTAAGTGCCAAATGAGTCATCTCGTCATATTCTTCTGAAGTTGCTAATCCTTCACTCACAATCTGACTTGGAGTAATGTTTTCGTCATGCCCTGCGCCTGCCTTAGTTGTCGGTGTGAGTAGCGGAGTGTCAAAGGCTTGGAATTCGGTCATGCCGTCTGGCAATTGGTTCCCGCAGAGTTCTCTCATCCCTTCCTTGTAGTCTCTCCAAGAAGTTCCTAGTAAGAAGCCTCGTGCAATCATCTCAATCTTAAAAGGATTGGCTTTGTGTCCGATACTAACATTTGGGTCCGGAGACCCAATTAGCCAATTAGGAGCAACGGTACGTGTAGAAGCAAGTAGCTCAGAAGACATTTGATTTAAGACCTGGCCCTTGAAAGGAATCGGTTCAGGTAGAACTACGTCAAATGCAGATATTCTGTCTGTACGAACAATTGCCAGTAATTCGCCCCCATCATACTCAATCGTATAAGTGTCTGCGACCTTGCCGTGATAAGGTTCACCAACTTGGCCAGGTAGTTCAAAATTGGTCTCACGCAATGCTACTGCCATGTTTACTCTTTAGCTACCTTTCTAAATAAGAACGAATCCTCTTTTCTATTATGACTAATGTCGAGGATGACTCTTTTCATAAACTTACTATAACAAAAAGAAGTGTCTCGGCCTGATTTCTGACGTCATTTGATCGGCTCCGATACAGGTCACGGACTTTTACGCTGTTAATTGCGACAAATGAGACACTACTGCGAGTTAACGTAAGCTTGATCGAATATAGAATAGGTGGTATAATATTCAAATATGGTTAAAGAAGTCGCAGGCGTTCCGTTAGTAGCATTCGAAGACCCGATTCACTATGCTTTAGAAAGGTATTCATCACAAAGCGATGGTGAGATCGAATTTGTCGATGCTGACTCGGTTCCTAAGCTCGAATTAACTCCCGATAAGCCAAACTCAGCTCGAAGTACTACGGCTGTAACTTATCTAGGTGAGACAGTCGGCATACTCTTTGTAATTGCCTTTGCTCCTGAAGACGGAACAGGAGACGAGAGCGCCTATAGACTGGCAGATATTAATACTGGCCGTTTCCCTCGTGCCCCGAAGGTCGTCCCACGCTCTAAGTCTGCCGCAGATAGTGAGGCACACTTAACTATCGCTACATACCAAGTGGATGGCGATCATGATTCTCCATACATGTACGCAGGCTCGCTTGACCTCATAGGGTTTGAGCTGGCGGATCCGACCAAGTTGCGAAAGATTGGCCAACTAGGTCAACCGCCCTACCGACTAAGCCGTCCAGGCAACCCTGGAGCTTCGAAGCCGACCACGACTCTAACCACAGGTTATTTCAGGTCTGGTAGCCGTGAAGGGGCGTATGGAGCAAGATTCGGTGATCCACACGCTGTTTATAACTCACTTGAAGATAAGGTACAGCTATGTGGTTTTCTAGCAATATCCCCGGAAGTTGCTGCGCAGCATCCGGCCGTGTTGCAGTCATTGCGAGCCCAAGAGCCCGATATGACCAGCCTATTTTTCTAAGCTGCTGTTTGACTATTAGACTTCTGAATTACTTTAATCTGACTTAATTCGCGTAAACCCTCTATGCCGCGTTCGCGTCCCATGCCTGAGTCTTTGTAGCCACCGAATGGATCGGCAGGCATAAAACGCTGTTCGTAGTTAAGCTGAATCGAACCAGCATCAATTTGTGATGCCACACGCTCAGCCCGTTCTTCATCTTCTGACATAATTCGAGCACCTAGCCCGTAAACAGTGTCATTGGCCATACGCACTCCTTCGGCTTCATCATTAAATGAGACGATAGGTAGCACTGGGCCGAAAACTTCCTCGTGCCATACTCGCATTTCTTGCGTGATATTGGTGAGTAATGTCGGAGGATAATAAGCACCTTTTAGCTCTTTAGGTACCTTGGCTTGAGCGATTATCTTTGCGCCCTTGTCCAAAGCATCTTGTACCTGACTTTCTAGCAGCTCGACTTGTCGTTTAGCTACTAAACTGCCATGATCGGTCTCTGGGTCAAGAGGATCACCAACCTTTTTGCTAAGTAGTATTTTACTGAGTTCTTCCGTAAGTTCACTTACGACTGATTCATGCACTATAAGGCGTTTGAGGGAAGTGCATACTTGTCCACAGTGTTGGAATCTACCGCCATAAATAACTGACGCAGCACGCGGAATGTCTACGTCGTCAAAAACTACGCAAGGGCTTGAACCGCCAAGTTCCATAATGGCACGGTAGAACCGTTCACCAGCAGTTTGGAACAGCTTTTTACCAGTTCGAGTACTACCTGTGAACCACAGCAAATTAATATCACTCTTCGAAAGTTGTTCGCCAACATCACCAGCACCGTGTACTACCGAGAAAACACCTTCAGGAAGTTCATGATTTGCCATAATCTCTTCGATCAGCTTGCCTATTAAGATACACTCTTCAGATGTTTTAAATATGACGCAGTTGCCAGCCAGTAGGTTCGGGAAGATGCCCCATGCTGCCATACCGAATGGATAATTCCATGGTGCAATTGCGACTGCTACACCATACGGTTCATACACAATCCGGTGAATTGATTCGTCATCCTTTAGGGTTGTTTGGTCAGACAATGCTTCTACCGCATGGTCCAAGAACCAATCAATATCATTATGGATGTATCGATCTACCTCGGATTTTGCTTCCGTAATGGCTTTACCGGTCTCCGTACTAATTAGCGTAGCAATCTCATCAGTCCGGCGTTCAAATTCATCCCGAATTGGCCGGATTAGCTTTATCCGACCCTCTACACCAAGTTCTTTCCATGTTCGCTTAGCCTTGTGCGCTGCAGTAACTTTAGCTTCAATCTCTTTTGGAGTTGAGGATTCCACTTCCCCAAGTGTGGCATAGTCTTTGGCTGGATTTGTCGCTGTTATGTTCATAGCTACAGTATAGCTCACAAGAGAACATCTTCATCATCTTTCCCGTTGATACGCCACTGGTTGTCATTCTTCTGTCTTGACGCACGGGACTTTGTTTTCTTCACATCCACTTTCTGACGCAAATTCTTTAAGTCTTCTTCATGTTCGTACGCCCTCACCCGAGTGCATACCGTAAGATATGTATACTTTAACTATGAAGTTTAGTTTTACATTTATTGAATCGAGCAAATGGAACGGCGTAATCCACTGGAGGTGTGAATTCGCGCAAACATCACGGGTTCTTTGGATACCCGTACCTTACGATGACCTGCTATTAGATCTTAGTAATTCTACGAATTTAGCAATTATGCGTAGACCAAGTAGTAGAACCGAGAGTATTGTTTACAAAACAGGCACTGTTCTCTTCGGGACACGTATGCCTCTTAGTATGTTCTTGGGACTATTTAGTGATAAACAATCAAATTTGCGAGACTATGAAGCGTGCAATATTGGTTCTAAGAAGCTAGTTAATTACGCACAAAATACAGATCAATTTTTAGCTGGGCATTTGCAAAGTATAGACAGTTTTATCGATGTTTCGGAGCGCACTCAACGTAGAAAAGTAAAAGATACCACCGGAATAAATTCGACGCAGCTAGAAACACTTATCAGTATGCATGACTTTTTATCAACAGCTTGTGATTATGGAACGAAAAGTGTCACGCTGACTAACTCTATCGACCAACAGAAATACTACGACCAACCACATTTTGGAAGGAAATTTAAGCGACTTTTTGGCGCTAGTCCTACAGATATTTTTGCAAGCTTTGAAGGCCTACCTGAGCAGCTATTGACCATATCGTACAAGTATATGCCCGATTTTCACGGTATCATTAACAAGTTAGAAGTAAAGGAGCGCTTTGATGAGCTACAAGAAGTCAAAAAACCAAGTAGTGAATGACTATATTGAGTCACTAGATCCCAGCATACAAAAACTTTTCCTTGCAGTGCGGGACGAAGTCCTCACTGTGTCTGGTGAGTTGGACGAAAGCATTAAATGGAAAGACTGCTTGGTCTATTCAATAGGTAAAAATCTCATTCAAACAGTAGTCGGCAAGAACAAGCTGTCTCTCATATTTTTCGAGGGGGCACAGATTAAAGATAGTCATGGGCTGCTGGAAGGTGATGGCAAAAAAACTCGTACAATGCGGATTACCTCTGCAGATTTCAATAAAAACGCACTGCACGAATATGTAGAGCAAGCAATAATATTAGGAGTGAAATAGCATGATAACTGCAATCGTAGAGATGAAAACCGACTCAAACAATATGGAGCAACTCATCGCACTCGCTCAGGCAACAATGCACATTTTTGATAAACAACCTGGCTTTATATCTAAAAAACTACTCAAAAGTTCTGACGGGCAGAAGCTAGTGCAGATTATTGAATGGAAAAGTTTAGAAGACGCGCAGGCATGCATGATGTCAAGTGATTGGCAGAGTGCTGAAGCGAGTGCATTTATGCAATATATTCAGTCTGGAAAAGCTAGCATGAACCCAGAAAATTTTGTGCAGGTGTAAACTGCTCGCATTCGGTTTGTACCACTTTTCGGTAGCTTAAGTCTTATGGTCAAACCAAGGAGTAAATGAGAGGGATCGGTCATGGGAACCGGTCGGTCTATTTACCTGCTTGGTTTGGCTCCGCATACAGGTCACGGACTAATCAAAACTATCCAATACTTCATCTTCGTAGTAGCCGCGATAGCTCACTGTAATTTCTTCGCCCTTCTTAATTGGCCTGCTTGTGACTAAGCGAAAATTGTAACCTTCAATCTCGTATTGTGCGTTAGGGTTATCAGAGTGATTCAGAAAACCACCAAGTGGTGTGCGAATAAGGTCATCCTTATAGCCCGCACTTTTAACATGTGAGATTCCAAGATCGGTTTGTTCATCAATGTCTTCCTTTGCAATGATACCAAGTCCGTGAATCTTAGATTTCGCTACCGTCAGTGACTTATGCAAAGGTTGAAACTGATTTATAGTGCACATAGGTTTCATTATATTCTAAATAACAAAAGTCCAAGTAGCGTGAATGCATCCTGGACTTCCTGTCACACATATACTATTGGCTCCGCATACAGGTCACGGACTTTTACGCTGTTAAGTGCGACAGATGAGACACTACTAAATGGTTTGTCCTGTAGCTTCAATGACCCGACCGCCCACAGCAATACCAGTTTGCCCTGCACTTGCCCGAATATACGAACCTTCACCATGTTTAATCAGTAGGCTTTGTCCTAATTGTTTTGCCAGAAGCATTGAACCAGACCCGTTCGCCTCTTCCTCGACAATTTCCCAGTCGGGTGCAAATGTCCTGGCTCGTATCTTCCCAATTTTACGACCCCTATCTACCCAAGCCCATGCGACAGTATGTTCCTGAACTAAATTGTCTTCAGGAGATAAGCTATCTACATCGTCTTGAGTCGGTAGCTCTTTTAGATTCCATTTCGGTAGCGTATCTGCGTTTTCGGTGACTATCCAAGTAAGATCATCTTCATGGAGCACCTGAATAGTATTACCTTGGCAGATGATACTCGAGATTGGAGCGCTTTTAATTTTGCCTAGATACCACGCCGTACCTACTAGCGGAGCACCGGCAAACGGTATTTCATTTTGTAAAGCGAAGATGCTTACGTCACAGGTATCTAAATTATTGATAAATACTGTTTCACTAAAACCTAGTTGGCGGGTGATTTCTTGGCGTCGTTCAACTGAAAGTTTACGGTCTTCATCAATGACAATTCCGGCTGGGCTGCCATAACTACCATTTTTATCCGTAAAAACATGGACGATATTTACAGTAACTCTACTCATGCCAGTTGTTTAACGAATTCGCTTAATGCTTTTTCAACTTTAGTAATAACATCCGGGTAGAGTCGGTAATCGTGGGTACAATCGATCTCTAAAAACATTTTAGGCTCAGTTAATGAATCATATATTTCTTTGACACGCTCAAGTGTTACGAACTCATCTTTTGTGGCATGCACAATGAGTTTTGGTTTAGTAAAACGTTTTAATGCTCCTAAGGGATCGTGTTTTGCTCCATCCTCGAAGTATGTAAGTGGTAGGTCAAAAAGGATTTGCTCTTTGGTTCGTGTGTTACCTGGTGGAATGTCCCGACTCTCCTTGAGCACGCCATTCATAACTTTATCTGGGTTTGGTACAGATGGCTTGCCATATGCTGCGTTTACCACTACTAAACCACTGACGGCAGGGTTACTAGATGCAAGCATTGCTGTCGCACCACCCCGGCTGTGTCCTAGCAATAATGTTGGACGATTGCCTAAAAATTCTATAAGTTCGTTTACCGCTTGCAAGTACGTCGTTGTAGTGTAATTACTTAGGTCTCCTGGACTATCCCATGTACCAGGCGGATCAATAGCAATTGCGTAGTACCCGTGGTTAGCAAAAAAGTTTAAGTGACTTACAAAGTTTGCATAATCTTTGGTATCGAGTCTGCCGGGCATTAATATTGCCACCCGAGGAGCATTTTTGTCGCCATTTATGTTTGCAGCAATCTTAAAGTTTAGTGTTTTAATTATTTCCATCGTTAGCCTTCTACTACATTCCGCGGCTTACCATTAATAAACGCTTCCACGTTATCTATCATGATGTCATTACCGGTTTGTAGGCTTTTGCTTGCACTCCATGAGATATGAGGCGTGGCAATTACTTTTGGATGGGCAATAAGTTTTTTGTAGAGGGGGTCTTGTGTATCACCGACCAGTACGCCACCACAATCGGTTGCGACACCTGCCAAGATTCCATCATCGAGTGCTTGTAGCAGTGCGTCTTGGTCAGCGATTTCTGCGCGAGTTACACTGACAAAGTAAGTTCCCTTTTTGAGGTTTGAGAAAAAGACTTTGTCGAGAATTTGTTGTGTACTTGGATTACTGCTGAGTGTATCCACAATGACATCTGCATCCTTAACACTATCACTTAAATCTTCTCCACGTTTGAAGTACGTAACCTTCATTTCGAAGGCCCCAGCAAGTTTACCTAATTGACGTCCAACGTTTCCTGCACCTAGGATGACAAGCTTCTTGTCGGCTAAACTTTCGGTGAGTGGTGGCAAGTTACCGCCAGTTCGATAGCTTTCTGTACGATTTAACGCAGTATGGAACTGCCGAAGTAAGTTGAGTATTGCCCATATAATCCATTCAGACACGGCGTGCCGATTTGCTCCTGGTGCATTTGAGATTGTTACACCATTCTTGCGCATAACTTCTGTATCTACAAATGCAACACTAACAAATCCTACGGTAATATATACGTCTTTCAACTCTGCATAGGCTTCTTGTAGCCCGGCGGTACCCGAGCAAATAATATCTGCGCCCTTAACACGCTCAAGATACTCTGCTCCGTCTTCAGGGTACTTTTCAAAATAGGTAACATCACCGAGTGCTTCAAGTCGTTTTTTCTGTTCTTCGGTAAAGTGCTGATCGTTTGTGACTACAATTTTGGGCATTAGTTGACCTTATTTGTTGGCTTCCCAACAAGGAAGTTCTTGATATTATTAACGTAAATACGCTTCTTAAGTTGGCTTGCCTCTCGTGTTAAGTAGGCGATGGCCGGATATACCCTACAGGTATTGAGCGGTTTTATCATTTCGAGCTGCTCTTTGGTCATCTCGTCGCTATGGTCGAGCATAAAGACAATTTCTTGTTTCTGAAGGCGCGCTACCAATGCTTCAAAATCTACAAGCTCCATAGGACTGGGGTTGATAAAAATCGAATTAGCCTTTAATTTTGCAATTCTGTCCGCATTGATGATGCCCTCGGTCTCGTTATTAAGTGCAAGGTTCAGGGTGACGATGTCTGACTCAGCAAGTAAATCATCTAGTTCCTGATACTTAATGCCTTTTGTCTCGGCGTCCTTTTTGCGGTTGCGTGACCAGTATGAAACCTCACAGCCAAACGCCTGAGCTAGTTCGGCAGTGCGTAAGCCAATGTCACCGAGGCCAATAACACCAAACTTTTTGCCTTTGATTTCCATGCCTGGATGTTCGTCGTCTTCATATGTACCATCCCAAGCTAGTCCCATTGCTCTAGCAAGACCACGGCACCATTCGATTAAGACACCAAAGGTAAACTCCGCTACAGCTCCGGTGGCATAGTCGGCAATATTCGTAACCGTTATTCCTTTGCTTGCTGCGTACGCAGTATCGATGCCCCCGTAGCCGGTACCAAGCATGCCAATATATTTCAGGTTAGGAAACTTATCAATCTGCTCTTTGCCAAACTTTGCACCAAGTTTTACCAAAATACCGTCTGCATCAGTGTGTTCACTGACTGCGACTGAAAGGTCTGATCGCGTTCGTTTTTCAACGAGTTCATCCAACTCTTTTAAATAATTGTCTTCTAACTCTCCACCATTAAAGTCTATACAAACCAAGTGCTTTAGTTTCATATCAGTATTATGTCACAAAACAAAAAGCCCAAGTAGCGCATATGCTTCTTGGACTTCTTGTTACATATATACTATTGGCTCCGGGGAAAGGATTCGAACCTTCGACCTAGTGGTTAACAGCCACCCGCTCTACCGCTGAGCTACCCCGGAATATTGCTCCGCTGCTCTTTGAAGTAAAGAACAGACGAAGCTTGCTTCTTCTCGGTTGAGAAGAATAACAATTAAAGTACTTTGCAAAAAAGCAACTGTCAAATTATACGGTATACCCCTGATCTAGGCAATTATTTCTTGGTAATGAGGCCGTAGTCGAGATGCTCACCTGCCCGTATGATACGCACTACCCGGAGAACGCGTAAGCCGCGCAAGCTGTCTGTCACCGCATCGCTAAATGGTATGGCGGCCAGCAGAAAGTACCAGTTGCGTTTGAAGTAGCGCCAGCGTGTTTTGCTGAGGTAAAGCTCAACAGCAAAGTCAAAAAGGAACAAACATGCTATGACAAAATCGATGGTATCTAGAGTACGGCGCGTTATTTCGCTCGGATTACCTAACCAATCGTACAAAACAGTCGCAGTACTGAGAAGGGCGAGTGCACCAAAGACTAGTTCCTTCACGATTAGCCACACTGGTGTCCGTTTGATCTTACGCATCACTTGAGCAAGGCTACGAGGTAAATAACCGCCAAGATAATAACAACAGTCAAAAGTGCGATAGTGACTGAACGATGGAGGGCTTTTGAGGTGCTGTGCGTAGCCATTACGGAAGCTTTACGATTAGTGGTTTGTCGGCCAGACCTTCAAGGTAAAAGAGCGGGTTTTTGAGCCCCTTGGGGATCTCGTAGACTACATTCCCCTTTACCTGATCGCCAGGTGCCAAGTCGCCGGCTTGAAACTGCTGGGAGGTTTCGGAAACACCAAGATTATAGGTCTGGCCCGAACTGTCTTTGATATAGCTTTGGGTGGCTGGGAATACTTCTGTTGAGCGCGAGGATTTATTTTTGACAAACAAGTTAACTACCAAGAACTCCTTGCCGTCGTGTGGCTTGAGTCCGTGCGAGTTGCCAGCTGAACGGCTGGCTTGATCAATTCGCACATCGTAGTAGGCATTGCTAATTGTCTGCCCTGCCGAGAACACATGCACTTTGCTGGCAAAGGCACCATCATGCGATACATTGAGCAGGTATACGCCGCCCAAAGCTAACCCAGTCAAAAAGAAAGAGGCCACTCCACCAGCAAAAAACCTTTTGTGATGAGCGTGTTTGGTGATTTGTTTACGACGAGCCATATCTCCTCTTTCTATGTAGTGTAGCACTTATGGTTTGTTGGCATCATAATATCCAATTTTTGCCGCACCTGCCCAGCTTGAGGTGTTGTTTATCGTTGAAGAATTGTGTCGATGGGTTTGGCTGTTTGAGCTTGCTGAACCAGCCAGGATATTGTGGACATCTTGCCCACAGGTCTGGGCTGTAGCGATAACTGAGCTAGGTCCTGGATGGTTTGGTTTGAACTGTTGAAGGTCAATAACCCAGCTGAGGTTTCGCCCCCAACAGGCCCCACTAGTACTACTGTGTGAGGCAAGGTCGCTTGGCCCGTAGCACGGTGTTTGTCCGCTGCAGTAGGTTGGTGGTGGAGGTGGTGGAGTGGTCCCGCCGCCTGAGCTGCCGCCGCCCGATCCACCAGAAGAGCCGCCACCTGAGGTTGCCCCACCGCTTGATCCGCCCCCAGATGACGTACCCCCACTGGAGCCTCCCGTAGCCGTAGTCGGTTTGGTTGAGTTGTTACTGGTGTTAGAGCTTGTTGCGTTGCTCGCTGAAGCATTGCTGCTCGCGTTACTAGAGCTACCATTCTTAGTTGCAGTCTGGTCGTTTTTAGTGCTTGCCTTCTCTTCGGTCTTCCATTCGTAGCTTGTGAGCGGGCTGTTGCTTGCCGTTGATGAGCTCGTCGTAGGGGCTGTCGTATCGCTATGCTTCTTGCCTACCGTGAAGCCGATGCCGACAATCAGTAAAAAGCCCAAGGTTGTTGAAACTAAGGCGACGGCTACAAAGTTTTGGAGCGACCAGTCTAACTTGAATTTTGTAAGCTGTATCATGTCATTGAAAACTCTTCGGAGTGAATCCGATAATTGGGTATTTTCTTCATTGTAAACTGCTTACGCAAGCTTTTCATCATTGGTGGTGGCCCACAGAGGTAAATATCCTTGCCTTCCAAACCTTTGCTGGTTGTTTCGACGTAGTCGGCGGTCAAGAATCCTTGTTTGTCGGCAATAAATGGAATGAGCCGAAAATGCAGCCCAGAGTTGCCCATAATTGCTTGCAGCTCCTCTTTATTTACTAGCTCCTCGGCAGACTTAACACTGTAGTAGAGGTCAATCTTCATAGCTTTTTCGACGTGCAG
The DNA here is from genome assembly GCA_964530555.1 of uncultured Candidatus Saccharibacteria bacterium. Taxonomy (GTDB): domain Bacteria; phylum Patescibacteriota; class Saccharimonadia; order Saccharimonadales; family AWTP1-31; genus CAZHBD01. Next base: position 2,314 of record CAZHBD010000009.1, on the reverse strand, counting down.
ACTACGTGCCATCGACAAGAATGGCGTTATGCCAATGCCGCCGGCGATCCAAATTTGGTTGGGGTTGTCATAGTTGCGATAACTGAACTTGCCATACGCCCCCTCGATCTCGGCGATGGCTCCGGGTTTGAGTTGCAGCAGTTGTTTGGTGTAGTCGCCGAGTGCTTTCACGCTGAGGCGCAGCGAGCTATCGCTCGGTGCTGAAGAGATAGAAAACGGATGAGCCTCCGTGGTGATGCCGTCTACCCCGCTATATTTGAAACGTATGAAAATGAACTGCCCTGGCTGGAAATCAAAGCGCTTATCAACGGGCGATAACAATAGCTCAATGACGTCTTTTGTGACCAGTCGCGTTCGCTCAACTCGGTAATTGTAATGACGGATCAGTATACTGCCGCCGAGCGTTCGATAGGCCGCAGCGAGGAGCCCTACAGCGCACCAAAAAAGCAAATACCATCGCAAGAAGCCGTCGCTTGAGACGCTGCCTGACACGAACAGCACGTGCAGCGAAGCGAAGAAAAAAGCAGCACCAAGGAACTTATGCGTAAACAGCCAGAGGCGATATGGCAACCTCACAAAAAACGTAATAACTAGCAACACAACCATGCCTAGAATGGCGACAATGCCAAAATTAATAGCCATATCATTTGTTATTGGCCTGGAGAAGCTAATTGGATGGAGCCACAAAAATTTGGCTGCGGTATTGAAGGCTTGAGGCGTGATCTTGATCAGGTATCGAAACGCCAACAGCAGCGGATGAAAACTCAGTAGTATGAGGGCAATTCCACCGCTCAGGTGATGAGCGATATACATTCGATTGAGCCCGCCGAAGTAGTCTTCCATGACACGCAAACGTGCAGCCAAGATGAGGTTGAGTGCATACAGCATTAAACCAGCGACACCCGCCACAACCCCCAAGAAGCGTAAGCAGGCTATAACCCTCTTTGAAAGCGTAGCTAGACATGACGGTCAGGACACGCAAAGTCGGGATAGCGGTTAAGAGGATGATAACGGCCCAGCCAATTTTATATCGGAGAACCGTCCAGAGTTCAGACACTTTCATATATGCTTATGCTGCCCATTGTATCGTAACTGTCCGTTGCAGTTTAAACAAATTTTCTTAAGCTCTGCTGAGACCGTCGCAAATCGTCGCGCTCTTTGAGGGTCTGACGCTTATCGTACTGTTTTTTACCCTTGCCGGCAGCAATCCGCAGTTTGATAAAACGACCCTGCGTCAGCATTTCCAGGGGCACGATAGTCCTGCCCTGTTGCTTTGCTGCTATAAGACTGTCGATTTCGCGTCGTTTTGCAAGTAGTTTGCGGCTACGAGTTTGCTCGCTCTCGGATATAGATATTCCAGGCATTCCAGAGATGGTGGCATTGATGAGCCAAAGCTGGTTATCTTTTACGGTGACATAGGCACCGCGTAGTTGGCCGTGCCCGCTACGCAGTGCCTTGGTTTCCTTGCCAGTTAGCTGCAAACCCACCACAAAACTGTCCTCGAGCGAATAATCATGTCGTGCTCGACGATTACTAATAGTTTTGGGCTGGTTGCCGCGTTTCTTCATATCTTAATTGTATAAGAAAAAGAGAGTATTGCAAATAAAGTGCATAAGTGTTATAATAAGCCACTTATGGAAAAACAGTTTCAGCATCCCAGAACTACGTTAGCTGAATTAAGAAATGGCTTTAGTCAGCTTCTTAGTGTTTGTGGTTTTATTATAGTCATGACCCCCTGGACCCACCTACTACGGTATTCAGAAGACTTTCGTGATCTACGTGAGGTTATAGCATTTCAGTCGGTGGGTGCGGTAGGCATGTTGCTTGCTGGCGTAGTGGCGCCAAAACGGACTGCTCAGATTGCTTCAGGTCCAATAATGCCTGAGCATGGTACTGCAGAGTGTGCCCAGCAACTGAACAGCTGCGTTGATCAAAATCCATCCCTTCCATCTATGGCAGTTCCTTCGGCTGAGCAAACGAACATGTTGCTTCAGCAAGCGCTTGGTCGCCCTGTTGTGAGCGCCAATACCACCACTCTAAGCCCCACAGGTCAATCGGAGCAAGTCCCGATTGCTGGCAGTGCAGTAGATTTTGCGCCAGCAAGTCTTTATTCATAGACTTGGCCTGCTCGCTATCGGGCATGTCCCAGATGTTCTTTGGTCCCCATGGCTCGGCTTGCATTTCGTGTATAAAGCTTGGTTTCCGCCACAGAATTTTTATGAGCAAGGCGCGTAGTTTGAAAATCCATGGCTTGTAAGTTGATCGGCGGTAGCGCCCTTTGTTATAGACGGTGTTATAGAAACTAAAGCCTACA
>CAZHBD010000008.1:0-25768 GCA_964530555.1 uncultured Candidatus Saccharibacteria bacterium | reverse complement strand
GGGTACAAATGGCTTGGCGCTAACACTCAAATTATTTTCTTTAATAATTTTTTGTAATATTTCCTGGTTTGTAACCACACTAAAACCGAACTGCCAGAGAGCAAATTCAAGTAAAACTAAGTCGCCTTTGGTGTAGACAAAACGGGCGCCAGCAATTTTTGTTGCTCGTTCTTTGTCTAGCCAGCCTTTTGCCTCAGCTATTTCAGCGTGGTTTTTGACTTCAAAGTCAAACTTCGGGATCGTACCCCATGTGCGCACCTCAACATTCTCGTCCTCGCTCGTCCCCACTGGTACTTCATCGAGAGGCATGTTGGGCACTGCTTTAAGCAGTTGTAAGTACGATGCCTCGACCGGTTCGAACCTCGCCTCGAGCTCGGCAAGCTGTCGCTTAAGATCCTTGCCATGTTCAATCTGCTCAGCAGATGGTTTTGCATTTTTTTGACTCGCAGATAAGTCGTTACGCTGAGCGCGAACTGTCTCAATTTGTTCGATAAGCTGACGCCGTTGCGTATCGAGCGCTAGCAACTTTCGGACATCAATGTTGTAGCCTTTTTGTTTTGATTTTTCAACCACCAAATCAGGATTTTCACGGATAAACTGTATATCTAGCATAGATGTATTATACCTTAGATTTGCGTGCTTTTTGTACATGAGCAAGAGTCAGCTCAGTGCGTTGACGAGCGTAGGAGCAAAAATCACATTCTCCGCCCATAGCCGCCAGCCCAACTGGAGGCATGTCGCCCTCCATACAGGCCTTCATGGCTTCGAGTGTCGGCTCAATCCAGGCATCATTGCCGGTATATGGAATAATTTTGGTCGTAAACTCTACCTTATTAAAGAAACCATCTAAATCAAGACGGCCGTTGGTATACACAAAATAACCAGTATTGTTGACTTCGAAGCCATTTTGCCGCAATAACCACTGATAAACTTCCAGTTGGCGCTTGTAACTCATCTGCCAGTCGCTATCGATAGATACTTCTTTATCTTTGGCTGTAGCTTTGTAATCGACAACTATCAGCTTGTCGTCATCGCCTATCCACAAATCATCAATCGCTCCGAAGACGTGCAAATTGGTAGGTTTATGGAGGGTAAAGACACCGGTAAAATTGTGCCGCCACGTTTCTAAGTTGTCATGCTGCATTGGTATCGCTTGGATGTTATTTTGGATCATCCAAGGGTGTGGCTTTTGCTGCAAACGATAACTGTCAAACTCCTTTTTTAGAAGCTCATCGATAGCCTTGTTGATGTTAAATGGCGGGCTACTGGGCCGTGTTATCTTTAGGCGGACATCAAGCCAAAAGCAACGAGGACACTGTTTATACAACTCAATCTTACTGCGACTCACCTTAAACGGCGTTTTTTGGCCAGGTTTATAGGGCTGGCTGCGTTCCCTCCAATAGCTCATAGTCTATCTATTGTAACAGTTTTAGCGCAGCAGCAATCGCTGCAGTTTCAGCCCGCAAGGTAAAGTCGTGTAGATCGAGTATAGTGAGTTTCTGCTCATGAAAATATCGTTTTTCATCGTCCGACCAGCCCCCTTCAGGGCCCACCAAAATACCAATATTATCCTCGCCGGCGGCCACCCCTTCACCACCAGCCTCACACACGTGGAGCGTGAGCTTATCCCTTAGCTCAGTAATGGCCGTGACAAGTTGCAGCGGTTCGCGCAACGATGGAACGTCCCCCCGACCACACTGCTCAACAGCTTCAATAATTATTCTTCTAGCTCGTTCTACATTGAAGCCTGTCTTGGTCGTACGCTCAGTTATCAGGGGTACGAAGTGTTTCACGCCCAGTTCTGTCGCCTTCTGCAACACCCAGTCATTCTTGTCTTTGGTCAGTAACGCCCAAAGCAGAGTTATGTCGCGCTTGGGTAGTTTTGGTACCATATCGGTTACGTGGGCAAGCTGAGCCTCGTGTTTATCGATGGCGACGAGCTTGTAGAGACGTTCTTGTCTCTTGCCGTCAAACAAGACTACTTGCTGGCCAGGACGAAACCGTAAAACTGCCGACCACTGACGCAACAGTTCAGGCTGCTGGAGCCACAACGTTTGTTTGAGCTCTAGATCAGGAATATAAAAACGATGCAGCTTCATGTCTTACGGCCGAAGCGTACCAGCAAAAACCTGCCATGCCAGGGCGCTTTTAGCGACCAAGCTCAGGATCATGTAGACTCGTTCGCCATAGAGATAGTCAGCCCAGCGACCAGATCGTTTGTATTGCAGGTACATATTGACGGCAAAACTGTTGAAGAACAGGAAGATACTTACGTAGATCCAGTACACAAAGGTAGGAATATTCCCTGAGCCATAGACTGTTGCGCCCCAAGTGTAGATGCCCAGAACAATCCATGGCACAATGCCAGCCAAACAGCCGATCCAGTACGTTAGCCAATTTGGTTTTCTGTTGCCCGAGTTGGATACTTCCATAACAAGGCCCATGAGATTCATGATGAGTACAAGCACGAAGATCATGAGCATGCTCGATAGATCGTAGATGCCACTAAGTAGCCCGATGCCCACCATCATTGTGCTGGCACTAAAGCCATACTCTATCCAGCGTGCGCGGTTGATTCCCTTGCCGAGATCCGCCTCGTAACGCCGTCGGTAGAGGGTTGCAATGATGACGTGCGCCAAAGCAGACATCAGGAAAAAGGCTGCTACCATATAGGCCAGATTAATTGAGAATAACGTTTGAGTTGCAGAAGCCAACACCGGTTTTCCCGACAGCTTGCTCGCTACCTCATCAAGGGTCAGGTAGTTGGTAGTAACCGGCCAGCCACTAGATTTGCTGAGCACAACAATAACCACTGCCTGCACGGTATGCAGCGCTGCTAGCGAGAGGTTCCATTTTCGTAAACTTTGCGGAGTGATAGATTTTATCTTTTTTGCTTTCATATCTGCATTGTAGCACACCGCAATATTCACGTTCATAAGCTATAATTATTATGCTTATGAAACGATGGAAGCACAATGAGACTCCTAAACGAAATTTGCTTGGCTCAAAGGCAATTCCTCGACCGCGACGCAGCTGGCGTGCCAAGCTGCTGATGCTATTTTTTTCGGCTGTCTGTCTGACAAGTCTTGGACTCTTAGCCTTTCCTTATCTACCCCACCTCAGTTTTCTGTTTCATAGGCATGTTCTTGATGATGCACCTTATAAAACCGCAGCGGCGACAACCCGAGAAATGGGTTCAAGTAAGGATGAAAATGCCAACCGCAGCAATCGTCTCATCTTACCCGCAATAGGTGTTAATGCCCAGCTAATCGAAGGAAGTGATATTAATGTGATCGGTAAAAACCAAGGCGTTTGGCACGAGACTCCGAGCGCAAATCCTACTAAACCAGGGAACATAGTGATTGCCGGACACCGATTTTTATATACTGCCACCAACGGAGGCTACTTCTACAACCTGCCCGAACTACAGTCAGGCAACAAAATATACCTTGGTTGGAATGGAGGTATGTACGAATACGAAGTCTATGCTACTCGCACTGTACTTCCAACCCAAACCGATGTTCGTGACCCAGATCCTGCAGTCCCATACAAATTAACAATGTATACCTGCTACCCGCTTGGTAGTACTGCTAAACGGTTCGTCATAGAAGCTAAGCAAATTCGTTAAGTCTTGAGCTTCTGAGCAAACTTCTCACGCAGTTTTTTGAGTTTGGGGTTGATGATTACTTGGCAGTAAGCTTGTTCGGGGTGCTTTTCAAAATACTGCTGATGCTCGGTCTCGGCTGCATAAAACCGATCCAGGAGCTTAACCTCGGTCACGATAGGGTCTGGCCATAGCTTTTGTGCCCGCTGCAAAGATTGCTGAATGACTGCTACTTGTTTTTGATCGGAATACAAAATAATCGAACGGTACTGACTTCCTACATCGTTACCCTGTCGGTTCGGCGTTGTCGGATCATGCACCGCCCAAAAGATGTCTAGAATTTCTGCTAAACTAATCTGTTCTGGGTTATATTCAAGCTGCACAACTTCGGCGTGGCCGGTTGTTCCGGTTGCAACAGCATAATAATCAGGGCCATCCACCTGTCCGCCTGCATAACCTGAGGTCACCTTGGTAACTCCCTTAACCAAACGATACGCCGCATCGAGGCACCAGAAACAACCGCCGCCGAGTGTTATAACAGTCACTACTCTACCACTTGCACATCACGCCAGAACGCGACGTAGTTACTAAAATCTTTTTTTACTTTCTCGATAGCTGATTGCTTCGGCTCTGGATAGCTCCAGGCGCTATCTTGACTGACCGAATCACCAGAAACCACGTTAAAATACTGGCATTCACCTTTCCATGGGCACGTGTAAGGAGTATTGCTTTTTTGCAAGAATTCCTTCCTAATCGAGTTAGGCGGAAAATACCAATTTTGCTCGATATAGATAAGATCGTCTTTGTCTGCTTCTGCAATAGTTTGTCCGCTCCAAATCGCTTTCATAGTTACTCCGTTCTTAATGCTTCTATTGGGTCTAGCTTAGCGGCCTTTCGCGCTGGCATATAGCCAGCAATCATTGCCACCAGCACCAGGACCGCGATCAAGACTATCATCTGAACTGGCCGGAAAATCAGTAGGTTATTTCCAGCACCCAGGTCCAGCTTCTTACTTACCCAAGGATTTAGGGGTATGCCTGCGAGCAGAGCTATGGCAGTACCAATGAGACCACCCAAAAAGCCAATCCAGCCAGCTTCTAGCATAAAGAGTCGACGCAGATCACGACCTCGCATGCCCAATGCTTTCATCAAACCGATTTCTCGCGTCCGCTCGAGCACACTAATATACTGCGTGTTTACAATTCCAAAAATCGAGGCAATTAAGGTGATGAGGCCAAAGACGCCCACCAAACCTTGAAGAATGTTTACAATTTGGGTTATGGACTTCTGAATATCCTTACTACTCTGGGTATAATATTTTCTTGCTTTGAGATCATTCTGGGCTGCTTGGAGTTTTGCTGTGTCGGTTCCGTCCTTCACACGCAAATACACATAAGTGTATTTGCCATAATTTGGCGTTCCTTTAGTCGTAAAGTCATAGATCTCTTTGGCATCGATGTCCGAAATTAACACCGGTAAGGCGCCAATGCCGATATTGGTTGCAGCTTTTTTAGTTACTGCCACAATCTTGAATTCATAGATTTTGGTTTGAGGCTGTAGCGATTTTAAGTCTGCCCCACTACGGATAGCTTGGAGCGTCTGCTCAGGAGAGGCGCCCACAAAGGGTTGTTGCAAATTTATTCGAATCGTCTTGCCGAGAGCATCAGCATCGCTCTTAAAACCCAGAACTTTTATATAGTTCTCTGGAAGTGTCGCCTGACCATGACTAATATTAACGTTTCCACTAGGCACTGAACCAACCTTAACTTCGGGTTTTTGCGCTGGATTATAGGCCTCGATGGTTACGGTGTAGCGTTTTTGGTTATCACGAGTTACGTAGCGTGCCGTTAGCTGGTAGAGCTCGCGGACTTGTTCAACATATGGCAGTTTACGAAGCTCATCAATATCATTCTGTGTTACCTGTTTTATCTGCAGACTGTTCCCTTGCGCGCCTACCGACAAAGAAGACACTGACTCGTCGTATTCCTGAGGCTCTGCCGAAGGCGTGCCATTGTTGGCTATTTCCTTATCACGACCGACAATAAGCTCAGCCGGGTCAAAGTTACTAGCTACTAGTTTGTCGGTGTAGGCCCGAATCCCATTGCCGGCTGCCAGAGTAAGAGTCAATGTAAAGCCACCGACTGCAATTGCCAGTGACGTCAGGATTGTCCGTAACTTCGCATTCTTCAAACTGCGTCCACTGCGACGAATGGTGTCCTGTATCTGCATTATTTCACACCCCTTCGAGCTACTTGACGGCCATGTATTTTCTGAATCTCACCGTCTTTAAGCTCTATCTGTATCTGGCAGCGAGAGGCTAGCTCTTCGTCGTGCGTTACAATTATTAAGGTGCTTCCTAGTGTGCGATTTTGCTCGAATAGCAGTTTGATGATTTTTTCACCCGTTGCGCTATCAAGATTGCCGGTGGGTTCATCGGCAAAAATAAGCTGTGGTTTATTAACAATGGCTCGCGCAATAGCGAGGCGCTGTTTTTGCCCACCAGACAGATTCATAGCCTTACTCGATGCCTTGTCGGCAAGCTCCACCGCCTCCAGCGCTTCCATAACTTTTTGTTTACGATCTCGCCGGCTGACTTCGGCAATTTCAAGTGGTAGCATTACATTCTGGTAGCATGTCTGTGTCCCCTCCACAAAAAACGCCTGGAAGATAAAACTCATCTCGCGAGCTCGGAAAGCATCTATTTGTTTGGTAGTCATTTCTTGCAAGACCGATTTACCGACGACAACATGCCCGCTGGTCGGATGATCAAGCCCACTCATGATATGCATGAGAGTGGATTTGCCCGAGCCGCTCTTACCAATGATTGCTACCGTAGCACCGTCTTTTATCGAAAGGTTTATGTCAGTTAACGCATTGAAGGCACTGTCCTTTTTGCCGTAAATTTTGGTAACTTGTTTAACTTCTATCATTGTCACCAGTATACCAGGTGGCGGGGCAATCTACTTAGGCTTTGAGTGTCAAACGCTTGATTAGCCAGTCACGCGGGAGAATGCTCAAGAAGTATCCAGCCCGAGGGCCTGAGTCTTTGCCGATTAATGTCTGATATAAAGTGGCAAAGAGTTCTTTTGGCTCAAGCCCAGAACTATCTTTGAGATCATAAATTGCCTTATGAAACCATACACCATCTGCCTCAGACGGAGCGTGTACAACCTTATCACCGAGCGCAACCAAGAAATCTTTCTGTGCCTGAGAAAAATCTTGTGTTGGTAATAAGTCTTGAGCCAAGCTAAACTTAACATCATCTGATGCCCATTTATCCAGCCAGTTATGAATATATCTTAGCTCTGCAGTGATAATTTCAGACTGGTTCCGAGCTAACACCTCATGTTCAGTACGACTGATGATTTCCAGAGTCTTTTGAGAATCACGCAGTGCAGCCTGATAACTTGCGACCAAATGCGAAAATGGTACATTGCTGATGGTATTGCTTTTCAGCGTGCTGGAACAAACATGGATAAGCAACTCGTCATCCTCTGTTTTGTTAGACTTTGCCAAGAGTTCAGCATACTCATCAATGAGTCGGACGATGCCATCGGTTTGATCAAAACTTAGCTGTTTATCTGGTGCGTAACGCAGCACAAAATACCGTACAATCTCCGGGGGCAATACCTCGAGCAATTCGGAAATAGTGACCGTGTTTCCGGCACTCTTGCTCATCTTCTTGGTCTCACCTGCCCTATTAATAAACTGGTATGGGACTGGGATTGGTGCCGTGCCACCAAAAGCACGCTCTACAATCGCCTTACCGGTATCGTAACTGCCACCCTTCGTAGCATGGTCGCGACCAAACGGCTCAACACTCACTCCAAGCTGCCACCATCGGGCTGGCCAATCAATGCGCCAGTCGAGTTTCACCTCACCAGTATCGTAACGGACTGATTGTTCGTTGTTATCGGCGTCAAGGTACGTAAGACGTTTGGCCTGTGTATCTATACGCACAAAAGGTCGCTTCTTGAGATAGCCGTCAATGTTCACCTGGATCGGTGACCATTCTTCACCGAGCTTTCGACCCGAGACTTCTTCAAGACAAGCACGTATTTCGGCGATCTGTTCAAGAGCTTTTTCAATTGACGGCACGAAGTAGCCAGCACGATACTTCTTGTGACTCCTGACAGCTTCCATGTCTATACCGAGCGTTTCAACGTTACTAATGAAATCCTCGAGGTAATAGTCCGCATACGAATCGGCATCCGGACCTGGTGATGGCACATCACAGACCGGTTTGCCTAAATACTGCGAAAACTCCTCCGGTACGCCAGCGGGAACTTTCCGTAGTCCATCAAGATCGTCCACAAAATGGATATGCCGCACCTTGCGTCCTCGACGTCGTAGCACCATCAGCACTGCGTCAGCGGTCAGCACTTCGCGCAACGTACCTACATGATATTTACCCGAAGGCGAAACACCAGACGAGACAATCAGATCACCGTCAGGATGTTGCTGCTCGATTACATCGGCAACTGAATTCAGCCAATACATGGCTTACATTCTACCTTATTCACCCCTGGAGGGCTAGGAAATATCAACAATTTTATACACAGTGGTGTCGGCAGGAGTAACAATCTCAACATCCTCGCCCTCTTTCTTACCAAGTAGGGCTTGGCCGATTGGCGATTCGTCTGAAATTTTTCCGTTTAACGGGTCTGCTTCGACCGTACCAACTACCTGAAACTCTTTAGTCTTGCCACCCTTGCTCTTGAGTTTAACGCAAGAGCCCAGCTGCACCTTACTGTCACCTCGAGGCTTCTTGATAACCTCCACATTTTGAAGAATATGCTCGATCTCGGTGATACGTGCTTCAACTCGTTCCTGCTCTTGGCGAGCTGAACTATACTCAGCATTTTCACTCAGATCACCAAACTCGCGTGCCGTCTTGATGCGCTCAGCAATTGGTCCGCGCTGCGCGATTAGTTCATCTAGCTCCGCCCGAAGTTCTTCAACTCCCTCTTTAGTTAGATAAAATTGCTTCTTCATAGTACACCGAACTCCTTATTGCTTGTTTCAAATTTCAGACAGAATTATTGGATCCGGGTTATTATAGCAGACTTTGTTTAGCCTTGAAGAACTTTTAAAAGTTCTTCTGTAGTTAGCAAGACCGTGTCTTGTTCAGTTCGTTTTTTCAGCTCAAATTGCTGCGTGGCTAGGGTTTTTTCGCTGACAACCATACGATACGGAATACCCAGTAAATCAGCATCGGCAAACTTCTCCCCCGCACGCACATCACGATCATCATAGAGCACCTCAATATTTTGCTCTTGCAATGTGTCATATAATTCTTCGGCCGCTTGTACAACGGTTTCGGAATCACCAAGTCGGATAAGATATACTGCTGCCGGCGCAATGCCAATGGGCCAAACAAGGCCCTTATCGTCGCTCAAAAGTTCGGCGATCGTTCCCATAACGCGACTAATTCCAATGCCATAACACCCCGTAATTAATGTGTGCTGCTTGCCGGCTTCATCGCTTACCTCAACTTCAAAAGGTTCGGTAAATTTAGTGCCAAGGCTAAAAATATTGCCCACTTCGATAGCCTTTACCTCTTCCAGTTCGTCCCGTTTTACACCCAAATGCTCGATAACATCATCTGTAAAGACTTCTTTATTGATTGCCTGCTTTGTTTTTCGATCGAGGTATATCGTATCTTCGCCGGCTTCAGAAAGCGTCTGGAACTCATGACTAAATTTGCTAAATACACCACCGCTTGCAAAGGTGATGAATGTCCGATCACCAATGCCCAACCGCTCATAGACGCGCATGTACGCTTGCTTGGCACGTTCGTAGAATTCATCGTGCTGCTCTTGCGTGGCGGCATAAGAATACATATCTTTCATCAAGAATTCACGGCCACGCATTAAGCCACTTTTGGAGCGAAGCTCATTGCGAAACTTGGTCTGCACTTGGTATATCGCTACGGGAACATCTTTATATGAATTGATGTACTGTTTGACAATAGGTGAAAGATTTTCTTCGTGCGAAAAGCCTAAACCAAGCTCTGTACCGTTAGCCAGCTTCGTTTTAAACCAGTTGTCGACCACTGAGTCGTCCCATCGATTGGTTTTCTCATAGCGCTCTTTAACCTGGAGGGCTGGCATGGTAATTTCTTGCGCCCCAATAGCATCCATCTCTTCACGAACAATGGCAGCAATCTTATTGAGCACTCGTAACCCAAGGGGCAAGTAGCTGTAAACTCCTGCCATCTCTTTGTGCACAAAGCCAGCCTTAATGAGTAACTGTGCGTTTTTTGCCGCCTCGTCAGAAGGCACGGTTTTACTGGTCTTAGTAAACAGTTGTGATACTTTCATGTTTTGTTCCTTACTCCTATTCTATCGCACTATCTGAATTCTCGTGATATCCATTGTATAAACGCCTATCCCCAAAAGTGCTGCTTGTAAGTCCGGACCGTTTCGACGCAAGCGATCTTTATGCAGCGCATGATATGAATATAACCGCTCGTTGCTTCCCACTAAACCCAAAGCTGATCGGCCAGCACAATGCGCCAACCTTCTGGCGAACGCCTCAGTGCGATCACCTTCATCCATACCTTCGCTGAATATGTCTCCCAGTAACAGCAGAGTTTCATGATCATGAGCGTTTGCCCACGCTACTCCCTTGTGTAAGTCTCGAATACTTAACCTACCATACGCTACTGTGTCTGCCAAACCTACTCCTACAATGCAGCTACTATCCGACAGTTCGTACTCTGTGAGCCCCAGGTTGGCTACTGCTTGACGCCAACCTTGTGTTTGCAGTACTTCTCTGTGCCATGCAATATTCTCGTCGTTTCCATAGTCTCTCCAATAGTAACAAGATATAAAAAACGGCCTGGAGGCCGTTCTTGTCGCTGATTATTTAGTTATTTTGCAAAAGTTAGCATAGCCTCCAGTGTCAGACTGGGGCTGGCGGAGTAAAATTAAGCATTTCTTGCAAAAACATATGTAAATAATATCACGTTTTAGTTATTTAGCAACATGCAGAACGAACAGTCCGATGAAGGCGATACCATTCTTGAGCGCGTGCAATCCCATGGGCGCCCATAGTTTACCACCTGTGCGCTCACGAAGCTGGATCAGTATCAAAGATAGTACAAATGTATCAATTGCGGCCACCCACAACAACGGCGCACCGGAACCTGCCTGCAGATGGGCTGCCGCGAACAACATACTAGTAATGACTGTCGCAGAATGTTGTGGCAGCGAACGCTTTAAGCCCGAATACAAAAAGCCGCGCATCAGTATCTCTTCGGTAACTGGTGGCAAGATCACCAGACTAACAAATACCAGGGCTAACTGACCACCCTGTGCTTGCTCAAAGCCAATCTGCTGCGCCTGATTGACATTTAAGGCCGGCACTAGCACCTTGATGAGACTCACCAGCATGAGATACGCAACAAAATACACTAAATAACCGATCAGAATGTACCCTATATCAGTGATACTTGGCTTGTCCTTCAAGCCGATATCTGCTAACTTTTGGCCGCGGCGTCGCAAAAACCAGAACAGTAGCCCGAGCGTTAGTACTTCTACGGTGAGGATCAAGAAAAATTGGCCAGTTACTGAATTTTGTAACCACTCAGGGGTTCGGGAAACTAGTCGTGCCGCTCGATCGGCCACAAGGTACCCAGCAATCTGCGAAAAGAAATAGATAAATACTGCGATAGCCACAACTTCCAATGCCATGTTCGTGCGATGCTTCGGCACATCGCTTGTCTCCTGTTTCGAAGGCACTGCAAAAAATCGAACCAATCCATAGGCCGCTATCGCGATCAACGGGAAGGCCAGTAGACCGTTCACAAACATTGCTACCAAAACCTCTTAATATCTACTACAGTTATTAGGACAAACAATAGCATCAACAGCGCAAAACCAGTCCCATGGATTCGATCTTCGGCAAAAGGTGTTAAGCGCTTGTGTAACGCTCGATACACCATCATAACGAACAACTTGCCACCATCAAGCGCCGGTATGGGCAAGACATTCATGATCGCAAGCGTTAAGGAGATGATAGCAATAATCATGAGCACAAACTGGTACCCCAACAGACTGCCGTCCTTCAGGAGAACGAAGACGCCAACCGGCCCCGAAACCTGCGAACTAGCCTGGCTAACGTTACCCTGAAACAATCCGCCCAGCGCATGGCCAATCCCTTGCAAAGTCAATTGCGTCAGTTGTTTGATGAGTCCAGCCGCCACAATCGGCGCAGACCAGGACGAACGATTGATCGTAAGTTCGGTAGGCGTAATTCCCAGGTAGCCTTTGGGCTCAGCGGTTTTCTTACTGGCATCTACTTCCGCGGTACTGCGCAGTTGCGTATGTAAAGTCTGCAGCTTACCGCCACGCCGTATCTCCACATTTACCTTCTGTCCTTGTAAAGCACGTGTGACTTCAGGTAACTGTTCTTGCGTCGATATACGTGTTGCTCCTGTGGCGCCTGTAACTCCATTGACCGAAATAATCTCGTCACGCTGGCGCAGACCAGCTTTACTAGCTGGGGAATTCTCCTCAACGTAACCGACTAGGACACTATTTTTTAGCTGTTTCGTATCTCGCTCGACCGTAAACTGATTATCTATCAGTTTTGGCATACCAACCAGTGCCAAAAATGTAAAAAGTAAAAATGCTGTCAGGAGATTCATGCCGACTCCCGCCACCATGATTTTGACTTTGGTCGACAGGCTTGCCGCACCAAAGCTACCTTGATGTGTGTCGGCGTCATGCTCACCTTTCAGCCTGACAAAACCACCAAGTGGCAGCCAATTTATCGACAATAACATACCACTCTTGAGCTTTCGACCCCAGGCTCGCGGCGGAAACCCAATACCAAATTCCTCAACCTCTACACCGCCCCGTCGAGCTGCCAAGAAATGGCCAAATTCATGAACAACGACCAGACATACGAATAATATCAGTCCCAACGCTAGCAATAATCCTGACATTATTTTCCAAACCTCCTATGCCGATGGCTAAACTCTTCTAGTGCGTCGTCTAGATCTGCTTCGTCAAATTCTGGCCACATTTTGGGGCTGAAGTAGAGTTCACTATACGCCGCACGCCACAGCATAAAATTACTGATGCGCTGCTCTCCAGAAGTTCTTACTAACAGATCGACGTCCGGTACGTCAGGTGCATACAAATTTTGTTCAATCAGCTCAGCACTAAGCTCTGTTGCCCCTCCAGATATAGCTTTATTAGCAGCCGTTATAATCTCCTCATGCCCCCCGTAGTTAAGGCAGAGTAGTAGCGTTCCACCCGTATTGTTTCGAGTTCGTGCCTCAGCGTCCGCTATCGCTTTAACGATTTTTGGCTGCAATCTCTCTTTGCTTCCAGCAAACAGAACTCTGACGTTTTCTTTGTCGAGTTCTTTTACTTCATTCTTTGAAACCCATAGGAGAAGTTGCATCAGGTAATCAACCTCTTCTTTACTGCGGTTCCAGTTTTCGGTCGAAAAAACATAGGCACTGACATATTGAACGCCTTTGCGATGCGCTGCTCGGGCAATTGTTTTCAGATTCTCATAGCCCTTACGATGCCCCTCAAATGTTGGTAACTGGTGCGCTTTTGCCCAACGGCGGTTCCCGTCAAGAATAAGCCCTAGGTGTACTGGCGTAGAAGCAGCTGAAGTTTGTGACATGTCCCCCAATTATACCCTGCAGCTTTTAAACAGTCATTATTTCTTGTTCTTTAACTTTGGCCGAAGCTTCAACCGCAGCCTTAGTGTTGTTCATTGCATCTTCGATTTGTTGAGTCAGCCGTTTAGCATCATCTTCACCGATCTCTTTGTCTTTCTTGGCTTTTTCTATCCGGTCAAGCGATTCGTGGCGGATATTACGCAAACGCACCATACACTCTTCCTGCTTGGCGCCCACCTGTTTGGTAATCTCACGACGCCGCTCCTCAGTAAGGGGTGGGATTGGCACCCGAACCACGCGCCCATCATCTGCCGGGTTAAGTCCTAGCGACTGGTTATCGCGAATAGCTGTGGTAATAGCCTGCAGATTGTTAGGGTCAAACGGCGTAATCTGAAGCAGCTGGGATTCGGGCGTAGCAACAGAAGCAACTTGATTGAGTGGCATGCTGGTCCCATACACCTCCACCATCACACCATCAAGCATGCCCGCATTGGCACGACCAGTACGTAGTTTCTTTAGGTCTTCACTGAAGTGGCTTGCTGCCTGGCTAAGTTTCTGCTTCGTATCTTCGATTATTTGCTGTGGGTTCATAGAATGCTGTCCTGCTTATTTCTCAGGTTATTATACTGCGTAAAGAGCCCTTGCACCATGTCATTTGGTGCTGTCAAAGAATAGCCGTCCACGGAGAACGAACCCTGGGTCAGGCTTCAACTTCACCTAGAGCTAGACGAGCAAAACGACGAACCACAATGTTTTCACCCAGCTTAGCAATATGCTCTTTAACCAATTGGTCAACGGTAATATCTGGGTTCTTAACAAATGGCTGATCTAATAAACACTTCTCAGCAAAGTGCTTAGCAAGCATGCCATCGACAATCTTGTCGAGCATGTTCTCTGGTTTACCTTCAGCTTTCGCCTTTTCCGTAAACTCGACTTGTGCTTTGTTGCGGATTTCGGCTGGGATATTATCGCTAGATACATACTCTGGAGCAGCCGCGGCGATGTGCATCGCGAGGTCTTTCACAAGATCTACAAATATCTCATTTCGGGCTACGAAGTCAGTCTCGCAGTTTACTTCAACTAAAACGCCAATGCGGCTGTCATGGTTATAGGTCCCAACCACACCAGCACGAGCTTCGCGCTCCCCTCGTTTTTCGGCCTTGGTCAGGCCTTTTTTACGCATCGCTTCAAGGGCTTTATCAAAATCTCCACCAGCCTCTTCCAGAGCCTTTTTAGCGTCTGTCAGACCAACGCCCGTAAGATTCTTTAATCGTTTTACATCTTCTAATGATATTGCCATATCCTTCTCCTATTTATTACTGAGTTAGTACTTTTGCCGTTCTACCTAATATTGCTGCGACTTGATCAAGCGCTTCAGGTGCCATGAGAAGTGCCGGAGGCATTCCGTCCCTCTCGTCTGCAGCCACCATTGCCTCTAAGGCTCCCATGGTTAGACTGGCCTCGAAAGTAAATCCCCGAGTGAGCCACTCCTGTGTTACCCGGAGGGCATCTGAAATGACCTGTTCATTTTCCTCTAGACCAGGCACACCCTAATCCTTTGTTTCAGCTTTAGGGTCTGCGGCTGTGGTTTTTAATTTTGCCTTGCCCTTAAGAACTGCTTGCTTTACATAGTCCGTAATAAGCTGGATGGTCTTAATTGCATCGTCATTAGCTGGAATTGGGTAGGTAACCGCACTAGGATCGGCGTTGGTATCTACGACCGCCACGATTGGAACGCCAAGCTTATGAGCCTCACGCACTGCATTGGCTTCAGCAATGATATCGACGATAAATAAGGCACCTGGCTTAGCGGCCATATGCTTAATACCTCCGTACAGGAAGTTCATCTGATCGATTTCCTCCTGAAAGCGCTGAATCTCAAGCTTGTTGTACTTGTTCGCAAACGAACCGGAGTCCATATGCACTTCGAGGTCTTTAAGGTGCTTAATACGGCCACTGATAGTGCTTTGGTTGGTAAGCATTCCACCCAGCCAACGTTCAACGACATAGGGCATTCCAGCCTCTTCGGCAGCCTGTTTGATTACTTCCTTGGCTTGTCGTTTGGTGCCAACAAACAGTACCTGCTTGCCCTCGCCAGCAGTTTTCTCCAGGAATGCTAGCGCGTCCTCAAGAGCGTCAACCGTCTTGGTTAAATCGATAATATGGGTTCCTTCGCGCTTGCTGTGAATATATGGCGCCATTTTGGGGTGCCAACGACTAGTCTTGTGACCAAAATGTGCGCCAGCTTCTAAAAGTTGTTTAATATCAACATCTGTTGATGCCATGGTAATCCTTTCGCTTCGGTAGAGTACTGCTCAAACCTTCCCTGCACGGGCCAGGCCAAGAGGATTTTTCACTCACCTGCTTACTAATATTGTGCTTGTAATAATAACAGATACGATCTAGTGGTGCAAGTCTGTCTTGACCGAAGTCGGACAGATGTGTATAATCGTCACTTGTCTATGAAAAAAGATTTACATCCTGATAACTACCGCTTAGTTGTTTTTAAAGACCTCAACAATGGTGAGATGTTTTTAACGCGCTCAACTGTTGCGAGCGATGAAACCGTCAAGTATACCGATGGCAAGGAATATCCACTAGTGAGCGTGCATATTAGCAGCGCTTCTCACCCGTTCTTTACTGGTCAGGAAAAACTTGTTGACATCGAAGGCCGTGTCGACCGCTTCAAAGCTCGTGCCGCTGCTGCGGCCAAGAAGAAAGAGGCTGCAGTCGCCCGTGCCAGTAAGTCGCGCACCAAGAAGCAGCCTGAAGCCCAAAAGATTGGTGCTCCAGCAACAAAACGATAAGTAGCCCTACCGAAACAGCCTGAAGTTTATGTTCCAGGCTGTTTTTCTTTTATACTGGAGGAAACTATGGAAACAACTGAACAGCGATTACGACAAGAGTTCACTGAGCTTCAGGCTAGACTACAAGATCCGGCGATCTTTAGCTCCAAAGATTACCCTAAACTGGCACGTCGTCAGAGTGAGTTAGAAAGAATTATTGACTTGTTTGACCAAAAGCAGCGGCTCATCGGAGATCAAAAAGCCGCACAAGACATGAGTGCTGATAATGATAAGGAACTGGCTGAACTCGCCAAAAGCGAGCTCGAAACTATTGAGAGCCGCCTTATGGCAGTGGAGACTGAACTTGCCGAACTGCTGACTCCCAAAGATCCTAACGACGAACGAGACGCTATTGTTGAAATCCGTGCAGCTGCTGGTGGTGACGAAGCGAGCTTATTTGCCGGTGATCTGTTCCGGATGTACACTCGATGGAGTGAACTCAAGGGTTTGGCAGTTGAACTGATTGATGAAAGCCCTAGCGAAGTTGGTGGTTTTAAAGAAGTTATCTTCGCTGTTCGTGGCGTAGATGTTTACAAATATCTCAAATTCGAGGCTGGCGTCCACCGCGTGCAGCGCGTCCCATCAACCGAAAGCCAAGGCCGAATTCACACCAGCACCGTAACCGTTTCGGTTTTGCCCGAAGCCGAAGAGACTGATGTTGAAATCAACCCCGGTGATTTACGAATTGATGTCTACCGCAGCAGTGGCCACGGCGGTCAGTCGGTTAACACTACCGATTCGGCCGTTCGGATTACGCACCTGCCTACTGGCCTGGTTGTTACATGTCAGGACGAAAAATCCCAGATAAAGAACAAGGAGAAAGCCATGGGTGTTTTACGCTCACGCTTGCTCCAAATGAAAATTGAAGAGGAACAAAAGCAACTGTCCGATGCTCGCCGCAAGCTGATTGGCTCGGGCGACCGCAGCGAAAAAATTCGTACCTATAACTTCCCTCAAGACCGCATCACCGACCATCGTATCGGCTTTTCGCGAAGCAATATTCCCAGCGCCCTTGATGGCAACATTGACGATATCATCGAAGCCTTACAATCTTATGAGCAGCAAATCGAAGCCAGCGAACGTAGCTGAAGCCCTCGCTTATGCTACACAACTGTTATCAGAAGCCGGCATTCAGTCAGCACGGCTTGACTGTTTGTTGTTGCTTAGTGAGGTGCTTCAGAAGTCCAAGGCACAACTGTTAGCCCACCCAGAAACTGCTCTCACCAAAGCTGCGTGGCACCGCTTGTTAAGCCTACTCCGGCGGCGGGCAACTTGGGAGCCGATTGCATATTTACTCGGTCATAAAGAGTTCTATGGACGGGACTTCGTTATCACAAAAGATGTGTTGGTACCTCGACCTGAGACCGAAGATCTTATAGCGCTAGCGCTGGATCTACCCAAGCGGTCCTTACGTGTACTCGACATGGGAACCGGTTCGGGTATTATCGGCATCACGCTTGCCCTAGAACGCCCTGAGTGGGCAATAACCATAAGTGACATTAGCGAAGCAGCGCTCAAAGTGGCAACTCAGAATGTCAAACATTTTGGACTATCGAAGTCAGTTACCATTCTTATTGCGGACCTTCTTGGGCCAGAACCCTGCCAATACAATGCGATTGTGGCCAACCTGCCCTACGTTCCCAAATCACTGACTTCTAAGCCCGATCTTACCAAAGAGCCGTCTCAAGCTCTTTTTTCAGGAAATGATGGCCTCGATCAGTATCGCCGCCTGTGGAGTCAACTACATAACTCACCGCCTGGGTACGTTATTACCGAATCGCTGCAAAGCCAGCATGCAACGCTGCAAAGTTTGGCTCAGATTGCCGGTTATGCACTAGAGCGCACGCAAGGTCTTGGACAACTCTTTTCTAAAAATTAGAGCGCAAGCTTACTGACTGGGTGCTGCTTCGAGAGTGGCAGTGACTTTTTGCTCTTTTCCATCTCGAATAATCGTTAGTGTGACTTTATCGCCAACCAAGTGACGTCCCAATACCGACGTCAAACTATTATTCTCGTCAATAGCAGTATCATCGATCTTCGTAATGATGTCTTTTTCCTTGAGGCCTGCCTTGTCAGCGGGGCTGCCGTTTAACACAGTAGCCTGTCCTGAGCTCGGAGCCAGATAGGCGCCTCGTTTTACCGACAGGTTATATTGATATGCATAGTCATCGGTCAAAGTGACATACCGAACCCCTAAATATGGTCGCTCGAGCTTGCCCTTGGTGAGTACACTCTTAATCAAGCCCCGTAAGTCATTGATCGGTATTGCAAATCCAATATTCTCCGCATTGCCCGCTACCGCAGTATTTACACCAATTACCTGGCCATCAGTATTAACAAGTGGGCCGCCAGAGTTGCCCCGATTGATAGCCGTATCTGTTTGGAATAGGTTTTGTAAGGTTTCGCTGCTTGAGCCTGATTCGTCGCCGGCAGTCAGGTTACGGCCGAAGCCAGAGATAATACCTGATGTTACGGTATTTTGAAACTGCCCAAGCGCATTACCGATCGCCACAACCTTATCACCGACCTGCATCTTTGAAGAGTCGCCAAGCCTAGCTGCAGGCAGTGTTTTACCCTTCTTGTCCTGGACTTTCAGAAAGGCGATATCTAGTGAGTCATTATCGTTTGTACGACCAATAACCTGTACTTTGTCCAGCGTCGTACCGTCTGATAAGGTTACAGTCACCGATGTACTATTCGCCGGCACCACATGTCGGTTGGTCATAATTACACCATCATCACTTATAATTACCCCCGTACCGGCACTCTCTTCCTGCTGCGAGAACCCGAAGAAGTTGCTACTAGCGCTCGTTCCCATTACGTTTACAGAGACAACACTCGGGCCAACTGTTTTAGCTATCTCGCTAATGAGCTGGCTCTCGCTTGAAATAACTTGGCGATTCACCGCCTGATTTTTGCCTAAGACTCCGTTATTCGAACGGCTGCCTATCCAGCCCCCTACGTAACCTAAGCTCAGGCACGACAGTAGCAACAACGCTATAGCTGCTGACCGCTTACGATCAGTAGCACGATAAGTTTGTGTGAGCTTTGGTTCTTTTCCGAATAATTTCATACCCCTCCCTTATTACTAAATCGTTTTGTCACCCCAATCCGAGAACGTTACTACAATAACGACAATGGCCATCATTACGAACAATAACTGACGCCGCACCGTAGGTGTGATTCGATCAGTTTTCTCGAGATAGTACATACCCCCTAAACCAAAGCCGATAACCGACAATAGCAATGCCGGTTGTGCAATCGGGCCATAAAACAGCAGCCAATGTCCAAGTAACCACACCAATGCGCCAGCGAAGTAGCCCCACACATAGGCCAGAAATCGGGTCAAATCTTCTTCAAAGTTTGCGAAAAAGTGACGAGCCGCGGAGTATGCGATGCCCCAACTAGCGAGAACCAGAATGTAGATTGGGCTTGCCCCCCAAACCAAAAACAAAGCCGTCAGGCCGACTGCTTGTCCTATTAAGGCCTGCAGTGATACCCCCCAGATCGTTGACTGCGGCTTTAGTAAGAGCAGCCACACACCATATGCTACTGCCCAAACGAGTTGAAGCAACTGCGAACTGCTATGCGCCATGAAGACTAGCACCGACAAGCCAACAATTAGATCGATCGCGTTGGCGCGTATATTCGCTGGCCAGTGCCGTGGTTTCACCGCAAACATACGCCATTTGCTGAGCAAAATTAATAGCGCGGCCAACTGATAAAAACGCGTGCGTACAAATATGAACAACAACGCCGGCAATAAGCTCGTGAGAGCAATGTGTACAAAATGCGAAAACCCACTAGCGGGCTTAATCTTAGCTGTGATTTGTCTCATTACGTATGTTAATTATAGCAAACGAGCTGAAGATCTGCTGATGAATTGATGTCATCTAAACATGTGCACTTTACTTCCTTTTCGGGTATAGTGAAAAACCATGGAACAACAACCTATCAGCCCGACTCCGTCGGCACCAGCTCCCGTCCCTCCCACACCACCGCGCGCTCCTGATGATAGCCATGTTTCCGAGACGACAGCCGAGGACAGCAGTCAACCAACTAGCGTCCAGGACGGCATTAAGGGTGCGCTTTCAACCATAGCAATTTTGGTTATTGCCCCCCTGATCGCCCTCACGTTAACTGCCTTTGTCTTTCAGAGCTACGAGGTAGACGGACCTAGCATGGAGACTACCCTTCAGAATCAAGATCGTCTGATTGTCTATAAATTGCCAAAAACAGTTTCGCGTATTACCGGCAAGTCATACCTGCCTCACCGCGGTGACATTATTATCTTCAATCGCGTTGAAAATAGCACCTTTGGCAGCCAACAGAGTCGCCAGCTTATCAAACGCGTCATCGCCTTACCGGGTGAACGCGTGGTAGTGAAGAATGGTGGTATTACTGTTTACAACAAGGTACACCCTGATGGCTTTAAGCCAGACGATGCCCCATATGGTAAAGTTATCGTCACGACCCCAGGCGACGTGGATCTAACGGTTCCTGAAAACTCAGTCTATGTATGCGGAGACAATCGTACTAATTCGCTTGATTCCCGATATTTTGGACCGGTGGCCGCAAAGGATATTGTCGGTAAGTTAGCCCTTCGCGTGTATCCCTTCGGCAAAAGTAAAGTTTTTTAATTTTTTGTCAGCGTCTGAATAATTCGCTTGAGTTCCGTCTCGGATGAGAAGCTTATCTCAATCTTGCCACCTTTGGCTGTTCGACGCAGCGTCACAGCCGTCTTGAGTCTTGCGCTCAGTTTTTCGGTCTGGGGGGTTGTGGTAGCCACGCGCTTTTGAGCCGCTTGGGTTGATTTAACACCTTGTTTTTGGGCCGTGACATATCGTTCAGCCTGTCGAACCGACCAGCCGTTCTGGATGATTAGCTGGAGCAAAGTCTGTTGTGCTTTGGCATCTTTCAGTGCCAGAATTGCTCGAGCGTGACCCTCGGTAATACGTTGTTCGTGCAACGCTGTTTTGGCGTCTTCGGGCAATTGCAACAGACGGGCAATGTTATGGACTGTGGTTGTTGCCTTCCCGAGCCGTTTAGCAATCTGCTCATAGCCCTGACTGAATTGTTCGTGCAAGTACTGGATTGAGGCAGCTTGCTCTAGAGGCGACAGGTCAACTCGTTGCACATTCTCAACCAGCGCTAGCTCAAGACGCTCTAATTGCTCTGCACTTCGTACGACTACTGGCACTTTAGCCAGCCCAGCAAGCTGGGCTGCTCGCCAACGGCGCTCGCCAGCAATCAAGTAGTATGTGTCACCATGTGGTGTAACCACTAACGGCTGTAGAACCCCATGCTCTCGAAGCGACTGCGCGAGGTCACTCAACGCTCGTTCGTCAAAATGTTTACGGGGCTGCTCTGGATTCGGCTTTATTCTCTCTACGGGTACCTGTTGTAGCCCGTCGCGAGTATCAGTCAGGATCGTTTGATCAAAATCCTGGGGCAATAGTGCATCAAAGCCCTTCCCGAGGCCTTTTATTTTAGCCGGCACGCTGTTCTACCTCCTTAGCAAGCTGTTTGTAGCTACGGGCGCCCTTTGACCATTTATCGTGCTCCATAATTGCCTTACCAAAGCTTGGCGCTTCAGCTAGTCGAACGTTCCTCGGAATAATAGTCGTAAACACTTTATCTCCAAAATGCTTTTTTACCTCCCCTAAAACCTGGTCAGAAAGACTGGTACGACCATCATACATGGTTATCACCACACCCAAAAGTTGTAACTGAGGATTTAAGCCTTGCCGAACACGCTGGACGACTGATAATAACTGACTCAACCCCTCTAGAGCATAGTACTCTGCTTGTACCGGTATTAAAACATACCGCGCTGCTGTCAGCGCGTTAATTGTGAGCAAACCGAGAGCTGGCGGGCAATCGATCAACACATAATCATATATCATAGTGCTCAGTACTTCTTGCAAACGGAACTCTCGTCGTTGTTCGCTGGCTAGATCAATTTCCGCGGCCGCTAGCTGCTGACTGGTTGGGGCAATTCGCAACCCATCAATGGCTGTATCGCGTACTATATGCGCTAGGTCTGTCGCCTTGAACAGTACGTCGTACATTGTTATCTCGATCTGCTGCTTGTTTAGACCAAGGCCACTCGTTGCATTGCCCTGAGGGTCCAAATCAACCAGTAGCACACTTTTACCGCGCTTCGCGAGGTACGCCCCTACGTTAATAGCAGTCGTAGTCTTACCTACGCCTCCCTTTTGATTCAGTACGGCAATTACTTTTCCCATGTTTCTTTTCTCACTCTATATAAGCATAAGTCAGTTCTCTCTTAAACGCAAAACACATCGACAAATACTTAACTAGTATTATACGGCTAGCAAAATATGGCTATGTCTATAGCAAATAAAAAATCCGGGCTTCCCCGGACTCTTGTGCTTAATAATTCTAGCTTAGGCTATCTTATCGATTTTGATTAGTGTGTGTCGCTGACGATGTCCACGGAGCTTATGCACGCGCTTTTTAGCTTTGTAGCGAATAGCGACGACCTTGTCGGCCTTCACTTCTTGTTCGACGACACTAGCCGTTACTTCTGCCCCTTCAATTTCTGGCTTGCCAACAGTGACTTTATCACCGTCAATAACCAGCAATGGGACAAAGTTGACACTTTTGTCTGCGGCTAACTTTTCAACTTCGATGGTTTCGCCTTCGGAAACAACGTATTGTTTACCGCCAGTGGCAATCACAGCTTTTTTCATTTATTTCCTTCTTAGAAAAAGATACCAATAGATAGTACCAGATTGCTTGGCCCCTGTAAAGAGCGTCTAGGCCTTTTCTAAACCTATGGTTAAACTAGTGCCTGCCAGATCAAGCACAGTTATGTGCTGCAATTTTGCTTCAGCCATTTTTACGCTGTCTGCCAGTGTTTCTTGCTTGATAACGCCACTGTGTTCATCTAAGGCTTTTTGTAGCTCAGGATCGTCTGTATGGAGCTCCAGCACTATTCGATCATTAACCTGCAATCCTGCTTGTTTACGCGCGTTTTGTATAAAACGGATCACTTCACGAGAAAGTCCTTCACGCATTAGCTCCGGAGTAAGGCTAAGATCAAGCCTGACCCCCAGCTTATCACCAGTGTGACGCTCGAGCGTTTTAACATTTAGTTCCTCGAGGATAATTTCTTCGAGCGCAGGATCAAAATCTTTAAACTGCGCAGCAGATGCAGTCACATGGACAGCCTGGAGTGGCTGGCGCACCTTCACTCCTGCGGCTGCCCGTTGCCGTAAGCCGTCATTGATAATACTTCGTACCAGCTCCATCCGCGTTACCAGTAGCTCATTGCTATGGCCAACTTGTGGCCAATCAAGCAAATGCACCGACTCCCCGCCTGTTAACTTCTGATATAGCTCTTCGGCCAAGAACGGTGTAAATGGTGCCATGACCATACTCAATTGCACCAACACGTAATGCAGCGTTCGATAGGCGTCGTTTTTGTCACGATCATCTTCGCTCTTCCAAAACCGGCGACGACTTCGGCGCACATACCAGTTACTAGCATCATCAATAAATGGCAGAATCGGTCGTACAGCCTCAGCAAGTTGGTAATTATTCATGCCTGTACCCACCTCTGACACAAGTTGGTGAATCCGGCTGACAATCCAATGATCCAGCGGGTTGTTGAGCTGGCCAGTTGGATCGTGGAGTTTGCCGTTGTATTCCCACTTGTCTACTTCGGCGTACATGGTAAAGAAATCGTACATGTTCCAGATCATACCAAGTTTGCGGGCTACATCGCCGACATCTTTATCACTGAGCGAAAAGTCTTCACCGCGTGTTAAAGGGCTGGTGAGCATCAGCATGCGAAATGAGTCTGCCGAGTACTTATCCATGAGTTCCATTGGGTCGGTATAGTTCTTGAGTTTTTTACTCATCTTCTTGCCGTCGGCAGCATTAATGAAACCGGTGCAAATTAGATTTTTGTATGGAGACTTACCAAATAAGGCCACATTTACTGCGGTTAGACTGTAGAACCAGCCCCTGGTTTGGTCGATGGCCTCTGTAATAAAATCGGCTGGGAACCCATCCTCAAACTTCTGCTTATTTTCGAAAGGATAGTGGAACTGTGCAAAAGGCATTGAGCCACTTTCAAACCAGCAGTCCAACACTTTGCCAATATGGTGCATTTCCACTCCATCGCACACAAACGTAACATCCATAACCATGGGTAGGTGATAATCGTCCAGTGTCTTTCCGGTTAGCTCCTTGAATTCTTCAAAGCTACCGACAACTTTAACCACTTCAGTACCATCATTGCGAACACCCCTCCATACCGGGATGGGCGTGGCCCAATAACGGTCACGAGACAAGTTCCAATCGGGTGCAGAATCAATAATATTATGGAATCTGCCCTCTTTTAGTACGCTTGGCACCCAATGGGTCTTGTCTGTAGCACTTTGCATTTCGTGCTTTTGTGATTGAATATCCATAAACCAACTCGGGTGCGCACGATACATAAGTTTTGTACCGCAGCGGTGACAGTGTGGGTAATCGTGCTGAATATACTCAACTTTAAGCGCTTGCCCTTCTTGTACGAGGGTTTTGGCTATTTCTTTGTTAACATCCCAGATATTCTGACCTTGCCACCGGCCTTCGGTGTAGTGACCGTTTTCATCCACCAGTGACACAATTGGGACTCCCGCGGCCTTACACAGCTCGTAATCTTCTTCGCCGTAAGCTGGAGCCTCGTGGACAATACCTGTACCGTCAGTTGTAGTAACAAAATCCGCGGCTAAAACTTTGTGCGCTTCTGGCCCACGATTTTCGAACAAAGGGCTATAACGTTTACCGACCAGCTCCTTACCCTTAACAGTCTTCACTATCGTGTAGGCTAAAGATTGGTGCTTTGCGTCAGTCATGACACGCTGGAGGGCTTCGGTAGCCACATAAAACTTCTTGCCTGCGTGCTCAATTAAGGAGTACTCCTCTGCCTCATTTACGCCGATAGCTACGTTAGCGGGCAATGTCCAAGGAGTTGTTGTCCAGGCTAGTAGGTACTCATCTGAATCTTCCAGCTGGAAATATACAAAAACACTAGGGTCGGTGTCTACTTGATAACTATTCTCCATGGCCACTTCTGACTTAGATATGGGAGTAGCATCTTTGGTGCAGTACACCAATATCTTCTCACCCTCGTAAATCTTGCCTTCTTCATAAAGCTTCTTAAAGGCCCACCAAACCGATTCCATGTATTCGTTGTCCATGGTCTTGTAGGCACCCTTAAACTCCACCCAACGACCCAGTCGGTCAATGGTATCTTCCCACTCAGTGCCCGTCTTCACCATAGCCGCACGACATGCTTGTACGTAATCAGCTATACTGATCTTTTCACCAATTTCTTTCTTATTTTTGATACCCAGTTGGTTTTCTACGAATACTTCAGCCGGTAAGCCATGGCAATCCCAGCCCCATACTCGTTCTACTCGCTTACCTTGCATTGCTTGGTAGCGAGCAACCGTATCCTTAATAGTCGACACAAGTAGGTGACCGTGGTGTGGTGTGCCGGTCAAAAACGGTGGCCCGTCGTAAAAAACGAACGCGTCGCTCTTCGGTCGTTGCTCGACCGACTTCTCGAAGGTCTTATTTTGCTTCCACTGTGTGACAAGGTCCTTCTCGTATTCTCGTGCTGTTCGGCGACTACCGGCCGTATATTTCATC